>NZ_MKKF01000003.1:0-103450 GCF_001942435.1 Serinicoccus sp. CNJ-927 | reverse complement strand
TCGCGCGCTCACGCAACTCGTCGCTGTACTTCCTCGGTGCAGGCATGACTCCACTCTCCCGTAGAGATCAAGACCCTCCACCAAACCCGGGGCGGTTCACGTGGACCACCCCGGTTCTCAGGTCCAGGTCGGCGCGGCCCAGCTCGGCCATCTCCCCGAACCGCAGCCCGCACCAGGCACCGAGCAGGACCAGGGCCTGGTACCGGTCGGGCATGTGCGCCACGAGGACGGTGAGCTGGTCCAGGGTGGCTGGTTCGACCCGGCGGGCCCGGGTGGTGGTCCCGGCGCGCGGACCCGGCAGGGGTTCGCGGCCAGGATCTCATCGGCCACCGCGGTGGCCAGGATCGAGCGCAGCAGGGCGTAGGCGTGGGCGCGCTGGGTGGGGCGGTGCGGGTCCAGGCCGGCGTGCCAGCCCCGCACCACGGCCGGGGTGATGTCCCGCAACGCCACCTGCTCGAACTCGGGCAGCAGGAACCGTTCCAGCAGCCGTTGGTAGAGGGCGCGGGTGCGGGGCTTGACGTCGCGCTGGGACAACCAGGCTCCCGCGTATGGGCCGAACGCCTCGGCGGTGCGGGCAACCTTCGCCCGGCGCGAACGGGTCGGGGACCAGGTGTCCTCCTGGATCAGGCGCCGCTCGTGCGCCAGCCACGCCTCAGCGTCGGCCCGCGTCTGGAACGTGGAGGGGGCCCGGTGGAAGTCCTGGTCCGGGCCCATGTAGAACGCCTGGTACCGCCCGCCCGACCGGCGCCGGATCGTCCCGAAGTCACGCTTGGTGCGCGTCATGGCCCCTCCCCCGGCGCTGGGTCGTGGAACCGGCCACGCTTGGGCATAACAGGAGTCATCTCGTGTCCACTCGTGTCCACCATGACGGCGCCCGCTCACGCCCGGCCCGGAGCGTGTCGCCCATCCGGCGCGGGTACCGGGCGCAACTAGGCGAGCGCGACCTTGGGCATAACTGGGGCATAACTAGTGTCATCTCGTGTCCTCTTGTGCCCGAACCTTTCACGCGCTACTGACCTTCCATCGCAGGTCAGGCACTTACGACGCAGGTCAGGCAGTCGGTGACCGTGGCGGAGTGATCTTTTCAAATCCTGTCACCCCGACCAGCAGAGACCGACCCAGACCGGACCACCCGGTCGGGGTCGGTCTTTCTCGTGCCTGCTCTCCCGCGGCCCTCCGAGGGGTTGGTAGATTGCTCCCATGATCCGCCCGGTCGACCGATGCCTCGCTGGCACCGGCCTGTCCAGGGCGGGTCGGCGATGAGCCTGCTCTGGACGTTGGTCATCTCCGCGGTGACCGTCGTCGCGACCTTCCCGCTCACCCGCCTCCTGGGTCGGCACGCCGGGTGGCCGATCGCCGCTCTCTACCTCGCTGCCGCCGGGGCATACTGGCCCGCCGCCACAGAGGTCATGCACCACGGCACCGTGGCGTGGTCGATGCCGTGGGTGCCCACCCTCGGCCTCGAGCTCTCGCTGCGCGCGGACGGACTGGGCACCGTCTTCACCTTCATCGCGCTGGTCATCGGCGCAATCGTGCTGGCCTACTCCACGGCATACCTCAAGCCGGGGCGCAACCTCACCTTCTACTTCTACATGGCGATGTTCACCGTCTCCATGGTCGGGCTGGTGCTGGCGGACGACCTGATCCTGCTGTTCCTGTGCTGGGAGCTCACCAGCCTCGCCAGCTTCTTCCTCATCGCGCGCTCGGGGTATGCCGGTGAGGCGGCCTCGATGCGCACCCTGCTCATCACCTTCCTGGGCGGGTTGGGGCTGCTCGCCGCGGTGACCGCCATCATCGTGCGCACCGGCACGACCACGCTGTCCGAGGCGCTGGCGCACGAGGTGTGGGACACCAGCCCCGGCTTCACCGCGACCGTGGCGCTCCTGGTCATCCTCGCGGCCTTCACCAAGTCGGCGCAGTTCCCCTTCCACGTGTGGCTGCCCGACGCCATGGCCGCCGCGACCCCGGTCAGCGCCTACCTGCACGCCGCCGCGGTCGTCAAGGCCGGGATTTTCCTGCTCATGCGCTTCTCCCCGGCCTTCCACGACGTGCTGGTGTGGAACGTCCTGCTCGTCGTCACCGGCCTGGTGACCTGCGCCATCGGCGGCTGGTTCGCGCTGCAGAAGACCGACCTCAAGAAGCTCATGGCCTACTCCACGGTCAGCCAGCTGGGTCTCATCGTGGCCACCATCGGCATCGGCACGGAGTACGCCCTCGCCGCCGCGATCCTGCACGTCATCGCGCACGCGCTCTTCAAGTCCGGGCTGTTCATGATGGTCGGGGTCGTGGACCACGCGGCCGGCACCCGCGACGTGCGGCGGATGCCGGTGCTCTCCTCCGCCATGCCGGTCGCCTTCTGGGTCACCGTGCTCGGGTGCGCGTCGATGGCCGGGGTGCCGCCGATGCTCGGCTTCGTCTCCAAGGAGAGCATCCTCACCGCGATGCTGGACTCCCCCTTCGGCACCGTGGCCTCGTGGGCCGCCTTCCTGGGCGTCGCCCTGACCGCGGTGCTGACCTTCGCCTACTGCGCCAAGATCGTCTTCAACGGCTTCTACGACGGCCGTGGCGCGGCCAAGTGGCCCGAGGACCGGCCGCTGCACACGACCCCCTGGGCACTGGGCACCTTCGCCGCCATCCCGATCGTCGTGGGCCTGCCGCTCGCCTTCGTCGTGGGCATCCTCGACACCCCGGTCGGCCGCGCGACCGCCGCGATGCTGCCCGCCGACGCCGAGGAGCCGCACCCGCACCTCGCGCTCTGGCACGGGCTCAACCTGGAGCTCTTCACCACGCTGGCGATCATCGCCGTCGGCGTCCTCATCATCCTGCGGCGCCGCTTCTTCTTCCCGGCCCGGGAGCACGACACCTTCTCCTTCGACGGCGCCGACGTCATCAAGGTCATCAACGACACGGCCGCGGACGTCGGGCAGTCGCTGGCGATGCTGGTGCGGGCGGACAACCCGACCCGGCACGTGGCGGTCCAGTTCATCGCGCTCGGCGCGCTGGTCCTCGGCGGGGTGACGGTGCTCGTCTCCGGCGACCACCTCCTGCCGGTCCAGGAGGGCCTGGTGAGCCCGGTGGACGTCGTCGTGCTCGTGGTCATCGCCCTGGCCGTCGGCGTCCTGTGCCGCGCCAACTCCCGGCTGGCCGCCGTGGTGGCGCTGTCCACCGTCGGCGTCGCGGTGACGGTGCAGATCTTCGCGCTCGGCGCGCCCGACGTCGGCATGACCCAGCTGCTCGTCGAGGCCCTCACGGTCCTCATGATCATGCTCGTGCTGCAGCGGCTCCCGCAGACCTTCGGCCGCGGGCCGCGCTGGGGCAACAAGATGGCGCTGCTGCTCGCCGCGATCGGGGGGCTCTCGGCCGGCGTGGCCACCTGGGCGCTCACCGGGCGCCGGGACCGCAGCGACATCGCCCTCTACTACCTGGAGGAGGGCCCGGTCGAGACCGGCGGCGACAACGTCGTCAACACCATCCTCGTGGAGTTCCGGGCGCTGGACACCTTCGGCGAGCTCACCGTCCTGGGGATGGCCGCGGTCGCCATGGTCGCGATCGTCTCCACCGTCCGCGACAAGTACCTCGACCCGCCCCCGGAGGCCGACCGCAACCACGTGCCGCTGCCGGAGGTGCCGCTGCGCGAGCGCGGCTCGACGGCCTACCGCGCCGTCACCGAGGCCTGGGGCAACGCGGTGCCCCTGCAGCTGCTCGTGCGCGTCACGGCCCCGCTGCTGGCGATCATCTCGGCGATCCTCTTCCTGCGCGGGCACAACGCCCCCGGCGGTGGGTTCATCGCCGCCCTGGTCGGCTCCTCGATCGTCGCGCTGATCTACCTCTCCACCTCCCGCGACCGGATGATCGGCCCGCCGCGGCTCCCGCTGCGCCTCGTGGCGATCGGCGTGCTCATCGCGGTGGCGACCGGGCTGCTCGGGCTGGTCGGGCACGTGTCCTTCCTCGAGCCGCTGCACACCTACATCGGCAGCTACAAGCTCATCTCGCCGATGGCCTTCGACCTCGGTGTCTACCTCGCGGTGCTCGGCCTGGTCATGGAGGCCTTCAACCTGCTCGGCGCGACCGGCGGCCGCGAGGGCACTCGCGAGCGTGCCGACGAGTCGGTGGAGGGCGAGATCAGCGGGCCGATGGACACCTCCCGCGGCGAGCGGTATGCCGAGACGCGCCTGGGCATACCCAACCGCGCCTCGAGGTACCTGCAGCAGGACCTGCCGCCGCGCAGGGGAGGTGATCGCCCGTGATCCTGCCCATCACGATCGGCATCCTCACCGCCGGCGCGATCTACCTCATGCTGCAGCGCGGCATGGTACGGATCATCTTCGGCCTGTCGCTGCTGGCGCACGCCGCCAACCTGCTCATCCTGTCCGCCGGTGTCACCGCCTGGCGGGGGGAGCCGCTGCCCGGCCGCGCCGGCGTCGAGGACGCCGGTGACCCGTTGCCGCAGGCCTTCGTGCTGACCGCCATCGTCATCGCGCTCGCCGTCACCGTGCTCATGCTCGCCATGGCCGTCATCGGGCACAACGACGACACCAAGCGGATGCCGGAGACCGGGGAGGCGCGCCGCCGATGATCATGACCGCCGCCCTCCTGCCGCTGCTCGCCGCGATCCCGATCGCGGCGGCCGCGGCCACCGTGCTCTGGCGCAACCCGGTCTGGCAGCGTGCCTGGCTGCTGGGCATACCCGTGCTCACCGGGCTGGCCGGGCTCGACCTGCTCGGCCAGCACCGGGACACCCCGGTGCTGGCCGAGAACGTCGGCGCCTTCGTGCCCGGGGTGGCGATCCCCTTCGTCTCGGACACCTTCAGCGCGCTCATGATCCTGGTGACCTCGTTCACCGTGCTCATGTGCCTGGTCTTCATGGTCATCACCCGCGAGGACCGCTACCGGCTGCTCACGCCGCTGGTACTGATGCTGATCGGTGGCGTCAACGGCGCCTTCCTCACCGGCGACCTGTTCAACCTCTTCGTCTTCGTCGAGGTCATGCTGCTGCCGAGCTACGCGCTCATCGCGATCACCGGCACGTGGCGGCGGCTCGGGGTGGGCCGGACCTTCGTCGTCGTCAACCTGCTGACCAGCACGATCCTGCTCATCGGGGTCGGCCTGGTCTACGCCACCGCCGAGACCGTCAACCTCGCGCTGCTCGTGGGCGCCGGCACCGACCCGCGCACCGCGCTGAGCTCGGGGGTGGTGCTGCTCGCGCTGGCGATCAAGGCCGCGCTCGTGCCGATGCACACCTGGTTGCCGCGCAGCTACCCCGCCACCTCGGCCGCGGTCATGGGGCTCTTCTCGGCGCTGCACACCAAGGTCGCGCTCTACGCGCTGTTCCGGATCACCTCCACGCTCTACGAGGGACGGCCGCCGTGGGCGCTGGTCCTGGCCGTCCTCGTCGGTCTCTCGATCGTCATCGCGTCCTACAGCACCTTGGGCGAGCGGGTCATGCGCCGGGCGCTGTCCTGGCAGCTGGTGGCCAGCACCGGTCACGCACTGCTGGGCCTGCTCCTCTTCACGCAGTTCTCACTCGGCGCCGGCATCTTCTACACGGTCCACAGCATCGTGACCATGGGGGCGCTGATCCTCGGTGCCGGGGCGATCGAGCAGGTCTACGGCTCGGGGCGCTACGAGCGGCTGTCCGGGATCATCCGGCGAGACCGCATGCTCACGATCGGGTATGCCCTCGCGCTCATGTCGATCGTCGGGCTGCCGCCCAGCGCGGGCTTCTTCGCCAAGGTCGTCCTGGTGCAGGCGTCGGCGCAGGCCGGCGGCGCCTGGCAGGCGGTCTTCGTCACGCTGATCTGCATCGGGGCGCTGGGATCCCTCGTGGCGATGCAGCGGTTGTGGGTCGGCGTCTTCTGGGGCCCGGACATGGAGGACTACCTCCCCGACTCCCCCGAGACGGGGCGCGGCCCGAAGACGAAGCTCACCGACGACGTGCGGGTCACTCCCCGGCTCATGGCACCGATGGCCGTGCTCGTGGTAACCCAGCTGGCGATGTTCGTCCTCGCCGGGCCGCTGATGGAGATCACGACGCGGGCCGCGACCGGCCTGGTGGACCTCGCCCCCTACGTCGAGGCGGTGCTCGGATGATCGTCAACCCGCTGCGGGTCGTCGTCTACGGCGGCTGGCTCGCGTCCGAGGTGATCCGCGGCGCGCTGCGGATCGGCGTCGACGTGGTGACGCCGGGGCTGCGCATGTCCCCGGCCATCGTCGCGCTGCCGCTGCACTGCGAGACCGACCTGGAGATCAGCACCATGGCCTCCTCCATCACCATCACGCCGGGGACCATCACCGTCGGCATCGCCCCCCGGACGGGAGACTCCCCGCCGACGCTCTACGTGCACGCGCTCTACGGCACCGACCGCGAGGAGGTCGTCACCGAGCTGCGCGGCATGGAGCGTCGGCTGCTGACCGTGACTCGCGGGCCCCGCCGCAGCGAGCGCACGATGGAGGTGGAGCCCTCGTGAGCCTCATCGTCTGGACGACTGTCGGCATCCTGCTGCTCGCGGCGGTGCTGGGGCTGGTCCGGGTCATGACCGCCCGCGACGACGCCTCGGTCGCGGCGGTCAGCGACCTGGTCTACTTCTGCGCGGTCGGGATCTTCCTCATGATCGGCATGGCCTCGGGGTCGGTCGTCCTGCTCGACGTCGCCTCGTTGGCGGCACTGGTCGGCATCCTCGCGACCGTCTCCCTGGCCCGCATCCTCACCAGGGGGCAGCGATGAACGTCGTCCTGCTCGTGGTCGTCGGCGTGCTGTGCATCGGCGGCGCGCTCTTCGTGCTGACCAGCGCGCTGGCGATGCTGCGGGCCCGCGACGGGCTGTCCCGGATCAACGTGCTCTCCGGCGCGACCGGCATGGGCATCCCGTGGATGGTGACCGGCGTCTACGTCCACCACGTCTGGACCCACGGCTTCGACGTCGTCGACCTGATCAAGCTCCTGGTGGCGATCGCCGGCTTCATCATCATGAGCTCGGTGGCCTCCAACGCGCTCGGCCGCGCCGCCTACCGCTCGGGCGCCCCGCTCGACCCGGCGACCGAGCCCAACGACCTCGCCTGAGGGTGCGCACCGCTGGCTCGGCCCACGTCCCGGCCGAGCGTCGTCCGTGGTTGCTCAGACGCCGCCGTGCAGCGCCGCGAGCTCGGCCTCCATGACCTGCTCGTCGTCCGCGTCCAGGCGCACGTGCGCGAGCAGCGTGTGCAGGACCCGCAGCGCGGACGCCGCCCGCTCCCCCCAGGAGGACAGGTAGCTGAACTGCCACCACCACATCGCCTCGGTGGGTCGGCCCGCCACGAAGTGCTCACGCCCGTGCGCCAGGTCCGCCGCCACGGCGACCAGGTCGTCGGTCAGCGACCCACGGGTGACCTCGCCGGTGAGCACCGGGTCCTCCAGGTCGCAGTAGTCGTCCAGCCCGCCGAGCAGGTCGTGCAGCTGCTCCCGGATGCGCTCCAGGTCGGCGTCCGGGCCCGCGTCCGGCTCGAAGCGTTCGCGCGGCACCACGTCGACCAGGGCACCCAGTCGGGCGCCGGCGGAGCAGAGCTGTCCCACGCTGAGCAGCAGCAACGGCAGCACCGTCCCGGCCTCGTCGCCGGAGGCGACCGTCTCCAGGCTGGTGAAGTAGGCCTCCACCTCGGCGTGCATGTCCTGCGCCGGCTGCGTCCAGTCCTCGTCGACCATGCACCCACCCTAGGGGTAGATGACCGCGGACCTCAGGACCAGAATCCACTCGACCTGCGCCGCCCCGTGCGCAGGCCCGGCGGCAGTGCTGGCTCAGCCCGCGGTCGAGGTGGGCGCGGAGATCATCCGGCGGCCCTCGAAGGCGCGGCCGAGGGTGACCTCGTCGGCATACTCCAGGTCGCCGCCCACCGGCAGCCCGGAGGCGAGCCGGCTGACCCTCACTCCCTCGTAGGGCTTGAGCAGCCGGGCGATGTAGGTGGCCGTGGCCTCCCCCTCGAGGTTGGGGTCGGTGGCGATGATGACCTCGGCGACCTCGCCGTCGGCCAGGCGCGCGACCAGCTCACGGACGCGCAGGTCCTCCGGCCCGACCCCGCCGATCGGGTTGATGGCCCCGCCGAGCACGTGGTAGCGGCCCCGGAACTCGCGGGTCCGCTCGATCGCCGCGACGTCCTGGCTCTGCTCCACGACGCAGATCATGCTCGGGTCACGCCGGTCGTCGAGGCAGATGCGGCACCGCTGCGCCTCGGCGACGTTGCCGCAGATCTCGCAGAAGCGGACCTTCTCCCGGATCTGCAGCAGCGCCTCGGCGAGCCGGGTGATGTCCTCCGGGTCAGCCGCCAGCAGGTGGAAGGCGATGCGCTGAGCACCCTTGGGACCGACGCCGGGCAGCCGGCCGAGCTCGTCGATCAGGTCCTGGACCACGCCTTCATACACAGCACGCCACTGTATGCCGTGCCACCGACACCCGTGCCCACGGCACGCCCGCCGCCCTGGCCGCCGTCGGGACGCGCTCAGGCGGGCAGGTCGCCGGAGCGCTGGGCGTACTCCCCGGCCCACTCCTGCCCGGACATGGCCAGGATGCGCTGCATGACCTCGTCGGTCAGCTCGCGCCGGGCGCGTCCCTGCGGCACGCCGTCGAAGCGCCCGGCGACCTCGATCGGGGTGCCGAACTCGACGCGCACCTTCGCCCGACGGGGGAGCCGGGAGCCGACCGGCTGGATGTCCTGCGTGCCCTGGAGCGCCACCGGCACGATCGGGCAACCTGCCTCGAGCGCCAGCCAGGCCACCCCCGTCTTGCCGCGGTAGAGGCGGCCGTCGCGCGACCGGGTGCCCTCGGGGTAGATGCCGAAGGCGCCCCCCTCGCGCAGGTGCGTCAGGGCCAGGTCCAGCGACTTCTGGGCGGCGCGGGTGTCGTCGCGGTCCACGGGGATCGAGCCGACGCCGGTGAACCACTCGCGGCTGATCCAGCCGCGCACGCCGGTCCCCGTGAAGTACTCCGACTTGGCCAGGAAGGCCACCTGCCGCGGCGAGGTGAGCGGGATGACCACGCTGTCGATGAAGGAGCGGTGGTTGCTCGCGAGGATCACCGGGCCCTGCATCGGGACGTGCTCCCGGCCGACCACCTCGGGCCGCCAGATCGCGGTGGCCAACGGCGTCACCACGGGGTGCAGCAGCTCGTAGATCATGGCCGGCTCGTCCTCACGCCACGGGGTCGTCGTTGATGGCGATGACAGTACCGCCCAGCACGCTCTCCACCACCGGCTGGCCCACGGCCCCGGAGGTCGCCAGGTCCTCGTCGTCGTCGCTCGGCGCATCCCCACCGGGTGCCCGGTCGCGTGCGGACGTCGGTTGGTCACGAGCGCCGAGGGTCGAGCGATCGGGGCCCGAGGAGTCGGGCCCGGAGGGATCAGGCCCGGAGAGCTCGGGAGCCGTGTCGTCGTCCGCGCCCGCCCGCTCGCCCGGGCCCGGCGACCCGCCGGTGGCCCAGTCAGGTGCCCCCTGCGTCCCGCGGGCCTGCTGCGACCACTCGGGCTGGTCGGCGGCCTGCGGACGGCCCCCTCCGGCGCCCAGCTGCTCGGCCAGAGCGGCGTCACCGGTCGACGCCTCTCCCGGTGACGCGGGAGGTCGGCCACCACGACCCCGGACCGGCGCCGCCCCGCTGTCCGACCGCTGGGTCGGGGTGGAGGACCGGTCGGCACGGGTGCGGATCCGGCCGCGCATGGGGGTGTCGGGTATGCCCTGGGGCACCGCCTCGGCGCTCGGGGCACCGCCGAGGTGTCCGGGGGTGGGTGCAGCGCCGTGCTCCGCCTCGCCGGCCCCGACCTCGTCCTCCGGCCCGTGGGGCGGTTCCTCGGGCGGAGGTCCCTCGTCCCCGGCCACGGTCGGCGACGCGACCTCCGGTGCGGCCTCGGGTGCGGGCTCCGCGCCGCCCCCCTCGCGCCCCTCGCGCCCCGCAGCGGGGCCACGGTCACCAGCGGGCCCGCTGCCCGGGCCTCCGGGACCGCTCGGGGGTCCGTCGCCCCCACCGAGCACGGTCGCCTCGATCCTCGTGTCGAGCGCCAGCGCGTCGAGCACGCCCTGCCGCAGCGCCTCCTCGTGGGAGGTGCCCATGAAGTGCCGGATCCAGCGCTCGTCCGGCATCCCGACGAGCAGCCGCTGCCCGTCGTAGTCGACGACCTGCATGGAGTCCAGCGCGCCGGCGGTGCGCCGGCTGATCTGCCGGACCGCCGCGATGATCTCGGGCCACTGCCGGCGCAGGGCCGCGGTGTCGAGGTGCCCGGGCTGCTGGGTCTCCGCCGGTCGCGGGGCCTGCGCAGGCCGCTCGCCGCGGTGGGAGCCGCCGGCGCCCCCGGAACGGTCCGGGCCCGGGACAGCACCCTCGGGCCGGGCGGGACCCGGCGCATCGCCCCCGGCGCCGAGCCGCCGCTCGATCCGCTCCAGCCGGGTGCCGTAGCCGTCCTCGCCCTGGGCGGCCGGCAGCAGCAGCCGGGCGGCGAGCAGCTCCAGCATGAGGCGGTAGGACACCGCGCCGGTCATCTCCGACAGGCCGCGGCTCACCAGGTCTGCCGCGCGCGAGAGCGCGGCCGTGCCGTGGGCCTGCGCCTGTCGCCGCATCCGCTCGACCTGGTCCTCGGGCAGCCCCGGGAGCAGGCCGCCGGAGCGCTCGCCCACCGCCGCCAGCACGATGAGGTCGCGGTAGCGCTCCAGCAGGTCCTCGACGAAACGTCGCGGGTCGTGCCCCGACTCCATGACCCGGTCGATCTGCCCGAAGACGGTCGCGGCGTCACCGGCAGCCACCGCCTCGACCACCGCGTCGAGCAGCTCCACGTCGGTGAAACCCAGCAGCGCGGCGGTCCGCTCGTAGGTGAGACCGCCCTCGCCGGCCCCGGAGATCAGCTGGTCCAGCACCGAGAGCGAGTCGCGCACCGACCCGCCGCCGGCGCGGGTGACGAAGGACAGCACCCCCGGCTCCAGCTCGACGCCCTCGGCCCGGCACAGCTGCTCGAGGTAGGCCGTCAGCCGTTGCGGCGGGACGAGGTGGAAGGGGTAGTGGTGGGTCCGGGAGCGGATGGTCGCCAGGACCTTCTCCGGCTCGGTGGTCGCGAAGATGAACTTCACGTGCGGCGGTGGCTCCTCGACGATCTTGAGCAGCGAGTTGAAGCCCTCCCGGCTCACCATGTGTGCCTCGTCGATGATGTAGATCTTGTAGCGCGCCGCCGCCGGGCCGAAGGCGGCCCGCTCGCGCAGCTCCCGGGTGTCGTCGACCCTCCCGTGGCTGGCCGCGTCGATCTCGATGACGTCGACCGAGCCGGCGCCGTCGCGCGCCAGCGCCACGCAGGACTCGCACTTCCCGCACGGCTCCGGGGTCGGCCCCTGCTCGCAGTTGAGGCACCGGGCGAGGATGCGGGCGCTGGTGGTCTTGCCGCAGCCTCGCGGCCCGGAGAAGAGGTAGGCGTGGTTGACCCGCTCCGCGCGCAGCGCCTGCATCAACGGCTCGGTGACGTGCTCCTGCCCGATGACGTCGGAGAAGGTCTCGGGCCGGTAGCGGCGGTAGAGGGCGGTGCTCACGACACCTGACCCTAACGGCCCCCACCGACGCCGGGGGCGGCCTCGTCCACAGGACGCAGGATGGCGCTGCGGTGCGCGGCACGGGTGAGCACGACGTAGAGCGCGCGGACCCCACCGGGGGACTCGGCGACGATGCCGTCCGGGTCCACCACCACCGTGGCGTCGTACTCCAGCCCCTTGGTGGACAGCGGGTCGACGAGCACGACCTGCTCGCCCGTCACCACCGGCTCCAGCCCTCCGTGCCAGGACCACGGGGCGATGACGGCGATCTGTCCCGGCACCTCGTCGCGCAGCTCGCGCACCGCCTCCGCGACGGCCCCGGGGATCGCGGCCGTCGGCAGTGAGAGCTCCTGCGGCTCGTGCCCGGTCTCGCGGACGGCCCGCGGGATGTCCGCCTCGGGGACGTGCTCGGTGATGACCCGGGCGGCCAGGTCGAAGATCTCCCGCGCGTTGCGGTAGTTGGTGTCCATGTGGAAGGCCTGCCGCGGCGCGGTGCCGAAGGCCTCCTCCCGCGCCTGGCCGGCCTCGCGCAGGTCGTCCCAGGAGGCCTGGGCCAGGTCACCGACGACCGTCCACGACGCCCACCGGCCGCGCCGGCCGAGCATCCGCCACTGCATCGGGGAGAGGTCCTGCGCCTCGTCCACCAGGACGTGGGCATACTCCTCGGCCTCCGCGGGGCGCCCGGCGAGCAACCGCTCCCGAGGGTCGGCCGACACCCGCGACCCCGCCCCGCCGCCGGACACGGCGGCGACGGACTCGCCGTCCGCGCCCACGCGCAGCGCGGAGACGCCGTACTGCGAGGCGTCGTCGAGCTCCTCGATCTCGAAGAACCCGCGGTCCTCGCTCGGCAGCTCGACCGGAGGGCCCAGCCGCGCGGCCAGGTCGTCGACGAGCGCCACGTCCGCGACGCTCCAGGTGCCGAGCTGCAGCGCCTCGCGGTAGGACGCCGCCAGGCCCGCGGCCTGCTGCGGCGACACGCCCCCGAGCCGCCCGACCAGCTCGTCGTCGGCGAGCCACAAGAGCATCTCGCGGGGGTCCACCGGTGCCCACCACTGCCGCATGAAGGCCTCGACGTCGCCGGAGTCGGTGAACCGGTCGACGAAGTCCTCCCGCTCCCCCTGGTCGACCTGTGCCCATGCCAGCTGGGCCAGCGCCTCGACGGCGGCGTCGTGACCGGCGTTGCGGTGGTGGTGCCGCAGCACCTGCGCGCGGGCGCGGTCCAGCGCCGGGGCGTCGAGCCGGATCGCGTGCCCGCCGACGAAGGTCCGCAGCTGGGTGGGCGCACCGGGGATGGGCTCGCGCACGAGGCGCGCCAGCAGCCGACGGATCCGCAGGCTGCCCTTGGTCGCCGCGACGTCGGGCGGGTCGAGCCGGGTGGCCGTGATCCCCGCCAGCACATCGCCCAGCGAGCGGAGCACGACCGAGTCCTCGCCGAGCGAGGGCAGGACCCGCTCGATGTATGCCGTGTAGGCCGCGGACGGTCCGACGACCAGCACACCGCCTCCCTCGAAGCGGCGCCGGTCGGAGTAGAGCAGGTAGGCGGCCCGGTGCAGGGCGACCACCGTCTTGCCGGTGCCGGGCCCACCGGTGATCTCGGTGACGCCACGGGCCGGGGCCCGGATCGCCTCGTCCTGGTGCTGCTGGATGGTCGCGACGATGTCGCGCATCCGCGAGCCGCGGCTGCGGGTCAGGGCGGCCATCAGGGCACCGTCGCCGACCACGACGACGTCGTCCGGCGGGTCGGCGACCATGAGGTCGTCCTCCACCCCGACCACCTGCTCGCCGCGGCACCGGAGCACCCGGCGGCGGAGCACGCCCTGCGGGTCGACCGGCGTGGCGCGGTAGAAGGGTGCGGCGGCCGGCGCACGCCAGTCCACGACCAGCGGCTCGTAGTCGTCGTCGCGGACGCCGAGGCGCCCGACGTAGCGGACCTCCCGGGTCGAGCCGTGCTCGTCGGCCACCTCGTGCTCCAGGTCGAGCCGGCCGAAGACCAGCCCCTCGTGCTGGTGCTCCAGCGAGGCCCGGCGCTTGCTCGCGGAGTAGACCAGCGCGTCCCGCTCGAACAGCCCCGCCAGCTCCTCCTCCCTCGGGTCCCCCGTCCCCCGACGGTCGGTCTGCCCCCGCGACATCCCCTCGGCGTGCACGAGCTCGACCCGCGCGGCTGCCTTGCCCAGCTCGTCGTAGACCCGGTCCACGTGCGCCTGCTCCGCGGCGATCTGCGCCGCGACCTCGCGGTCGGTCGACACCACGTCCGTCATCCGCCCACCTCATATCCGGTGCGTAGGCCCCGGGGCGGTCACGTCCGCCCCCGCAAAGACCGCAGTCTATCCCGCGGGTCCCTCAGACCCAGCCACGCCGCACGGCCTGCGCCCCCGCGTGGAAGCGGGTCGCGGCCCCGAGGTGCTCCATGATGTAGCGGACCCGGCGCTCCACCGTCCGCACCGAGATCCCGCGGCGGCGGGCGATCACCTGGTCCGAGGCGCCGCTGGCCAGCAGCGCGAGGATGGCCTGGTCCCGCTCGTCCAGCGGCGCCGAGGAGCCCCCGACCTCCTTGCGCTCGGCGGCCTCCTGCATCGGCCGCATCGGGGCGGCCAGGGTCCAGGTCCGCTCGATGAGGTTGGCCACGGCGGCCACGGGCGCCGCCAGCCGCGCCTCGAAGGACCCCACGCCGTCCGGCTCGAACCGGCTGATGTCGATGAGCGTCGCGTCGCTGTCGCACACCACCGCGCTCACCGGCACCCCGTTGCCGGTCCGCACCGCGGCACCCTCGCGCAGCGCGGCCTCCATGACGGCGACCGCGCTCGGCAGCTCCAGCAGCGAGGTGTCGAGGATCAGCCGTCGGTCGACCCCCTGGCGGACCGACAGCAAGGAGGGGTCCTCGGCGGCCCGCGCGAGCAGGGTGCGGCTCGCGACCGACCCGTCCACGGCCCACCACAGCCGGTCCGTGGTCGCGATGTGCATGGCGGTGATGCGGCCGATGATGTCGTCGACCCCGCCCAGCAGGTCCATCCCCGGCAACCGTTCGGCCGTGGCGTCCAGCGTCGACCGACGCCACGCACGCTCCAGCTCGCCGGCGGTCGCCCGGGCCAGCCGCAGCCGGTGCTCGGTCACCTCGGCGTGCCGGGCGACCGCCTCCCGGGGCGGGATGACCACCCAGGTGTCGGGGTCGTCACCGGCGCGCAGGAAGCCGCGCGCCTCCAGCTCCGCCGTGGCGTCGTCGATCTCGGCGTCGGTCAGTCCCTCGCCGCGGAAGAGTTCGCGCGTCGGGATGCCGAAGCGGACCGCGCGACGGAACACCCCGATGACGAACTCCTCGTAGGCCGAGCCGTGCAGCCGGGCGGGTGCAGAGGCATCCATGGCACCCATCATGACGGATCTCCGTCAATGGCAGCCCCCGACACGTCTGGGCGTGACATCGCCCCCGCGATATGTCACTGTGGAGCATGTCGGCTTCGGTCGACAGCAGGGAAGTGCGAGTCGCACGGGCAGCCCCCCATCAGTCCGTGCAGACCCTGCCCTGCAGGTGGTCCCCTGGGAGATACCCCCCCTGCCTCTCAGGGGACCACCCCTGTCACCCCGCCGTGCGGCCCGGTCCCGGTCGGTCACCGTCGGCGGCGCGCACACCCCGTCCGACCGGTGGCCCCGGCCCCCGGACCCGCCCACTAGGCTGACATCCCGTGGTGGTCCTCGTCCTCGGCTCCGGTGCGCGCGAGCACGCGCTGGTCCGCTCCCTGACCCTCGATCGCTCGGTCGACCGCGTCGTGGCGCTGCCCGGCAACCCGGGGATCGCCGACCTCGCCGGCTGTCTCCCCGGCGATCCGGCGGACCCCACCGCCGTCGTCGACGCGGCACGCTCCGAGGGTGCCGACCTCGTGGTCGTCGGTCCCGAGCGCCGCTGGTCGCCGGTGTCGCCGACGCACTCCGGGAGTCGGGCATACCGTGCTTCGGACCATCGGCGCAGGCTGCTGCGCTCGAAGGGAGCAAGGCCTTCGCCAAGGAGGTCATGGCTGCGGCCGGCGTGCCGACCGCGGCCGCCCACGTCTGCACCACCGTGAACGAGGTGGAGCGCGCGCTGGACGCGACCGGCTCGCCCTACGTCGTCAAGGAGGACGGCCTGGCCGCCGGCAAGGGCGTCGTCGTGACGACCGACCGGGCACGGGCGAGGGAGCACGCCACCGCCTGCCTGGAGCGCGCGGACGCCGTCGTCGTCGAGGACTTCCTCGACGGTCCGGAGGTGTCGCTCTTCTGCCTCAGCGACGGTCGGACCGTCGTCGCGCTGGAGCCGGCCCAGGACTTCAAGCGGGTCGGTGCGGGGGACACCGGACCCAACACCGGGGGGATGGGGGCCTACTCGCCGCTCACCTGGGCACCGACCGACCTCGTCCCGCAGGTCCTGGACACCGTCGCCCGCCCCACGGTCGCGGAGATGGCGCGGCGGGGCACCCCCTTCGTCGGGGTGCTCTACGTCGGTCTCGCGCTCACCGCGGACGGGCCGCGCGTCGTTGAGTTCAACGCGCGCTTCGGGGACCCCGAGACGCAGGTGGTGCTCGCCCGGTTGCGGACCCCGCTCGGCGTGGTGCTCCGGTCGGCGGCGGAGGGTGAGCTGTCCGGGTTGCCCGAGCTGGAGTGGTCGCCGCGCACGAGCGTCAACGTCGTGGTCGCGGCCGAGCACTACCCCGGCACGCCTGCGACGGGCGACACGATCGGCGGGATCGAGCAGGCCGAGCAGGTCGAGGACGTGCACGTGCTGCACGCCGGAACCCGCCGAGAGACGTCGACGGGCGACCAGCCCGGCGGGCTCGTCTCGTCCGGGGGCCGGGTGCTCAGCGTCGTCAGCCTGGCCGACGACCTGCCCGGGGCCCGCTCGCGCGCCTACGAGGCCGCCGGCCGGATCACGTTGCGCGGCAGTCATACCCGACCTGACATCGGGCTCGCCGCCGAGCGGGGCGAGGTCGTCGTCCCCGGGCAGGAGGCCTGAGGTGACGCGGTCGCTCGAGGGGCACGAGCTGCTCTACTCCGGCAAGGTGCGCGAGCTGTATGCACCGCTGCACGCCGACGGCACCGTCGACGAGTCCCGGCTGCTGCTGGTGGCCTCGGACCGGGTCAGCGCCTACGACCACGTCCTCGACACCCCGATCCCGGACAAGGGCGCGGTCCTGACCCAGCTCTCGCTCTGGTGGTTCGACCAGCTCGCCGACCTCGCCCCGCACCACGTGGTGTCGACCGAGGTGCCGGACGAGGTCGCCGGGCGCGCGGTCTACGTGCGGCGCCTGACGATGCTGCCGGTCGAGTGCGTCGCCCGGGCCTACCTCACCGGTGGGGGTCTGGCGGAGTATGCCGCGACCGGCACCGTGTCGGGTGTCGAGCTGCCCCCGGGCCTGGTCGACGGGTCACGCCTGCCGGAGCCGGTCTTCACCCCGAGCACCAAGGCGCCGGTCGGCGAGCACGACGAGCCGATCAGCGT
This sequence comes from Serinicoccus sp. CNJ-927, assembly GCF_001942435.1. Taxonomy (NCBI): domain Bacteria; kingdom Bacillati; phylum Actinomycetota; class Actinomycetes; order Micrococcales; family Ornithinimicrobiaceae; genus Serinicoccus; species Serinicoccus sp. CNJ-927. The sequence goes on along the minus strand of NZ_MKKF01000003.1, from coordinate 86,460 downwards.
GGAGCGGGTCGCCGCGCTGGTGGGCCCGCGGCTGGCCGCGCGGGTGCGTGACCTGACGGTGGACATCCTCGACCGGGGCAACGCGATCGCCGCCGACCGGGGCATCCTCATCGCCGACACCAAGGTCGAGTTCGGCGTGGACCCGGCCGACGTGCCGCAGGGTGCCGGCGGTGCGCCGGCGTGGGACGAGGTGGACGCCGACGCCGTGCAGGTCGTCCTCGCCGACGAGGTGCTCACCCCGGACTCCTCCCGCTTCTGGCGCGCCGACGACTGGACGCCGGGCCGGACCCAGACGTCCTACGACAAGCAGGTCCTGCGCGACTGGCTGACCTCGCCGGCCAGCGGGTGGGACCGCGGGGGCGACACCGCTCCCCCTGCGCTGCCCGAGTCCGTCGTGGAGCTCACCCGGGCCCGCTACGTCGAGGCCTACGAGGCCCTCACCGGGCACCCCTTCACCCCCACCCGCTGACCCCGCCGACCCCTCCGGAGCCGCACCGCCATGGCCGACCACGTCCTCACCGTCCTGCCGGGCGGGTCCGCCCTCTCCGACTTCCGCGCCGCCGCCCTGCTGGCCCGGCTGCGGCGGGTCGCCCCGCAGGTCACCTCGGTCGCCGCCCGCCACCTGCACGTCGTCGCCACCGACCAGGAACCGGGCACCGAGGAGCTCGCCGACCTGCGCGCGATCCTTTCCTACGGCGACCCGTGGCCGGGCGAGGAGGACGACGAAGACCGCGGGGACGAGGCCGGCGCCGCGGGAGGGCATACCGCGCGGGTGGTCGTCTCCCCCCGGCTGGGCACCATCTCGCCGTGGTCGAGCAAGGCCACCGACATCCTGCTCAACTGCGGCCTCGACGTGCAGCGGGTGGAGCGGGTGACCGAGCTCCGGCTCGAGGTCGGCGGCGGACCGCTCGACGAGGCCACCTGGATCGCGTGCGCCGACCTGCTGCACGACCGCATGACCGAGTCGGCGCTCCCCGGGCGGGACGCCCTGACGCTGCTCTTCGCCGACCGGGTCGCCGAGCCGATGGAGCGGGTGGACGTCCTCGGGCGCGGACGAGGCGCGCTGGAGGAGGCCGACGCGCGCTACGGGCTGGCGCTCTCGCCGGACGAGATCGACTACCTCGTCGAGGCCTTCACCGCGCTGCGCCGCAACCCGACCGACGTCGAGCTGACGATGTTCGCCCAGGCCAACTCCGAGCACTGCCGGCACAAGATCTTCAACGCCGACTTCGTCATCGACGGCGAGGCACAGGGGCAGAGCCTGTTCGCGATGATCCGGCACACCGAGCAGGTGGCCGGCGCGGGCACGGTCGTGGCCTACAAGGACAACGCCTCGGTCATGGCGGGAGGCCGGACGCAGCGCTTCGCCCCCGGGGACGGGCGCACCGGCCCGAGCCGGTATGCCCTGCGCGAGGACGACGTGCACGTGCTCATGAAGGTGGAGACGCACAACCACCCCACCGCGATCTCGCCCTTCCCGGGCGCCGCGACCGGCGCGGGCGGAGAGATCCGTGACGAGGGCGCCACCGGCCGGGGCAGCGCACCCAAGGCCGGGCTCGTGGGCTTCGCGGTGTCGAACCTGCGGCTGCCGGGCACGGACGAGCCGTGGGAGAGCGTTGGCGGGGCGAGCGGGCCCGACCACCTCGCGAGCCCGCTGGAGATCATGGTCGAGGCACCGCTGGGAGCGGCGGCCTTCAACAACGAGTTCGGCCGCCCAGGCCTCGGCGGGTTCTTCCGCGTCTACGAGCAGACCGTCGACGGCGTGCGGCGCGGCTTCCACAAGCCGATCATGAGCGCGGGCGGGCTCGGGACGATCAGCGCCGACCAGGTGGAGAAGGTGCGCTTCCCCGCCGGCACGCTGCTCGTGCAGCTCGGCGGGCCGGGCATGCGGATCGGCATGGGTGGTGGCGCGGCCAGCTCGATGGCTGCGGGCGCCAACGCCGCCGACCTCGACTTCGACTCGGTGCAGCGCGGCAACCCCGAGATGGAGCGCCGTGCCCAGGAGGTCATCAACCACTGCTGGGCGCAGGGTGAGGACAACCCGGTGCTGGCGATCCACGACGTCGGCGCGGGCGGGCTGTCCAACGCCTTCCCCGAGCTCGTCGACGACGCCGGGCTGGGCGCCCGCTTCGACCTGGCGATGGTGCCGGTGGCCGAGTCCGGCCTCTCCCCCAAGGAGATCTGGTCCAACGAGAGCCAGGAGCGCTACGTCCTGGCGATCGCGCCGGGGTCGCTGGAGGAGTTCGCCGCGCTCTGCGCGCGCGAGCGCTGCCCGTATGCCGTCGTCGGCGTCGCGCAGGACGACGGCGAGCTGGTCGTCACCCAGGGCGAGGCAGATCCTGGCCGCGGCCCAACGGCGCCGAGTGGCCCGGTTGCGCCGGCCGTCGAGGGGGATCCCGGTGCCGGACCGGGCCACTCGGCGGGGTCCCAGGCTGATCACCCGGTCGACATGCCGATGGAGGTGCTGCTCGGCAAGCCGCCCCGGATGACCCGCGACGTGGCGCGGGTGGTGCGGCGCGGGGACGACGTCGACCTCTCCCTCGAGGGCGACGCGCTGCGGGACGCGGCGTATGCCGTGCTGCGGCACCCGAGCGTGGCCTCCAAGCGCTTCCTCGTGACCATCGGCGACCGCACCGTCGGCGGGCTGAGCCACCGGGATCAGATGGTGGGGCCGTGGCAGGTGCCGGTCGCGGACGTCGCCGTGACGCTGACCGACCTGGCGGGCCTGGCCGGGCAGGCGATGGCCACCGGAGAGCGGATGCCGCTGGCGGCGGTGGATGCCCCGGCCTCGGGACGGATGGCGGTCGGCGAGGCGATGACCAACCTGCTCGCGGCCCCGGTCACGCCGCTGGAGGCAGGCGCTCCTCTCTCCGGGGTCAAGCTCTCCTGCAACTGGATGGCCGCCTGCGGCGAGCCCGGTGAGGACGCCGCGCTCTACGACACCGTGCGCGCCGTCGCGCTGGAGCTGTGCCCGGCGCTGGGGGTCTCGGTGCCGGTCGGCAAGGACTCGTTGTCGATGCGCGCCCGGTGGACCGACGGGGACGGGCAGGAGCAGGCCGTCGTGTCGCCGGTGTCGCTCGTCGTCTCCGCCTTCGCCTCGCTGCCCGACGTCCGCGGCACCCTCACCCCGCAGCTGCACGAGGGCTCCGAGCTGCTGCTCGTCGATCTCGGTGGCGGCCGGGACCGGCTCGGCGGCTCGATCCTGGCGCAGGTGCGGGGCGGCTTCGGGGGCACCGTCCCGGACCTGGACGACCCGACGCGGATCACCGGGCTGGCCGCGGCGCTGACCGAGCTGCGGGCGCAGGGGCTGGTGACGGCCTACCACGACCGCTCCGACGGCGGGCTCTGGGCGACGCTGGTCGAGATGGCGATGGCCGGGGGTGTCGGTCTCGACATCGAGGTGCCCCACTCGGCCGACCCGACCGGTGACGGCACGGAGGACAAGCTGACGCCGGCCCTGGCCGCGCTCTTCGCCGAGGAGCTCGGCGTCGTCCTCGAGGTGCCGCAGGGGCGCCTGGAGGAGGCCGTCGCGGTGCTGCAGCCTCACGGCTTCCCCTCGGTCGTCAGCCTGGGGCAGGTCACCGGGGACCGGAGAGTGCGGGTCGCCGTCGGTCAGGCCATCACCCTGGACGAGCCGCTGCGCGACCTCGCGCAGGCCTGGGACGAGGTCTCCTGGCGGATCGCCGCGCTGCGCGACAACCCGGCCTGCGCCGACGAGGAGCACGCCGCGGTCGGCGGGGACGACCCCGGGCTGGTCATGAGCCCGAGCTTCGACCCGGCGCAGGACGTCAGCGCGCCCTACGTCTCGCGCGGCGCGCGGCCGCGGGTCGCGATTCTGCGCGAGCAGGGCGTCAACAGCCACGTCGAGACGGCCTTCGCCTTCGACCGAGCCGGGTTCGACACCTACGACGTGCACATGACCGACCTTCAGTCAGGGCGCTTCGACCTCGCCGACGTGGTCGGGCTCGTGGCCGCCGGCGGCTTTTCCTACGGCGACACCCTGGGTGCGGGCGAGGGCTGGGCGCGCTCCGTGCTCTTCGACCCGCGGCTCACCGACGCCTTCGACACCTTCGTCGCGCGGCCGGACACCTTCGGCCTCGGCATCTGCAACGGCTGCCAGATGTTCGCCGCGCTCGCCGGACACATCCCCGGTGCGCAGGCCTGGCCGCGCTTCGTGCGTAACGCCAGCGAGCAGTACGAGGCCCGGCTGTCCCAGGTGGAGGTCCTCGACGGCCCGTCGATCTTCTTCAGCGGTATGGCGGGGTCACGGCTGCCGGTGGCGGTGGCGCACGGCGAGGGGCGCGCCGACTTCTCCCGGCAGGGTGACCTCGACGCGGTCCGGGCCGGGCTGGCGGCCGTGCGCTACGTCGACGGCCACGGGGAGGTGGCGCGGGCATACCCCGCGAACCCGAACGGCTCCCCCGACGGCCTCACCGCGGTGACCACCCCGGACGGGCGATTCACCGCGATGATGCCGCACCCGGAGCGGGTGCAGCGCAACGCGCAGCTGTCGTGGACGACCGGGACGGTCGAGGAGCCGAGCCCGTGGCTGCGGATGTTCCGCAACGCCCGGGTCTGGGTGGGGTGAGGCGGCTGCCCGTCACGCGCGCGTGCCGATGAGACCGGGGCCCGGGGATGGTCGGAGTGGCATGAGGTTCATCCTGGTGCCCGGGGCGGGCGGACAGGCCTGGGACTGGCACCGTCTGGTCCCGCTGCTCGGCGACGCGGTGGCGGTCCAGCTCCCGGCCGGTGACGACACGGCCGGGCTGGGCGAGTATGCCGATGCGATCGTCGCCGCCGGCACCGACCCGGGGCCGGTCGTCGTGGTGGGTCACTCGATGGGCGGGCTGTCGGCACCGCTGGTGTGCGACCGGCTCGACGTGCGGCGGCTCGTGCTGCTCAACGCGATGATCCCGGCCCCGGGCGAGAGCGGCGGGCAGTGGTGGGAGGGCTCGGGGCACTCCCGCGTGGACATCGGGGAGCTGGACGAGGCCGAGCGGTACTTCCACGACCTGCCGCCGGCGCTGCGGGCCGAGGCGCTCGTCCGGCCGGAGCCGGAGCAGAGCGGGACGCCCTTCGCCGAGCCGTGGCCGCTCGCGTCGTGGCCGGAGGTCGAGACGCAGGTGCTTGCCGGCGCCGAGGACCGGCTGTTCCCGGTCGACTTCCAGCGGCGGCTGGCGCGCGAGCGGCTGGGCCTGGAGGTGCAGGTGGTGCCGGGCGGGCACATGGCCGCCCTGAGCAGGCCGGAGGAGCTCGCCGCCGCCCTGCTCAACTGACCGCGGTGGGTTCGTGTTGCCCTGGCAGCACATCCCCACCGCGGTGGCTCAGGGTCGCTGGGGTCACACATATCCACCGCGGTGGCTCAGGGTCGCCGGGGCAACGCATACCGACCGCGGTGGCTCAGGACTGCCGCGCCCACTCGTCCAGGGCCGCCTGCACGTCGGCGTCGCTCATCCTGACCTCGGTGCCCACGATCCACTCGTGCCCGAACGGGTCGCGGAAGCTCCCTGCCACGACCCGTACCGCTGGTCGTCGACCTCGAAGACCTGCTCCGCACCTCGCTCGAGCGCCCGCGCCATGATGGCGTCGGGGTCGTCGGTGAGGACGTCGAGGATCACGCCGGTCCCCGTCACCCGCCGGGGCGGGGTCGGCGTCGTCCGGGTCTTTGACCTGCACCTGTCCGCCATCAGGGAGCTCCAGGGCGGCGAAGACCACTGACTCCCCCATGGTGTGGCGGGTGAGCAGCCGCGCACCGAGCACCTCGGCGTAGAACGTCAGGGCGGCATCGGCGTCGCTGACGACGAGCTTGGGGGACACACGCATCTGGCTCATGGAACCCAGTCTGCCCCGTCATCGCCGTCGTCCGCTTGGAGGTTTCGGCGCTCCTGCGCGAGCCACACCGTCGGCGGGCAGCCGACCAGATCACGCCACTCCGCGTCGAGGTGGGCGAGGTCGGCATACCCCGTCATCTGCGCGACGTCGGAGAGGCTGCGCCCTCCGTCCGCCACCAGCCCCGCGGCATGCTCGAAGCGGGCGAGGCGGGCCAGGTGCTTCGGCCCGACCCCGAGCTCGGCGCGCACCACCGTCCGCAGCTGACGGGGGCTGAGGTGCACGTGGCGGGCGACCTCGCCGATGCGGACCCGACCGTGCCGGCACCGGATGAGACGGAGGGCGGCGACCACCTCCTGCCTCGGCGGCGGGCCGGCCCCGCCTGTCGGTGCTCGGCGCTACGGTCTCGTCATGAGCACCGCGCGGACCCCGCAGACCGAGCGCCCGACCTTCCCGGAGGGCTACGGCATCCCGGAGACCGCCGAGGGTCAGCTCGGCTGGGACGAGGTGGAGCCGCGGCTGCGGGAGGCGCAGCACTACTGGCTGGCCAGCGTGCGGCCCGACGGCCGACCGCACTCGGTGCCCCGCTGGGGAGTCTGGCTGGACGGGAGGTTCTGGTACGACGGCGCCCCGACGACGAGGCATACCCGCAACGTCGAGGCCAACCCGGCGGTCACGCTGACGCTGGAGAGCGGCACGGAGGTGGTCATCGTCGAGGGCGAGTCGCACGCCACCCGCGCGGCGGCCGACGGGTTGGGCGCGCGGCTGGCGCAGGCCTTCGAGAAGTATGCCGACTCCGGCTACTCCCCCGGGCCGGACTCCTGGTCGGGCGAGGACGGCGGTGGTCTGCGCGTCATCACCCCGCACCGGGCGCTCGCGTGGTTCTCCTTCCCGACCGACTGCACCCGCTTCACGTTCGGCGGCGACTGAGGTGGGCTGGCGCGAGGGTGGCAGCCCGGACCGGCCGGCGGTCTTCTTCGACGGCCCGGAGGACTTCCGCACCTGGCTGGAGGAGCACCACGAGAGCGCCGACGAGCTCTGGATGGGCCTGCACAAGAGGCACGTCGAGCCGCGCGGCCTCACCTGGGCCGAGGCGGTGCCGCAGGCCCTGTGCTTCGGCTGGATCGACTCGGTCAGCCAACGGATCGACGACGACGCGCGGCGCCAGCGGTGGACCCCGCGCCGTCGGGGCAGCATCTGGAGCGCGGTCAACGTCGCCCACGTGGAGCGGCTGACCGCCGAAGGGCTCATGCGTCCGGCCGGGATCGCCGCCTACGAGGCGCGGACGCCCGAGCGCACCGCGATCTACTCCTTCGAGCGGGACGACCGGCACCTCACCCCGGAGCAGGAGCAGGTGCTGCGCGCGGACCCGGCCGCGCTGGCCTTCTGGGAGGCCGCCACGCCCAGCTACCGCAAGCAGGTCGCCACCTGGGTGACGGGCGCCAAGCGGGAGGCCACCCGCACCTCCCGGCTGCAGCAGCTGGTCGCGGACAGCGCGGCCGGTCGGCTCGTGCGGCCGCAGCGCTACGGCGACCCACCGGCGTGGCTGGCGCGCGCGGCACAGGCGGCGGCCGAGGCCGCCGGGCGGGCCGGCTCCGGGGCTACGGGAGCCAGCGCGGACGACACATGGGACAGCCCCGACGACGGGCCCGTGGGCGGCGATGACGGGCAGCCGCCGGGCACGGGGTCATGAGGGCCGACCGCTGGTCCCTGGCCGACGTGGCCCGGATGCGGCTGCTCTCGCAGCGGCTGGTCGACCCGCTGGCCTCGCCCACCGAGGTGGTGCGGCACCTGACCTGCACCCAGGGCCAGGACTACCCCGGCTCGTCGGTGTCGATCGCCCTGCGCACCACGTCCCGCCGGCTCCAGGACGTCCGCGACGCCTACGACTCGGGCACGATCGTGCGCAGCTGGCCGATGCGCGGCACGCTCTTCGTCGTGCCGGCCGAGGATCTCGGCTGGATGCTCGGGCTCACCTCGGAGCGGGTCCAGCGCGAGACGACCCGCCGCCGCGAGCAGCTCGGGCTCGACGAGGGCGTGCTCGACCGGGCCGAGTCGGTGGCGCTGGAGGCGCTGCGTGGCGGGGGCCTCACCCGGGCCGAGCTGCTGCGCGCCTGGGAGGCGGCCGGTCACGAGACCGACGGCGGTCGCGGCTACCACTCGATCTTCCACCTGGCTCTGCGCGGCCTGCTCTGCCAGGGACCGACCACCGGCACGGAGCAACGACTCGTGCTCACGCAGGAGTGGATCTCCACGGCGCGCCCCCTCGAGGGCGAGGAGGCGGTGCTCGAGTGGTTCACCCGGTATGCCCGCAGCCACGGCCCGGTCCCGGTCGCCGACTTCCTGTGGTGGACCAAGCTGCTGCAGCGGGACGTCGCCCCGGTGCTGGACGCCGCGCGCGACACGCTCGAGGTGCTGCTGGTCGACGGGGTGGAGCACTGGGTGGACCCCGCGGTCGTGCAGCGCTACGGCCAGCAGCGGCGCCGCACCTCGGCCCACCTCCTGCTCCCGGGCTTCGACGAGCTGGTCCTCGGCTACGGCGACCGCCGGGCGGTGCTCACCCACGACGAGGAGGCGCAGGTCGTCCCCGGCGGCAACGGCGTCTTCCGCGGCACCGTGGTGCGTGCGGGCCGCGCGGTCGGCACCTGGAAGCGGCCCCGCCGGGCCGGCGACGTCGTCGACGTCACGCCCTTCGGCGCGGGCCTGCCCGGCCCGGTCGAGCGCGCCCTCCCCCGCCTCACCGCCGCCCTGCCCACCTGAGCCCGGGGCATACCTCTCCGGTCAGCTCAACCGGTCCGCGAGGATCGACACGCCCGGTCCCGACAGGTCGGGCAGGTAGGCCGCTCGTCCCGCCATGACCATGACGAGCGCCAGGGTCGAGCCGCGCACGAGCGGACCGTCACCGGCGGCGAAGGTGGTGTCGGTGGCCTCGAGCCGCAGACCCGTGGCGAGGGTCCGGCTGGGCACCGTGAAGTCGCGGCCGGCGAAGAACTCCGCCACCTGCGCGGCACGCCCCGGGTCGGGCTCGCTCGTGAGACCGAGCGGCTCGCGGATGTCCTGGCCGTGGACGATCACCTCACCGAGCCAGGCGGGGGTGTGGCCGGAGGCGGCGGTGGTGCTGGTCACGACCGCCCGGAACCCTGCCAGCGTGTCCTGCGCGGACGCCCCGAGGTGCTCGGCGAGGCGTCGCTGGTTGTGCAGGTCGAAGTCGAAGCGTGCGCCGAGCACGCTGACCAGCCAGCGCACCCTGCCGACGCTGGCCGCCGCGGTGAGGTGGGCCACCACCTCGCGCACGCTCCAGCGGCCGCACAGGCTGGGCGTCTCCCACTGCTCCGGCGCCAGGGTGGCGAGGTCGTCGGCGAGCGCCGCACGCTCGGCGTGCACCGCGGCCCACAGCTCCGTCGTCGTCCAGCTGGTCACAGGCATACCTCGTCTCGTCCCGGGTCGTCGGTGGTCGGACCCGACCGGTGCGCTGAACTCATCGGGACAGACCGTGCGGTCGGTCGACGCACGTCGTGCGGCCGGTCGGGGTGTCAGGCGTGCTCGGCGTCCTGCTCCTCCCGCAGCACGAGCCGCAGCCGCTCCAGATCACGGCGCATGGCGCGCTTCATACCCAGGGTCACCGCACCGGAGGCCAGCGTGGTCATCGCCGTGGGTCGACCGGCGTTGCGCAGGCTCATCCCGGTGCGCGGACGCCCCTCGACCTCCTCCTCGTCCCACCAGGTGTAGGTGGTCTCCATCGGGAAGGGTCCGTCGTCGGTACGCATCACCAGGCGCTCGTCCGGCACGAGGTCGACGATCTCGTAGGTGTAGGCGAGCCGCCGACCGAGGAAGCGGGCGACGAAGTCGACCCGAGCACCTTCCTGGAGCACCGGGTCGCCCTCCCACTGCACGGACCGGATGTTGGCGTACCAGCGCATCGCCTGGTCCGGGTCGCCGGCGACGGCCGCCACGAGGGTGCGCGGCGCGTCGAAGGTGGTGGCGACCGTCACATCCATGGCCACAGGGTATTCCGTTGCGCCCGAGAGCGTCGCCGGTGCGCCCGGCTGTCGAGAGCGGTGGCGTCACTCCCGCTCAGGCCACAGCGGCCTCGTCGCGCCCGAGCAGGTCGTGGCGGACGATGACCTCATCGCGCCCCGGGCCGATGCCGATGACCGAGATCCGTGCGCCGATGAGCTCCTCGAGCCGCTCGACGTAACGCTGCGCGGCGAGCGGGAGGTCGGTGAAGCGGCGGGCACCGGTGATGTCCTCGGACCAGCCGGGCAGCTCCTCGTAGACGGGCCGGGCGTGGTGGAAGTCCGACTGGTTGACGGGCATCTCGTCGAAGCGCTGGCCCTGCACGTCGTAGCCCACGCAGATCGGCACGGTGTCCAGGCCGGTGAGCACGTCGAGCTTGGTGAGCACCACGTCCGTCAGCCCGTTGACCCGCTGGGCGTAGCGCCCGATGACGACGTCCGCCCACCCGCACCGCCGCGGCCGCCCGGTCGTCGTGCCGTACTCCGCGCCCACGTCGCGCAGGTGCTGCCCGTGCTCGTCCTCCAGCTCGGTGGGGAACGGGCCCTCCCCGACCCGGGTCGAGTAGGCCTTGAACACGCCGATGACCCGGTCGATGCGGGTCGGGGGCACCCCCGAGCCGGTGCACGCGCCGCCCGCGGTGGCGTTGGAGGACGTGACGAAGGGGTAGGTGCCGTGGTCGACGTCGAGCAGCGTCGCCTGCCCGGCCTCGAAGAGCACCGTCTTGCCGGCGTCCAGCGCCTCGCCCAGCTCCAGGACGGTGTCGGTGACCATCGGCCGGATGCGCTCGGCGTGCCGGAGCAGCTCCTCCATCACCTCGTCGACCTCGACGGCACGTCGGTTGTAGATCTTGAGCAGCAGCTGGTTCTTGACCTCCAGCGCCGCCTCGACCTTCTGCCGCAGGATCGACTCGTCGTAGAGGTCCTGGACCCGGATGCCCACCCGGCTCATCTTGTCGGCATACGTCGGGCCGATCCCGCGCCCGGTGGTGCCGATGCGCCGCTTGCCCAGGAAGCGCTCGTTGACCTTGTCCAGGACGCGGTTGTAGGGCGGGATGACGTGGGCGCTGGCGCTGATCCGCAGCAGCGAGGTGTCGATCCCGCGCGCCTCCAGCCCGTCCAGCTCCTCGATGAGCACGGCGAGGTCGACGACGACGCCGTTGCCGATGACCGGGGTGCAGCCGGGGGACAGGATGCCGCTCGGGAGCAGGTGCAGGGCGTACTTCTGGTCGCCGATGACGACGGTGTGACCGGCGTTGTTGCCCCCGTTGAACTTCACGACGTAGTCGATGTCCGAGCCGAGCAGGTCGGTCGCCTTGCCCTTCCCCTCGTCGCCCCACTGGGCGCCCACCAGGACGATGGCTGGCATGGTGTGGTGCCTTTCTCTCGCGGCAGGTGACCCCTCACTCTATCGACGCCGGGCACGGGTATGCCGACCGCGTCGCCCCCGCGTCACTCCACGAGTCCCCGGCGGCTCACGGCCAGCCCGAGCTGGAAGCGGGTGTCGACCCCGTGCTCGTCCATGAGCGCCGCGACCCGTCGCCGGACGGTGCGCAGCCCGAGCCCCATCTGCCGGGCGATGGCCTCGTCCTTGAAGCCGAGCGAGAGCAGCTCGAGCAGCTTGACGTCCTGCGCGGAGGCGTCCCGGGACATCAGCGGCTCGGCCCGCCGCCAGAGCTCGTCGAAGAGCGTCACGAAGGCGTCGATGATGGCCGGCGGTCGCAGCAGGAGGAAGTCGGCGTCCTCGCCGTTCTCCTCCAGCAGCACGCCGGAGCGGCCGAAGATCGCGAACTCGACCCGGATGTTGTCGTCGGCCAGGTAGCGCTGCTGCTCCCCCGCGCCCGCCCGCCACTGCGCGAAGGGGTGCCACTCCGGGTCGGTGAGCACCGACAGCGGGAAGATCCCGCGCACGTCCCGGCCCCCGGTCGAGAGCCCGTCCCACTGGCTGCGGACGGTGTCCTCGTGCGCCGGGCCGGTCGCCATCTTGGCCGTGACCTGGCGGATCGACCCGCGTGAGGTGCGGATGAGGTGCTCGACGACGCCTGCCGCCTCCGTCGGCGCCACCTGCTCCCACGGCGGGACGCGCGGGCCGGAGAGCTGCAGCCCACGGCGGTAGTCCGACTCGAAGCTGTCCAACGACTCGCGCAGCCCGAGCAGCCGGCGACGCCGCTCGTCCAGCTCGGACTCCTCGGAGTCGAGCAGCCGCCCCACGCTCGCCCGCGGGTCGTCGACCTTGACGGTCCCCTCCGAGGTGCGGCGGGCCAGCCGCATCCGCTCCAGGTCGCGCATGACCTGCTCGGTCTGCCGCAGCCGCCAGCCCAGGGCCTCGGCGTGCTCGGCCATCGGCGCGGGGGCCGAGCGCAGCACGTGCCGGTAGAGCTGCTCGGCCGCCTCGGTCAGCCCTACGGACCCTGGTTGAGCATTCATCTATGGCAGGATAGGGCCACTGACACACTTATGTCAGTAACAAGTTGTCGGGCGTGGTTGTATGGGCTCGTCGGACCGCACGTCAGGGGACGCGATCGATCCGATCATGGGGAGCGAGCGGCACCCGGGGCGGTCACGGACCCGGGCGCCGCTCGCACATCGGCGGGCCGGTCCGGTGGCGCGACACGACCCTCGCGCCACCGGGCGGGGAGCTCACCAGGACTCAGAACCCCAGTTCACGGGCCCCGGACGCCGAGGAGGCGCGGAGGAACTCGGTGCAGCGGTGCTGCTCCTCGGTCTCCCCGATCCGACCGGCGGCGGTCGCCAGCGCCGCGAGCGCCCGCAGGAAGCCACGGTTCGGCTCGTGCTCCCACGGCACCGGTCCCTGCCCGCGCCAGCCGGCCCGGCGCAGCTGGTCCAGACCGCGGTGGTAACCAGTACGGGCATACGCGTAGGCCGCCACGTCGTCGTCCTCGTGCAGCGCGTCCTCGGCGAGCGTCGCCCACGCGAGGCAGGACGTCGGGTAAGCCGCCGCGACCGTGCGCGGGTCGCCTTCCTCCAGTCCCCTGGCGGCCGGGTCCTCGGGCAGCTCGGTGGGCGGGATGCCCAGCAGGTCCGAGGTGCCGGCGCTCACCGGTGGGTCCCGGCGGAGCGCAGGTTCTCGCAGGCCTCCACCACCCGCTCGGTCATCGCCGCCTCGGCGACCTTGCCCCAGGCGCGGGGGTCGTACTGCTTCTTGTTGCCGACCTCGCCGTCGATCTTCAGCACGCCGTCGTAGTTGCTGAACATGAAGCCGGCGACGGGACGGGTGTAGGCGTACTGGGTGTCGGTGTCGATGTTCATCTTCACCACGCCGTAGTCGACCGCGTCCGAGATCTCCTGCCGGGTCGACCCCGAGCCGCCGTGGAAGACCAGGTCGAAGGGCCGGCTGTCGGCGTCGCCGCCCAGCGCCTGCGCGGCGGCCTCCTGCGCGGTCTGCAGGATCTCCGGGCGCAGCTTGACGTTGCCGGGCTTGTAGACGCCGTGGACGTTGCCGAAGGTGAGCGCGGTGAGGTAGCGGCCCTTGTCGCCGCTGCCCAGCGCGCGCACCGTGGCCACGGCGTCCTCGGGGGTGGTGTAGAGCTGGTCGTTGATCTCGTTGGCGACCCCGTCCTCCTCGCCGCCGACGACGCCGATCTCGACCTCGAGGATGATCCGGGCCGCCGCGCACTGCTCGAGCAGCTCCTCGGCGATCTCGAGGTTCTCCTCCAGCGGGACCGCCGAGCCGTCCCACATGTGCGACTGGAAGTAGGGCAGACCCCCACCCTGCACCCGCTCGACCGAGGCCGCCAGCAGCGGTCGGACGAAGTCGTCGAGCTTGTCCTTCGGGCAGTGGTCGGTGTGCAGCGCGATGTTGACGTCGTACTTCTTGGCGACCTCGTGCGCGAAGGCGCTGAAGGCCATGGCGCCGGTCACCATCTCCTTGACCCCCTGGCCGGACCAGTACTCCGCACCGCCGGTGGAGACCTGGATGATGCCGTCCGAGCCGGCGTCGGCGAAGCCCTTGATCGCGGCGTTCAGCGTCTGGCTGCTGCTGACGTTGATGGCCGGGTAGGCGTAGCTGCCGGCCTTGGCCCGGTCGATCATGTCGGCGTAGACCTCGGGGGTGGCGATGGGCATGGTGTCCTCCTGGGGACGCGGATGACGTCAGGTCACCGCCCATGCTTCCACAGGCGTCCGGGCCACGGGGGCCTCACCCGCGGCCCTTCGCCGGCCACTAGGGTTGCGGCATGACTGGCGCGTTCACCGACTACCCGACCACGCCGTCGATCTTCGACGAGACGATGACCACCGACGGGCAGGTGCGTCCGGGATACGACCAGATCACCACCCAGTTCGACACCTTCGGGCTGGAGGACGTCCGCAACCGGGGTGAGTACGTCAGCAAGAGCTACCACGACCAGGGCGTCACCTTCGACTACGAGGGCGAGGAGCGACCCTTCCCGCTCGACATCGTGCCGCGGGTCATCGACGCCGACACCTGGTCGCACGTCGAGGCCGGCGTGGCCCAGCGGGTCACCGCGCTGGAGGCCTTCCTGGCCGACATCTACGGCCCGATGCAGATCATCACCGACCGGGTGCTGCCTCGGCACATCGTCACCACCTCCAGCCACTACCACCGGGTGGCCTTCGACATCCAGCCGCTCAACGGCGTGCGGGTGCACGTCTCCGGGATCGACCTCATCCGGGACGGTGACGGGACCTTCCGGGTCCTCGAGGACAACGTGCGGATCCCCAGCGGGGTGTCCTACGTCCTCACCAACCGCCGGGCGATGACCTCCACCCTGCCCGAGGTCGTGGGGACCCACCGGATCCGGCCGGTGGCGGCATACCCGAGCAGGTTGCTGCGGGCGCTGCGGGCCGCGGCCCCCTCGGGGATCACCGACCCCGAGGTCGTCGTGCTCACCCCCGGCCCCTACAACTCGGCCTACTTCGAGCACTCGCTGCTGGCCCGGCTCATGGGCTGCCGGCTCGTCGAGGGCCGCGACCTGGTGACGCAGGGCGGCCGGGTGATGATGCGCACGACGCACGGGCTGCAGCCGGTGCACGTGATGTACCGCCGCGTCGACGACGACTTCCTGGACCCGGTCGCCTTCCGCAACGACTCCGTGCTCGGCTGCCCGGGGATCCTCAACGCCGCGCGCGCGGGCAACGTCACCATCGCCAACGCCGTCGGTAACGGGGTCGCGGACGACAAGCTGATGTACTCCTACGTGCCGGACATCATCCGCTACTACCTGGGCGAGGAGCCGATCCTGCCCAACGTCGACACCTGGCGCCTGGAGGACCCCGCCCATCGCGAGGAGGTCATGGACCGCCTCGACGAGCTGGTGCTCAAGCCGGTCGACGGCTCCGGCGGCAAGGGGATCGTCATCGGGCCGCAGGCCAGCAAGGAGGAGCTGGACCAGCTGCGGGCCACGGTGACCGCCTCGCCGCGCGGCTGGATCGCCCAGCCGGTGGTGCAGCTGTCCACCGTGCCGACCATGGTCGACGACGGGCTGCGTCCCCGGCACGTCGACCTGCGGCCGTTCGCGATCAACGATGGCGAGAAGGTCTGGGTCCTGCCCGGCGGCCTGACCCGGGTCGCGCTCGGGGAGGGCGAGCTCATCGTCAACTCCAGCCGGGGTGGCGGCTCGAAGGACACCTGGGTGCTCTCCGGCGACGGCCGCCGGACCCGGGTCGAGCCGCGCGCCCAGCGGCAGGTGCAGATCGGCACCGCGCCGCAGGTCGCGCTGAAACGCTCCGAGGCCGAGCCCGCGGAGCAGGAGCAGCAGCAACAACAGGCCGGACCCGAACGGCAGGAGGCGGCACCATGCTGAGCCGGATCGCCGAGTCGCTCTTCTGGATCGGTCGCTACCTCGAGCGGGCCGAGGACACCTCTCGGCTGCTGGAGGTGCACCTCACCCTCCTGCTGGAGGACCCCGTCGTCGACGAGGAGGCCACCAGCGAGGTGCTGCTCCGGGTCATGGGCATCGACGGCGCCGCCAGCACCGACCACCAGACGGTGCTCCAGCTCCTCGGCTGGGACGAGACCTCGCTCACCTCGATGGTCGCCGCCTTCTACGGCGCCCGTGAGAGCGCCCGACGCTCCCGGGAGACGGTGTCGCTGGAGATGTGGGAGGCCGTCAACACGACGTGGAACATGATGCGGGGCAACCGGCTGCAGCACGTGCCGGCGCACCGCGCCTGCCAGCTCGTCCGGGAGCGCTGCGCGGTCGTCGGGGGCATCGCGGACACGACGATGACCCACGACGAGGGCTGGCAGTACATGATGCTCGGCCGGCAGCTGGAGCGGGTGGACATGACCTCGCGGATCATCGAGTCCGCGGCATACAACGCCGACAGCCCGTATGCCTGGACCCAGACCCTGCGCGCGTGCGGCGCGCACCATGCCTTCATCCGCACCTACCGGGGCGCGGCGACCGACGCGCAGGCGGCGGAGTTCCTGCTGCTCGACCGGCTCTTCCCGCGGTCGGTGCTGGTCTCGCTGCAGGCCGCCGAGGAGGCGCTCGCCTCGCTCGAGTCGGCCACCGGCGGCCGGCGCACCGGGATTACCGGTGAGGCGGTCAAGGCGCTGGGCCGGGCCCGGGCCGAGCTGGAGTTCGGATCACTGGAGGAGACGATGGCCCACCTGCCCGAGCGCATGAGCAGGCTGCAGCGCACCTGCAGCGCGGTCAACGACACGGTCTCGGACCACTACTTCGACGGTGCCGGTGCGTCCGTCTGGCGGGCGGGGGTGCGCTGATGCTGCTGCGGATCGTGCACCGGACCGGCTACGAGTACGCCGGCATGGCCTCCCACTCCTTCAACGAGGCGCGGATGTCGCCGCGCTCGACCCTGCACCAGGCGGTGCTGCACACCAAGGTCGACATCGCGCCGACGGCGTGGACCAACACCTACACCGACTACTGGGGCACCACGGTGACGCAGTTCGAGGTGCACGAGCCGCACCCGCGGCTCGCGGTGACCGCCTCGGCCACCGTCGACGTGCAGCGCCCGGAGGTCACCGGCGAGGGCCTGAGCTGGGAGGCCGTGCGCAGCTCGGAGGTCTTCGACGACCTCAGCGAGTACCTCCTGCAGTCACCGATGGTCGAGCCGCCGGAGGAGCTCAGGTCACGGGTCGAGGAGATCGCCGGACGCAGCGCCACCCCGAGCGAGTGCGCGCGCGAGGTCGTCGAGCTCGTGCACGACGAGATGGAGTACGTCTCCGGGTCGACCGGGGTGCACACCCGCGCATCCGAGGCGTGGGCCAACCGCTCCGGCGTCTGCCAGGACATGTCGAACCTCACCATCGGCTGCCTGCGGTCCGTGGGGATCCCGGCCTGCTACGTCAGCGGCTACCTGCTCCCGGCGCGCGAGCCCGAGATCGGGACGCCGTACACCGGGGAGTCGCACGCCTGGGTGCGCTGGTGGGACGGTGAGTGGGTCGGGATGGACCCGACCAACGCCATCCAGCCCGGCGGCCGCCACGTGGAGGTCGCCCGCGGCCGGGAGTACGGCGACGTGCCCCCGCTGCGAGGCATCTACACCGGCACCAAGAGCAGCTCGATGTTCGTCGAGGTCGAGCTGACCGCCCTGCGACCCTGACGCGAGCCGGTCAGGCGATGGACACCGTGCCGCGGTGGTCGTCGCCGGGCAGGTCTCCCTCGGCGGTCGCCGTGACCTGCAGGCCCTTGAAGGTCATCCCGCCGGAGTGCACGGTGAGGAAGGACGTCTCGCTGGCGTCGGCGCCGGCGCTGATCCGCACCAGCGAGGTGCGCGGCGCCAGCCGGGTCGGGTCCACGACGACCCACCGGTCATCGACCGCCGCCTCGACGACGGCGTGGAAGTCCATCGGCGACAGCCCCGGGGCGTAGCAGGCGACGAGCCGGGCGGGTATGCCGCGGGCGCGCAGCAGCGCGAGCGTCAGGTGGGCGAAGTCCCGGCACACCCCGGTCCTGGACAGGTAGGTGTCGCTCGCGCCGTCGGTCACGGTCGAGGAGCCGATGACGTAGCGGAGGTGCTCGTGCACCCAGTCGGCGACGTCGAGGACGCCCTGCTCGCCGGCGACGTCTCCCACCTCGGCGCGGGCCACGGCCTCCAACCGGTCCAGGTCGACGTAGCGGCTGGGCCGGACGTAGTGGATGCGGTCCAGCGGGGTGACCGGCGCCGCGGCACCCCCGTCGGTGACGGTCGCGGCGTAGCTGACGGCGAGCTCCCCGGGCGGGACGTCGCGGACGACGTGCCACCGGGTGCCGCTGGCCTCGTCGAGGACGTCCTGGACGTCGACCGGGTCACCGTCGAGGGTGACGGTGAAGCGCTCCTGCTCGGTGGCGACGCCGTCGGCCACGGTCACGCCGAGGGTGGCCTCGACCGGGCTCGTGATGGCAGCGGTCAGGTCCGCGGAGAGGTGTCGTCGCATGCCCTCATGGTGTCAGGCGCCCGGCGTGCCGCAGCGCCCAGTGGTACATCACGATCGCTGCGGCCGCCCCGGCGTTGAGCGAGCGGGTGGATCCGTACTGGCTGATGGCGAGCACGTCCGCGCACCCGTCGACCGCCTCGGCGCTCAGGCCCGGCCCCTCCTGGCCGAAGAGGAGCACGCAGCCCCGCGGGAGGGCATACCCCTCGATCGGGATCGAGCCGGGCACGTTGTCGATCCCGATCACCGGCAGCTCGTGCTCCCGTGACCAGGCGAGGAGGTGCGCGACGTCGGGGTGGTGCTGCTCGTGCAGGTAGCGGTCGGTGACCATCGCCCCGCGCCGGTTCCACCTGCGTCGGCCCACGATGTGCACCGCGGCGGCGTTGAAGGCGTTGGCGGTGCGGACGACCGACCCGATGTTGAAGTCGTGGCCCCAGTTCTCGATCGCCACGTGGAAGCCGTGCCGGCGGGTGTCGAGGTCGGCGACGACGGCGTCGTGCCGCCAGTAGCGATAGCGATCCATGACGTTGCGCCGGTCACCGGCGCTCAGGAGCTCGGGATCCAGGTGCTCCGGCAGGGCACCGTGCGCGTCCCGCGGCCACGGCCCGGACCACGGGCCGGCTCCGACGCTCTCCTCCTGCTCGGCGCTCACGCGCACGAGTGTGGCAGCAGGCTCGCCCGTCGTGATGGCCGACCTGCATGTTTCGCACTACGGTAGGGACCGGTCGCGGGCACCAGCCCGCACGCATACCCGAATGCGGCCTGCGGGCCGCCGGAACGGAGGGACCACGATGGACCCCACCACCTGGATCATGCTGATCCTGCTGCTGCTGCTCATCGGCGTCGTCGTCTTCTGGTTGCTGCGTCGCCCGGGGGACGACTCCGGCGCCGCGTTGGACGCCCGGGACGAGGGCGGTGTGGTCGGCAGCGAGGGGCGCGACGGCGTGACGCCCGGCGCGGACCCGACCACCTCGGGGTATGCCGGTGCGGACCCCGCCGCGCCCGAGCGAGCGGCGTCGACCGACCCGGCCGAGGGGACGCGGGCCGAGGAGGCGCCGGTCGAGCCGGCGCCGGGTCAGACGGGCCAGGCGCCCGACGGCGCGCCGGTGGGCGGGACCGAGAGCCACCAGCCGCACGCCGGTGACGATGAGCTGTCCGGGGCCGACGGCGAGGCGGCGGGGGTCGCCCCGACCGAGTCGCGCTACGACACGGCACCTGCGGCCGAGCAGGACCCGGGCCCCATGGGTGCGGACGACGCCGAGCACGACAGCGGGCACGTGGACGAGGACGACCCGGGCCGCTGGCGCGAGGCCGCGGCCATCGGTGCGACCGGCGCAGCCGGGGGCGCTGCCGTGGCCGGGGCGACCCAGGGCGACGGCACGGCCGACGACGGACTGCGTGACGACGAGGGCATGGCCCGCGACGAGGGCGCGCACCACTCCACGGGCGGGGCATACGCCGCCCCGACCGAGGAGGACGGCGTGTCCGCCCTCTCCGATGACGAGGTGAGTGCGGGGGCGAGCGAGGAGCCGCTGCACGCGCAGGAGCAGGCGCCGGCCGGTGAGCCGCTGACCGCCGACGAGGTGCTGGACGCCCAGGGCGGCGGAGCCGGCGAGGAGTACCCCGTCGGCGACCCGGCCACGACCTACCGCAGCGACGAGGGCGGCCAGGCGGTCGTCGTCGAGGAGGCCGGGGGGACCGACGCCGCGGCGACGGACCCCGCGACCTCCGGCACCACGCACGATGCCGGCGTCGTGCCGCCCGCGTCGACGGCGGGCACCGACGGGGGCGAGGACCGGTGGACCGAGGAGACCTCCGCCGGGATGGACTCTCGTCAGGACCAGTCCTGGACCGACCAGGGCACGGCCACGGGCACCGACCCGGTCGCCGACGACCACCCGGAGCAGAGCTGGACCGAGCAGGGCACGGCTGCCGGCGGGGCGTCGGTCACCGAGGACCAGCCCGGGCAGTCGTGGACCGACCAGGGCACGGCGACCGGGGACGAGACGCAGCAGGCGCAGTCCTGGGACGAGGGCACCTCCTCGACCACGGACCTGGGCCGTGGCGACGACGCCGCCACCGGCGAGGAGTCCTGGACCGACAAGGGCACTGCGGCCGGGGTCGCCCCCGCGCAGGAGGGCCACGACGAGACGTGGGCCGGCGAGGGCACCACCGCCGGCGCGGCACCCGTCACCGAGGACCGCGGCGACCAGACCTGGGACGAGCAGGCCCCGGCTGAGGAGCGGATGGATCAGGGCGCCGACGCCGGTGCCCCGGTCTTCGCGGAGTCGATCTACGGCGCCGGCTCCGCGGAGCCGCTGGAGGACGGCTCCGGACCCGCCGGCTGGGCCATCAAGGGCAACTCCGGCTCGATGCTCTTCCACACCCCGGAGTCGCCGAGCTACGACGGGGTGCGTGCCGAGGTGTGGTTCGAGAGCGAGGAGGCGGCCCGCGCCGCCGGCTTCGCGCACTGGGACCGCCGCCAGCGCTGACGGCATTCACCGAGCGGCCCATCTCGCAGGTCTCGCCCCCGCGAGCGCCCGCCGGAGTGGGCCGCTCGGCATGTCCGATCGTGGTGTCCGGTCGGGCGTCCGGTCGGTGTGGGCGGACCGCTAGTCGCCCAGGCCGAGATCGCCCAGCCGGTAGGCCGCCCGGTAGGTCAGGCCCTCGGCCTCGACCCGCTCGCGCGCGCCGCTGTCCCGGTCGACGATGACCGCGACCGCGACCACCTCGGCTCCGGCCTCCCGCACCGCCTGCACCGCGGTCAGCGGGGAGTTGCCGGTCGTCGACGTGTCCTCGACGACCACCACCCGACGCCCGGCGATCGAGGGACCCTCGATGCGCTGCTGCAGCCCGTGGGCCTTCTCGCTCTTGCGGACGACGAAGGCGTCGAGCGGGTGGCCGTCGCGACGGGCGGCGGCGTGGAGCATCGCCACCGCCACCGGGTCCGCCCCCATCGTCAGTCCCCCGACGGCGTCCACGTCCAGGTCGTCGACGAGGTCGAGCATCACCTCGCCGACCAGCGGGGCCGCCTCACCGTGCAGCGTGATCCGCCGCAGGTCGACGTAGTAGTCCGCCTCCGCCCCCGACGACAGCGTGACCCGGCCGTGGACGACGGCGAGGTCGGTGACGAGCTGGAGCAGGCGGTCGCGCGCGGTGGTCATGCCAGCAGCGTAGGCGAGGGTGTGGTCCACCCCCCCGCACGGCGGCCCTGGCTCAGGGTCGGGTCGCCAAGACGACGAGCGCCGCGGTCCAGGCCAGCGGCGCCACCGCCGCCGGGTCGCCGTCGTGCAGGACCTTCTCCGGCAGTGCTCCGGCGTCGGTCCGGTGCTCGTCCAGCCAGTCCAGCCACTCCCGCGCCTCCTCGTCCCGTCCGGTATGCGCGGCCGCCACCGCCTGCAGGGCCGTCTCCGGCGTCCAGGACACCCCGTCGTTGCGCCACCCGGCGCCCGGTGCCAGCCCTCCGGCCGGGCGTCGCTGCGGCGCCTGCGAGCGCCGTCGGGCCAGCTCTGCCCCCGGGACGGCCTCGTCGACGAAGGGCGGCAGGAGGAAGGTGACCGCGGCATCGGGACGGCCCCCGAGGTGTCTGGGGAAGGACGGACCGAACTCGTCCACGATCCGCTCGCGCACCGCCGCGGCGGTCGGCGTCAGGGTGGCAGGGTCCACGCCCGCCGCCTGCCACTCGCGCTCCGCTACCGCGCCGCGGGCGTGCAGGTCGGCGGCCGCCTCGAGCCCCATGAGCGAGGTGGCCGCGATGCCGAGGGTGAGCTCCTCCTCGGGCCGCTCCCAGTAGTCCGGCGAGGGTCGGGGCAGCCCGGTCTGCGGGTCCAGCCGGTCCAGCAGCCGAGCGGTGGAGCGCGTGACCAGGGGCGCGAGCGATCGTGCCGGGTCGTCCTCGGGCGTGGCACCCGGCATACCGATGTCGATGACCTCCCGGGCCGCCCAGAGCGCCCACCCGGGGCCGTCCTCCTGCGCCGGCCGCTCGTCGGGGACCGAGCCGTCGCCGAGCGGGACGTAACGGGCCTGCAGGGAGCCGTCCGTGGCCTGCAGGTCCTGGAGCAGCAGGAGCACCGCGAGCGCGTCCTCCTCGTGACCGGACCGGGCCAGGGCGACGGCGGCGAAGGAGGCGTCCCGCGGCCACACGAACCGCCACGCCGGGGAGGCGCCGGCGAGCACCGCGCCCGGGGCGGCGCCCGTGGGCGCGGTGAGCAGGTGCAGGTCCTCCAGCGCGCTGCGCACGAGGTCACGGTGCGGCGCGGAGACGGACGGCTGCCACCCCGACGCGAGCCACGCCTGCCGCCCCGCAGCCCGGGCCGAGAGCACGGACACCTCGACCGGGCGGGTCTGCCCGTCCGTCGACAACGGGAGCCAGCCGTCGGCGGCCCTTCCGGGCGCGACCGCGACCAGCTCTCCCCAGGCGTCGCGGGTCACCCCGTCCTGGTGCAACGGCACCTGCCGGTGGCTGCCCTGCCAGACCAGCGCCCCTCCGCTGACGAGGGCGAGCACCAGGAGCCCGGCGAGCCGCCCCCGCCGTCTCATCCCGCCCGGCGCGGCGCGCGGCGTCGACTCGCGAGCGATCCCGCCACGGTGCGGGTGAGCCGGCGCGGAGCCAGGCGCAGCACGCCCACCAGCGCCTTGTAGGTGAGCGAGGGCACCGACACCACCCGCCCGGCGGCGACGTCGTCGAGGCTCTCCCGCACCACGTCGGCGGCCTCGAGCCACAGCGCGTCCGGGAGGCGGGACATGTTCATCTCGGCCCGCGCGTGGAACTCGGTGTGCACGAAGCCCGGGCACACCGCCGTGACGGTGACCCCGTGCGGGGCGAGCTCGGTGGCCAGTGCTTCTGAGAAGACCGTGACGTAGGCCTTGATCGCGGAGTAGTGGCCCATGACGGCGTAGGAGGCGACCGAGGAGACGTTGAGGATCGCGCCGCGCCCCCGGCTGCGCATGGCCCCGCCAGCGGCGTGCGAGAGCACCATGACCACCCGCACCATGAGGTCCAGGGCCGCCTCCTCCTCGGCGAGGTCGCCCCTGACGAAGCCCCGCCGCGAGCCGAACCCGGCGTTGTTGACGAGCAGGTCGACCGGCTGTGCCCCCGTGCTGCCGACCCGCTCGGCGACGCGGGTCAGGTCGTCCCGGTCCGAGAGGTCGGCCGGCAGCACCTCGACCGCCACGCGGTGCCGGGTGGCGAGCTCGGTCGCCAGCTCCTCCAGCCGGGCCCGGTCACGGGCCACGAGGACGAGGTCGTGCCCGCGCGTGGCGAGCTGGACGGCATACTCCCGACCCAGGCCGGACGAGGCCCCGGTCACCAGCGCTGTTCCCATGGCGCCCAGCGTAGGCGGACCCTCCGCGCCCGCGCTCAGAGGTGCTCGCGGAGCCAGTCCAGGTCGGCGTTGTGCTCCTGCGCCCCGCCCGGGGTCTCGATCACGACCGGCGCCCCGGCGGCGCGCACGACGTCGGCCAGCTCGTCCGGCGGGAGCTGACCGGCGCCCAGGTTGGCGTGCCGGTCCGCGCCCGACCCGGCGGCGTCCCGGGAGTCGTTGGCGTGCACCAGGTCGATCCGACCGGTGATCGCGCGCACCTGGTCCACGACGTCGTCCAGTGCGATGCCGCCGGCCCACGCGTGGCAGGTGTCGAGGCAGAAGCCCACCCGGTCGGAGCCCTCGGCCGCGCTGATGGCCTCCCAGACGCGGGCGATGCGGTCGAGGTGGCGGGCCATGGCGTTGTCTCCGCCCGCGGTGTTCTCGATGAGCACCGGGGTGTCCCCGATCGTCAGGGACTCGATGGCCTTGCGCCAGTTGTCGAAACCCTTCTCCGGGTCGTCGTCGGCACCGACGTGGCCACCGTGGACGATGAGGCCCTTGGCGCCGATGTCGGTCGCGGCGTCGAGGTGCTGCTGGAGCAGCTTGCGCGAGGGGATGCGGATGCGGTTGTTGAGCGTCGCGACGTTGACGATGTAGGGCGCGTGGACGTAGAGGTCGACGCCCGCGTCCTGCGCCGCCGCGCGCAACGCCGGTGCCCCACCCTCGAAGCGGACCTCGGGCCCCTTGTAGCCCTGCGGGTCCCCGAGGAAGAACTGCACGAGCGGCGCCTGCCGCGCCTGCGCCTCGGCGATCGGGTCGGTCTGCTCGACGTGTGCTCCCAGGCTCGGCGTGCTCATGCGCTCCATCGTAGGCACCGGCTCCGACACGCCTAGACTGGCGCCGTGGCCTCCTTCTGGTTCGACGTCCTCGTCCCCGGCCCCCCGCCGCAGGTGTGGGAGCGGTTGTGGGACCTGGAGCGGCACACCGCTGCCATCCCGCTCACGACGACGCTCGGTGGGCCCCTCGGTCCAGGCGCGGAGTTCGTGGCCCGCACCCGCCTCGGCCCCGTGCAGATCGACGACGAGATGGTGGTCCGCGAGTGGACACCGCACACCCACGCCGTCGTGGACAAGGTCGGCCGACCGCTGAGCGGGCAGATCGAGGTGACCCTGCGCGCCGCCGGGCCGGACACCCGGATCCGCTGGGAGCAGCGGTATGCGGTGACCGGGCTGCCCGACCGCCTCGCGGCGCTGGGGTCACCGGTGGTGCGTGCGGGGTACCTCCGCGCGGTGCGTCAGATCACGGCCCCCTGACGGTTCAGCCGCCCCAGACCGAGGTGGCGCCGGTATGTCCGGCCAGCGTCACCGTGACGACCGCCCAGACCGCAGCGGCAGCGGCGAGGACGCCTAGCGCGGTGCCGACCCAGGCGGGCCACCGGCCCGCCAGACGTGAACGCCCCCAGGCCGAGGTCGCCGCGAAGTGCAGCAGGCTGAGGACCGCCAGGACGATCCCGGCCAGCCCGGCGCGGACCCCCCACGCCCCGTGCTCCTGCAGGATCTGGCTGCTCCCTCGGTCCTGGAGCAGGCTGTCGCCCAAGCTCTGCGTCACCCTGACGACCACTGCTGCCACGACGGCGAGCACCGGCATACCCCAGCCGAGCCAGCGACGGAAGCGAGGGAGCACCACGGCCAGGATCTGGGCCCCGGCCGCGAGGAGCAGCAGGACGATGGCGAAGTGCACGAGCAACGGGTGTGCCGGAAGTCCCATGACCATGCCCGTCTCACTCTCCGGTCGAGGATGCACGAGGTCCATCGCGACCGTCCGATGGCTGTGTCTCACTGTGTCACGGGTGTACGGCTCCGTCGGGGGATCCGGATGTCGAGGGCCCCGGCGCATACGCTGGTCCGGTGCGTATCGCGACGTGGAACTGCAACAGCATCCGGACCCGGGTGGACCGGGCGGTCGCCCTTCTCGAGCGGCACGAGATCGACGTGCTGGCGCTGCAGGAGACCAAGTGCCGGGACGACCAGTTCCCGCTGCTGCCGTTCGAGCAGGCGGGCTACGAGGTGGCGCACGTCGGGCTGAACCAGTGGAACGGTGTCGCCGTAGTCAGCCGGGTCGGGCTGGAGGAGGTCGAGGTCGGCTTCCCCGGGCAGCCGAGCTGGGGCTCCGGCGAGGCCGAGGCGGTGGTCGAGGCGCGGGCGCTCGGCGCGACCTGCGGCGGGGTTCGAGTCTGGAGCCTCTACGTCCCCAACGGGAGGTCGCTGGAGGACCCGCACCTGGACTACAAGCTGGCGTGGCTGGAGGCGCTGCGCGCCGCCGGGTCCGACTGGCTGACCGCCGACCCGGACGCGCGGATCGCGCTCGTGGGCGACTGGAACATCGCCCCCACCGACGAGGACGTCTGGTCGGTCGACTACTACGCCGGTCGCACGCATACCAGCGAGGGTGAGCGTGACGCCTTCCGAGGTGTGGTGGAGGCGGGGTATGCCGACGTCACCCGGGAGCACACGCCAGGCCCCGGGACCTACACCTATTGGGACTACACCCAGCTGGCCTTCGCGAAGCGGCGGGGCATGCGGATCGACTTCTGCCTCGGGTCACCGGCGCTGGCGGCCCAGGTGGAGGGTGCCTTCATCGACCGGGACGAGCGCAAGGGCAAGGGCGCCTCGGACCACGCGCCCGTGGTCGTCGACCTGACAGCCGTCTGAGGACACGGAGTCGACCTGACAGCCGCCTGAGGACACCGAGCGGAACGCCCACGGGCCTTGGGGACCAACGTCGGGATAGCACGACCTTCATCGGCGAACGTCCCGATGAAGCCTGTGCTACCCCGTGGTCGGTCCCCCTCGGCGACGGGCGTGGATCAACGCGAGCGGCAGCGTGAGCAACGAGATCCCGGCGACCAGGGCCATACCCCACCCGAAGCCAGCCCCGACGGCGACCGCACCGACGAGCAGGGCGCCACTGGCGGTGCCGGTGTCGAAGCCGGCGTTCCAGACGGTGCTGGCCGTGCCCACCCGGCGCGGACCGGCCGCCGCGAACGCCTGGAGCATCGTGAGGTTCTGCAGCGCGCCGTAGCAGAGGCCCACGACCGCGCAGGTCAGGATCCACGCTGCGGCCTGACCGGTCGTGACCGGCTCACGCACCAGCCAGGCCATCACCGCGAAGACCACCGCCGTCAGCACGATGAACGGTGCCACGAGACGGTCCACGCCGACGCGGTCGGTGACCTCGCCGATCCGCCAGCGCGTGACAGCCGAGACGAGGCCCATGGCGAACAGGCCCGCCGCGGACAGCCAGGGCAGCGCGACCAGCTGCGGGGCGAAGGTGATGACGGCCCCACCGGCCAGGGTCACGGCCAGCAGGACGAACGTGGGTCGCAGCAGTGCGAGATAGGTGCGCAGGGTCGCCGGCGGCTCGTCCACGTCGGGGTGCCGGGTGTCGTGGGTGGCCCGGGTCGGCAGGTGACGCGCGACCACGACGCAGGCCGGTATGCCCAGCAGCGGGATGGCGCCGACGGCGAAGACCGGCCAGTAACCGAGGGTCTGCGCGGCCCAGCCGCCGAGCGGCATGAAGATGACGTTGGGGATCGACAGCGCTGCGGAGTATGCCCCGACCGCCGCACCCCGGCGCGCGGGCTCGACGAGGAGCACGGCGGCGGCGTTGGCGGCGACGGTGAGGATGCCGAAGCCGACGCCCCGCACGGCGGAGAGGGCGAGGGTCGGTGCCAGCGCGTCGGTGAGCCCGTGCAGCAGCGAGGGGACCCCGAGGAAGACCATGCCGAGGGACAGCACCCACGCCCAGCCGATGCGGCTGATCGACCAGGGCACGGCGAACTGCGTGGCGACCGTCATGCCGAGCAGGACGAAGTTGACCAGCCCGGCGCCGGCGCTGTCGGCCCCGCCCGCCACGGCCCACAGCGGCGCCACCGGGAGGAGCGCGGCATACCCGGAGAAGCCGGTGAGCGCGACGATCCCGATCGCGACCATCCCCGGCGTCGACCAGACGGAGGTCCGTGGCGGTCGACCGTCGGGCCCTGAGGGCCCGGGTTCGGGGACGTGCGCGGTCACGCTCGCGCAGCCTTGGCGGCCGCCTTCTTCTCCTTCTTGTAGGCACGGACCTGCTGCAGGGAGTCGGCGCTCGTGACGTCGGCGATGGACATGTGGACACCGTCCTTGCCGTAGTCTCCGGCCGCCTCGCGCCAGCCGTTCGCGGTCAGGCCGCGCTGCTTGCCGAGCAGGGCGAGGAAGATCTTGGCCTTCTGGTCGCCGAAGCCGGGCAGCGCCTTGAGCCGCTTGAGGACCTCCTTGCCTTCCGGCTCGCCCTGGGACCAGATGGCGGCCGTGTCACCGTCGTAGTCCTGGACGACGGCGGCGGCGAGGTCGTGCACCCGCTGCCCCATCGACTTCGGGAAGCGGTGGACCGACGGTGGGGTGGCGCAGAGGGCGATGAACTCCTCCGGATCGGTCCCGGCGATCGCCGCGGGGTCGACCGACCCGAGGCGCTCGAAGATCTTGCGGGGGCCGTCGAAGGCGACCTCCATCGGGATCTGCTGGTCCAGCAGCATGCCGGTCAGCAGCGCGAAGGGGTGCTCGGTGAGGATGCGGTCGGCCTCGGCCTCGCCGACGAGGTGCAGGGTGTCGCTCATGGTCCCCAGGGTAGGGCGTGAGCGCGGGGCTACGGTGGCCGCATGGAGCCTGACGACCCGGTCGTGCGCGAGGCTGACCCGGAGGTGCAGGTGCGGGCCTTCATCGACCAGCACCGGCAGATGCTGCGCGCCTCGCTCGACGGTCTCACCGAGCAGGAGGCGCGGGCCGCGCTGGTGCCCTCGCTGACGACGTTGCTCGGGCTGGTGAAGCACGCGGCCTTCGTCGAGCGCGTGTGGTTCGGCGAGGCGGTGACCGGGAGCCCGCGGTCGGCGCTGGGGATCCCGGAGACGGTCGAAGAGTCGTTGGAGCTGACCAGTGAGGACACCATCGCGTCCGTCCTGGCCGAGCACGCCGCGGCCGTGGCGCGGTCACGCGCAGCCGTCGCGGGGATGAGCGGGGACGCCGTGCTGCCCGGGAACCGTCGTGGTCCGCTGCCGCTGCGGTGGGTGCACCTGCACGTCCTGCGCGAGCTGGCTCAACACTGCGGGCACGCGGACATCCTGCGCGAGCAGGTGCTGGCAGCTCGGGACTGACACCGGGCTCGGGCAGCCAGACGCGGTATACCCCGGCGAGATGTCTGCGCGGGCCGATGGTCCTGCCGGTGCTCGTGCCCGCGCGACCTAGGCTGGGCTGCATGACGCTCGAAGCAGCCGCCGACGGATCCGCGCTCGGCAACCCCGGACCGGCCGGGTGGGGGTGGTACGTCGACGCGGACCGGTGGGCCAGCGGCGGCTGGGAGCGCGGCACCAACAACATGGGTGAGCTGACCGCGGTGCTCGACCTGCTGCAGCAGACCGAGGACTTGGAGGAGGATCTGCTCGTCTACTGCGACTCGCAGTACGCCATCAAGTCGATCACCCAGTGGATGCCGGGGTGGAAGCGCAAGGGCTGGCGCAAGGGGGACGGCAAGCCGGTGGCCAACGTCGAGATCATGAAGGCGCTCGACGCGGCGATGCGCCCCAACGTGCGCTTCCAGTGGGTCAAGGGGCACGCCGGCCACGGGCTCAACGAGGAGGCAGACCGCCTCGCCAACGCCGCGGCGCAGGCGTATGCCGCGGGCCGTGAGCCGGAGGCGGGTCCCGGTTTCGCCGGGGCGTCTCCGGGCGGGTCCGAGCACGCCTTCGAAGTCACCACGCGGCAGCCGGAGGCCGACCTCTTCTCGCTGTCCGGGGAGGTCAGCGACGAGGACCAGGTCGTGGCCCTGGAGCGCTCGCTGCTCAGCGACGAGGTGCGCGCCGACCCGGCCGGCGTCGCCGGGCTGCTGCACCCGTCGTGGCAGGAGGTCGGCCGGTCGGGGCGGCTGTGGACCCGTGAGCAGATGCTGGCCGAGATCGCGCCACTGGCGGAGCCGGTCGAGCTCGAGGTCGTCGACACCCAGCGGCTGGGCGCCGATCTCGTCCTGGTGCTGTGGCGGGGCTCCGGCGACGGCGGGAGCACGCTGCGCAGCTCGCTGTGGCAGCGCACCGGCCAGCAGTGGCGTCAGCGCTTCCACCAGGCGACGCCCGAGGGCTGAGCCCGCGCGGTCACGTCGCGAGCGGCGTCGCGGCCGTCAGGTCGGGTGCCCGAGATTGCCCGCACCCCGAGGGCGAGCGCGACGACGGCGGCGAGGGCGGCGGCATACCCGGCACCCGTCAGGACCGTCTGCACCTGCACCACGGCAGCGTCGAGCAGGGCGTCGGTGTCGGTGGGGTCCGCTAGCGTCCCGACCTCGAGGTGGAACCGACGCAGGCCGAGGGAGGTGAGCAGCGCCAGACCCACGACCATCCCGACCATGCGCGCCACGACGACGAGCGAGCTGACGGTGCCGTGACCGTCCTCGCGGGCGTCGGCGAGCGCCGCGTCGTTGACCGGTGCGATCGCCAGACCGACACCGAGCCCGGCGCCGACCAGCGCCAGCGTGGTGCTGACGACCTCGTCCAGCGAGGCCCGCTCCCAGCGCGCCATCGCGAAGATCGAGACCGCCGCGACCGCCAGCCCCGGGGCGGCGACCAGCCCGGGGCCGACGCGGCGCAGCAGCCAGCCCCCGAGCAGCGCACCGACGGGCACGGCGACGAGGAAGCGCACCAGCACCAGCGCCGCATCGGTCTCGTCGGTGCCCTGGGTCAGCCGGGACAGCAGCGGGACGTCGACGACGATCGCGACGATCGCCGCGCCGACGAGGAGGCTGACGACCAGCGCGGGCCAGACCCGGCGGCGGACGACGCCCTCGGGGATCAGCGGGTTCGCGGCGAGCCGTTGCCGGAGCAGGAAGGCCACGGTCGAGGCGGCACCCAGCGGCAGCAGCCATACCCCCCACGGGCCGAGCACCTCCTCCTCCGGGTTGGCCGTCGAGAAGGTCAGGACGAGCGACCCGAGGGCGATGGCCACGAGGGTGGCGCCGAGCAGGTCGGCGCGCAGCAGCAGCGGCAGCCAGCGAGGCGCGGTGACGAGCACCAGGAGCAGCGTCGCCACGACCGCGGCGGCACCGATCGGCGTCGCGACCCGGGAGGCCGACGCGGGATCGAAGGGCACGAAGGGCACACCCAGATCGATCGAGGTGGTCAGGGCCTCGGGCGCCCACAGGGTCAGCGTCCAGAGCGCGGTCGCGAGCGCCGCCAGCAGGTATGCCGTCGCCCGCGCCAACCATCCGCGACGCCCGGTGGGTCCGTGGGCAACCACTCCCGACGCTCGGTGGGGCGTGGGGGAACCAGTCGCGACGCCCGGTGGGCGCGTGGGGGCCGAGGGGCGGATGACGGCGACGCCGACCAGGGCCAGCAGCCCGAGCGCCACGTTGAGCCAGAAGATCTCCCGCCACCCGGCGACGGCGAGGACGAGCGCGCCCAGCAGCGGACCGACGACCGAGCCCATCTCCTGCACCGCGCCGACGACGCCCAGCGGCATACCGCGCCGGCCGGGCGGCCAGAGGTCGGCCACCAGCGCGAGAGTCGCGGGCACCAGACCGCCCCCGCCGAGACCCTGGAGGAAGCGGCCCCCCACCATGACCGGCAGCTCGACCGCGGCCGCGGTCACGGCCGAGCCGATGACGAAGACCACCAGGCACCACAGCAGGATCCGGCGCCGGTCGACCAGGTCGGACACGCGGCCGATGAGCGGCAGGACGGCGATGTAGCCGAGCAGGAAGCCCGAGATGATCGGGGTCCCCCGCTGCAGCGACTCGATGCCGACCCCGACGCCGGCCATCATGTCCGTGAGCGCCAGGACGACGACGTAGGTGTCGGCCGCGGCGAGGGCCACCGCGAGCGCGGCGACCGTCAGCAGCGCCCGCGCCCCCCGCGCCGGACGATCAGCCGCAGCGCCCGCTGCGACCCCCTGATCCCCCGCCGGCACTAGGGCTCGGTGACCGTGACCGGCTCGCCGTACTGGTCGAGGGTCACGGTGTAGGTCGAGGTCGTCGGGGGGTAGAACGGACCGGTGATCTCGACGCTGCGGACCTGCCAGGACTCCTCCACCAGCCCGTAGGTGACGTCGAAGGAGGACTCAGCGTCCCCGGCGTAGAGCAGGTCGGTGACGATCTCGCCGGGCAGCGTGCCCACGACCTGCTGCACCACCTCGGCCCCGGCCCGGGAGCGCTCGCCGAACTGAGGGTCGTCGGTCTGGGTGAGCAGCGACACCAGACCGCTCTCCCGGTCGAAGAGCGTGGCCGGGTCGGGCACCCCCAGCTCCTCCGGGTCGGTGTTGACGTGCGCGGGCACGTAGGGCAGCTTCACGAAGAGCTGGCCGTCGA
Source organism: Serinicoccus sp. CNJ-927 (assembly GCF_001942435.1). Lineage (NCBI taxonomy): Bacteria > Bacillati > Actinomycetota > Actinomycetes > Micrococcales > Ornithinimicrobiaceae > Serinicoccus > Serinicoccus sp. CNJ-927. Next base: position 54,574 of record NZ_MKKF01000003.1, on the reverse strand, counting down.
GCGCGACGGTCGGGATGTCGGCCTGGACGCCAGCCACGACCGCGGTGATCGTGCCGTCGAAGGCGGCCGGGTCCATCGTGCCGCTGCCGTCGGCGCTGATGATGTAGGAGCTCTCCTCCTCGGGCAGGTCGGCGCCGGTCATGGTCAGGTGGACCGAGCCGGCGTCGGTGAGGACCCCGTGCGCCTGCTCCAGCCGGTCCTGCGCCGTCGGGGGCGGCGCCGAGCTGGTCGCGCTGTCCTCGCCGTCGTCGTCCGAGCACCCCGCGAGGGCGACGACGGCGGCGAGCCCCACCACCCCGAGCATCCTCGAGCCGGGGGTATGCCGTGCGCCGGGAGACCTCATACCTCCAGTATCACGCAGCCGATCTCACACGGCCCGGCGCGACCCTCTCCACCACCGGAGATACCGAGTCCGCTCCAGAGGCGGACACGCGGAAGGTCCTGTCGGGAGTCTCAGCCGAAGCGGCCGGAGATGTAGTCCTCGGTCGCCTGCTGGCTGGGGTTGTTGAAGATGTTCTGGGTGGAGTCGTACTCCACGAGCTCGCCCGGTTTGCCGGTGGCCTCGAGGTTGAAGAAGCCGGTCTTGTCCGAGACGCGCGCCGCCTGCTGCATGTTGTGCGTGACGATGACGACGGTGTAGTCGACCTTGAGCTCGTTGATGAGGTCCTCGATCGCCAGCGTCGAGATGGGGTCCAGCGCCGAGCACGGCTCGTCCATGAGGATGACCTCGGGCTGGATCGCGATGGCGCGGGCGATGCACAGCCGCTGCTGCTGGCCGCCGGACAGGCCCGAGCCGGGCTTGTCGAGCCGGTCCTTGACCTCGTTCCACAGGTTGGCGCCGCGCAGCGCCTTCTCGGTGAGCTCGTCGGCGGCCTTGCCCGAGATCCGCTTGCTGTTGAGCCGGACGCCCGCGAGGACGTTCTCCTTGATCGACATCGTCGGGAACGGGTTGGGTCGCTGGAAGACCATGCCGACCTGGCGGCGCACGTCGACCGGGTCGACGTTGCGGGCGTAGAGGTTCTGGCCGTCGATCGCGACCTCGCCCTCGACCCGGGCGCCGGGGATCACCTCGTGCATGCGGTTCAGCGTCCGCAGGAAGGTGGACTTGCCGCAGCCGGAGGGGCCGATGAAGGCGGTCACCGAGCGGGGCTCGATAGACATGGAGACATCCTTCACGGCGTGGAAGTCGCCGTAGTAGATGTCGAGGTCGGTGACGTCGATGCGCTTGGACATGGGTATGCAGTGTCTCCTGGAGGTCAGCGGCCGGTCTTCGGCGCGAACATCGTGGCGATGAGCCGGGCGAGCAGGTTGAGGGCGATGACGATGAGCACCAGCAGCAGCGCGGCGGCCCAGGCGCGCTCCAGGCTCGGCTCCCGCACGGCGGGGCTGAGCGGCTTGGTGAACATGAAGTAGGCGTAGACCGCGAGCGTGTTCATCGGTCCGTCGAAGGCGTTCCAGTTGAGGCCGCGGGCATACCCGATCGCGACGAGCAACGGCGCGGTCTCGCCGATGACCCGGGCGATGGCCAGCGTGACCCCCGAGGCCAGGCCGGAGGCGGCGGTGGGCAGCACGACCTTGGCGATGACCCGCCACTTGGGCACCCCGAGCGCCAGTGCCGCCTCGCGCAGCTCGTTGGGCACGATCCGCAGCATCTCCTCGCTGTTGCGCACCACGGTCGGGATCATCAGCACCGACAGGGCGACCGCACCAGCGAGCCCCATCTTGGCGTCGCGGATCCCGAAGATCTGGGTGAACAGCGCGAAGGCGAAGAGCCCGGCGACGATGGAGGGTATGCCGGTCATCACGTCGACGAGGAAGCGGATCCCGCGGCTGAGCTGGTTGCGGCCGCCGTACTCCACCAGGTAGATCGCGGTGAACATCCCGATCGGGACCGAGATGAGCGTCGCCAGACCGGTGATGAGGAGCGTGCCCATGATCGCGTGGTAGGCGCCGCCGACGAAGTCCGCCGAGCCGTCGGCGTACCGCTGGTCGTTGAGCCCGGTGACGCCGTTCATCGTCTGGTTGAGGAAGGCGAAGTCGAAGGCCCGGCCGGCCCCCTGGGCGATGACCGTCCAGAGCACCGAGACCAGCGGCACGATGGCGCAGACGAAGGCGAAGTAGACCAGCGAGCGCACCAGGTGGTCGACGGCCACCCGGGTGCCGCCGAGCTGCCGGTAGGTGGCGTAGATCGCGCCCAGGTAGGCCAGGAACGACAGCAGCAGCGCCGCGGCCACGTGCAGGTCGAGCAGCTGCCACAGCACGAGGGCGAGGACGACGGCGCCGGCGGCGATCATCATCGCCGGGCGGCGGCCCGCCGGCCGCACCGGCGAGGGGACGATGCCGCTCACGGCCTCCTGCTGGGTGGGCCGCTGGTCGCTGCGCTGCGGCGACGGGGTCTGGGTCTGCGTGCTCATCAGTTGGCTCCCGAGAACTCGGCGCGGCGGTCCACGATCCAGCGGGCGAAGAGGTTGACGCCGAGGGTGATGACGAAGAGGACCAGGCCGGCGGCGATCAGCTCGGAGAGCCGCAGGCCGGCGGCCTCGGGGAAGTTCAGGGCGATCTCGGCGGGGATGGTGGAGTTGCCGTTGCCGATGAAGTTCCACGTGAAGATACCCGGCGCCAGGATGATGGCGACCGCCATCGTCTCCCCCAGGGCGCGCCCGAGGCCGAGCATCGTGCCGCCGATGACCCCGGGCATACCGAACGGGATGACCGCGGTGCGGATCATCTCCCACTGGGTGGCGCCGAGGGCCAGCGCGGCCTCCTCGTGCAGGCGCGGCGTCTGGAGGAAGACCTCGCGCGAGACCGAGGTGATGATCGGCAGGATCATCACCGCCAGCACGATGGAGGCGGTCAGCAGGGTGCGCCCGGTCGTGGACGAGTCCGCGAAGATCGGGATGAAGCCGAGGTAGCGCTCCAGCCACTCGAACAGCGGCACCAGGCGGGGCGCGAAGACCGCCATCCCCCACATGCCGAAGACGACCGAGGGCACCGCCGCGAGCAGGTCGATGACGAAGCCGATGCTCTTGCCCAGCCGTCGCGGCGCGTAGTGCGAGACGAACAGCGCGATGCCGACGGCGACCGGCGTCGCCAGCACCATCGCGATGAGCGAGGCGACGACGGTCCCGAAGACGAGGGGGGCGACGTAGCGCCAGAACCCGCGGCCACCGCTGATCTCGTCGGCCGGGGCGGTGAGGGCCGGCATGGCCTCCACCGCGAGGAAGACGGCGACGCCGGCCAGGATGAGCAGGATGACGACGGCGGAGCCGACGGAGGCGCCGGAGAAGAAGATGTCGCCCGGGCGCCGCACCGCCTTCGCCGGGCCGCGCTCACGCCGCGTGGGAGGGGCAGGGGCGTTCATGAGGTTCCTTCACGGGTCGGACAGGGGGCGGGCACGCCCCGACCGGCGGTCGACTCCTCGGTCGACCGCCGGTCCGGGGTGGCACGTGGGCGGGACAGGTGTCAGCCGCCCTGGATCGTGTCGATGAGCTCCAGCGCGCTGGTGCGGGTGTCCTCGGAGATCGGGGCGGACCCGGCGGCGTCGGAGGCGGCCTGCTGGCCCTCCTCGGAGACGACGTAGGACAGGAAGTCCTTGACGAGGTTGGCCCGCTCCGGGTCGTCGTAGGAGGTGCAGGCGATGTGGTAGCTCACGAGGACGATCGGGTAGGTGCCCGACTCGGTGGTGTCACGGGCCAGCTCCAGGGCCATGTCGCCCTCGACGCCGGTGTCGGCCGGCTCGGAGGCGTCGACGACGTTGGCCGCGGCCTCCGGGGAGAAGGTGACGAACTCCTCGCCCACGCCGATGGCGGCGGACTGGCCGGTGACGACCGAGGCGTCGGCATACCCGATCGTGCCCTCGTTGTCGTTGATGACCTGGATGACGCCGGTGTTCTGCGCGGCGGCCTCGGCCGGGACCGGCCAGGCGTCGCTGGGCTCGTGCGGCCAGGAGTCGGGGGCGGCGGCGGTGAGGTACTCCATGAAGTTCTCGGTGGTGCCCGAGTCGTCGGAGCGGTGGACCACGGTGATCTCGGTGTCCGGGAGCTCGGCGTCCGGGTTGTCCTCGGCGATGGCCGCGTCGTCCCAGGTCGTGATGTCCTGGTTCATGATCTGCGCCAGGGTGTCGGGCGAGAGCTGCAGGCCGTCGACGCCGGGCAGGTTGTAGGCGACCGCGACCGGGGAGATGTAGACCGGGACGTGCACGGCGCCGCCGTCACCGCAGGTGTCGGTCACCGCCTCGCGCTCCTCCTCGTCCAGGTAGGCGTCCGAGCCGATGAAGTCGGAGGCACCGGCGATGAGGTTCTCCCGGCCGGCGCCGGAGCCCACGGAGTTGTACTGCACCGTCACCTCGGGCTGGGTGCCCTGGTAGCCGGCGATCCAGGCGGTCATGGCCGCTTCCTGGGAGGACGCGCCCGAGCCGAGCAAATCGCCGGAGAGCGTCTCGCCGCCCTCCTCGGAGCCGGCGTCGGAGCCCTCGTCGGACCCCTCGTTGCTCGAGGTGGTGGGCGCGTCGTCGCCGCAGGCGGCGAGGGTGAGCGAGGCCGCCATCGCGATCGCGACGGTCGGACCAAAGCGGTGGAGCTTCACGGGTTGAACCTCTCTGCACGTCTTCCAGGACAGCCGGACGCGCCAGTGAGACGGCGCCCGGTTCGTGGTGGCGGCGTCGCCAACCGAGGTCGAACCTAGGGAGCACACGTGACGTGCTCGGGCGTGAGAGGTGAATGCCGCGTGAACGACGGTCGAAGTTCCGCGGGTGGTATGCCCGGGGCCCCGGCGACCTGCCGCGACCCCGGGTGAGGGTCGTCCGCCCGCGCGTCAGCGCAGGACGAGGTCGCCACCGTCCGGATCGACGTCGACCACCACCGTCGCGCCGTCGCGGACGTCCCCGGCGAGCAGCGCCCGCGCCAGGCGGTCACCGATCTGGGTCTGCACCAACCGGCGCAGCGGCCGGGCCCCGTAAGCGGGGTCGAAGCCACGCTCGGCCAGCCACCGGGAGGCCGCGTCGGTCACCTCGAGGGAGATCCGGCGACCCTCCAGCCGGCGGCTCAGCTCGGCCACCTGGAGCCCGACGATAGTGGCCAGCTCGTCCTGGCTGAGCGGGTCGAAGATCACGACCTCGTCGAGCCGGTTGAGGAACTCGGGCTTGAAGCTGGCGCGGACCGCGCTCATGACCTGCTCCCGCTTGGTGGCCTCGTCGGTGGTGGGGTCGATGAGGAACTGGCTGCCCAGGTTGGAGGTCATCACGAGGATGACGTTGCGGAAGTCGACGGTGCGCCCCTGGCCGTCGGTGAGCCGGCCGTCGTCGAGCACCTGCAGCAGGATGTCGAAGGTCTCCGGATGGGCCTTCTCCACCTCGTCCAGCAGCACGACCGAGTAGGGCCGGCGCCGGACGGCCTCGGTGAGCTGCCCGCCCTCGTCGTACCCGACATACCCGGGGGGTGCGCCGATGAGGCGCGCGACCGCGTGCCGCTCCGCATACTCCGACATGTCAATGCGGACCATCGCCCGCTCGTCGTCGAAGAGGAAGTCCGCCAGGCTCTTGGCGAGCTCGGTCTTGCCGACCCCGGTGGGGCCGAGGAAGAGGAAGGAGCCGGTCGGCCGGTCCGGGTCGGAGATGCCAGCCCGCGCGCGGCGGACCGCGTCGCTCACGGCGCGCACGGCGCGCCGCTGCCCGATGAGCCGCTCGGCGAGGACGTCCTCCATCCGCAGCAGCTTCTCGGTCTCGCCCTCGAGCAGCCGCCCGGCGGGGATGCCGGTCCAGGCCGAGATGACGTCGGCGATGTCGTCGGCACCGACCTCGTCCTTGACCATCGGCGCACTCTCGGTGTCTGTGCTCAGCGCGGACTCCTCCTCCTGCGCAGCCACCAACTCGGTCTCGGCCGCGGGGATCTCGCCGTAGAGCAGCCGGGAGGCGCCTTCGTAGTCACCCTGCCGCTGCAGCCGCTCGGCCTGGGTGCGCAGGTCGTCGAGCCGCGCCTTGAGCTCGCCGACCCGGTTGAGCCCGCCCTTCTCCGACTCCCAGCGCGCGGTGAGCGCGGCCAGCTCCTCGCGGCGGTCGGCGAGGTCGGCGCGCAGCTTGGCCAGCCGGGCCTGCGAGGCCTCGTCGTCCTCGCGGGCGAGGTGCATCTCCTCCATGGTCAGCCGGTCGACCTGCCGCTGCAGCTGGTCGATCTCGACCGGGGAGGAGTCGATCTCCATGCGCAGCCGGCTCGCGGCCTCGTCGACGAGGTCGATGGCCTTGTCCGGCAGCTGGCGGCCGCTGATGTAGCGGTCGGAGAGGTCGGCGGCGGCGACGAGCGCGGAGTCCTCGATCGCGACCTTGTGGTGCGCCTCGTAGCGCTCCTTGAGGCCGCGCAGGATCGCCACGGTGTCCTCGACGCTGGGCTCGCCGACGAAGACCTGCTGGAAGCGGCGCTCCAGCGCGGGGTCCTTCTCGATGTTCTCGCGGTACTCGTCCAGGGTCGTCGCGCCGACCATGCGCAGCTCGCCCCGGGCGAGCAGCGGCTTGAGCATGTTGCCGGCGTCCATCGAGGAGTCGCCGCTGGCTCCGGCGCCGACGACGGTGTGCAGCTCGTCGATGAAGGTGATGACCTGGCCGTCGCTGCCGGTGATCTCGGCGAGGACCGCCTTGAGCCGCTCCTCGAACTCGCCGCGGTACTTCGCGCCCGCGACCATCGACCCCAGGTCGAGCGAGATCAGGGTCTTGTCGCGCAGCGACTCCGGCACGTCGCCGGCGACGATGCGCTGGGCCAGACCCTCGACGACGGCGGTCTTGCCGACGCCGGGGTCTCCGATGAGGACCGGGTTGTTCTTCGTGCGGCGGGACAGCACCTGGACGACCCGGCGGATCTCGGAGTCACGGCCGATGACCGGGTCCAGCCTGCCCTCGCGGGCCAGCGCGGTGAGGTCGGTGCCGTACTTACCCAGGGCGTCGAAGGTCGCCTCCGGCTCGGCGGAGTCGACCGCCTTGCCGCCGCGCAGCGCCGGGATCCGCTCCGCGATGGCCTCGGCGTCCAGGGCCGGGAAGGCCCCGGAGCGGGCGAGCGCGAGGAGCAGGTGGTCGGTGGAGACGAAGGAGTCCCCCATCGCCGACATGGCGTCCTGCGCGCCCTTGATGACGGCGTGCATGGCGCGGGACAGGCCGGGGTTGCCCATGCTGGACCCACTCGCGGTCGGCAGCCCGGCGAGGGCGGCCTGGGCCGCCTGGCGTGCGGTGTCCGGGCTGGAGCCGCTCGCCTCGAGCAGCGGCCCGGTCGTGGTGTCTCCCTGGTGGGTCAGCGCGGACAGCAGGTGCGCCGGCTCGACCTGCGCGTGGCCGGCCGCGGCGGCGTCGCGCACCGCGGTCGACAGGGCCTCCTGGGCCTTGGTGGTGAGGTTGAGATCCATGGGTATGCGGTGCTCCTCCCGGCCCTCGCTCGGGGCCGCTCGCGTCGGTCAGTTCACTATCATGTCCAACCTGACCAAAGTTGAGTCTATTCCGCTCAACCCTGAGAAGAGGTCCTCAGAGCCGCAGCAGGGCGAGCGAGAGGAGCATCACGGCCGCGCCCGCCACGAAACCGAGCACCAGGGCACGGCGAGACCCGGCATGCTTGCGTGCGGTGGGGAGCAGCTCGACGACGCTGACGGCGACCATCATCCCGGCCACCAGCGCCAGCGACAGGTCGATCCAGCCCTCCGGGAGCAGAGCCTGCAGGACGAGGTAGCCCAGCACCGCGCCCACCGGCTCGGCCAGGCCCGAGGCTGCCGCCCACGCCATGGCCCGGGCACGGCTGCCGGTCGCGGCGTAGATCGGGGCCGCGACGACCAGGCCCTCGGGGATGTTGTGGATGGCGATGGCCGCGGCGAGCACCACCCCCACCGTCGGGTCGTCCAGGGTGGCGACGAACGTCGCCAGGCCCTCGGGCAGGTTGTGCAGCCCGACGACGCCGGCGAGGAGCAGGCCGGTGCGGAGCAGGCCGACGTCGAGATCGCCGGACCGGACCCGCCGCAGGTCCTGCCCGCCGCCGGCCTCGGCCGGGGTGAAGCGGTGCGGCATGAGGTGGCAGAAGAGGTGGACGACTGCGCCGCCGACGACCATCGCCCCGAGCACCGAGAGCAGGGCGGCCCGGGTACCGACGACCTCGGACAGCGCGCGCTGCGCCGAGGGTGCGATCTCGACGACGGAGATGGTGATCATGACCCCGGCCGCGAAGCACAGCGCCGCCGCCATCACCCCGGGGCGCAGCGCGACGCGCCGCGTGCCCAGCCAGCCGCCGACGCAGGTCGACAGCCCGGCCAGGACGGTGACGGCGAGCGCCAGGGCCACGGCATACCTCCTCGGGACGGCCGTGCGAAGTATGCCGGATCGCGCCACCATGGCCGCATGGACATCTCGGCACAGCTCGGCGACATCACCCAGGTCGACGTGGACGCGGTGGTCAACGCGGCCAACTCCACCCTCATGGGCGGGGGCGGTGTCGACGGGGCGATCCACGCCGCCGCCGGGCCGGAGCTGCTCGATGAATGTCGCCGGGTGCGGGCCGCGCGCTGGCACGACGGGCTTCCCGTCGGCGAGGCGGTCGCGACCGGGGCCGGGCGCCTGCCGGCGCGGTGGGTGATCCACGCGGTCGGCCCGAACCGGCACCGTGGCCAGACCGACCCCGAGCTGCTCGCGTCGTGCTTCCGCCGCAGCCTGGAGGTCGCGCAGGAGGTGGGTGCCAGGTCGGTGGCCTTCCCGGCGATCAGCGCCGGGGTCTATGGCTGGGACCCGGGTGAGGTGGCGCAGATCGCGGTGGCGACGGTGCGGCATACCGGGGAATCGGTGCCGGGGGTCGAGGAGGTGCGCTTCGTACTCTTCGGCGAGGACGTGCTGGCCCGCTTCGAGCACGCGCTGGCGTGAGCGCCGCCGGGCTGGGCCCGCGACGACGACCGGCTCGTGTGGGCGGTGGTCGACCGGGCCGGCGGCGGGGCTGCACCGGGTCGGGCTGGAGGTCTACGCCTGCAACCCGCGGGCACGGCGGGTCTACGAGAAGGTCGGCTTCGTGCTCGAGGGCACCCAGCGGGAGGCGTTGCGGTATGCCGACGGCTGGGTCGACTGCCACGTCATGGGGCTGCTGGCGAGCGACTGGGCCGCTCGCCCCGATCGAGGACCGACGTCGCCCTAGCACCACCCTCATCGGGAAGTCTGCCGATGAGGGTTGTGCTGGGCCGTGATCACTCCCGAGGGGGCGGGGCGGATGTCCGGGCCAGCGTCTCGGGGGCGCGGAGCCAGACCAACGCCCCCAGCAGGCTGACGGCGCCGGTCGTCGCCAGGGCCGTGCCGAAGCCGACGAGGTCGACGACCAGGCCGGTCAGGACGGGTCCGACGATCACCCCGACGTCGGTGGCCATCTGGTAGGTCGACAGCACCGTGCCGCCCTTGCGCTCCTGACCGACGATGTCGGCCAGCGCCGCCTGCTGCGCCGGGTTGACGAAGCCTGCTCCCACCCCGGAGACCAGGCTCAGCCCCAGCAGCACGGCCAGCGACGACGCCTGCCCCAGCCCGGGTAGCAGGCTCAGCCCGAGCATGCCGAGCGACAGCGCAGAGGTGGTCATGCCCGCGATGATGAGCGGGCGACGACCGATCCGGTCGGCGAGCCGTCCGGTGATTTGCAGCGTGACGGCGGTGCCGAGGGCGGCGGTGGTCAGCGTCGCGCCCGCCACCCAGGTCTCGTCGCGGACGGCGGCGGCGAGCAGCGGGATGACCGCCATCCGGACACCGAGGTTGGCCCACCCGTTGGCGACGCCGCACGCCAGCGCCGCCCGGTATGCCCGGTCCCCCAGCGCCTCCCGCACCGTCAGCACGGGGCGGTCGGCCTCCCCCGGCGGTGGGCGCAGCCGTGCGCCGCCCAGCCCGACGCCGACCACGAGAGCGGCGAGGACGAGGGCGACGGCATACACGACGAAGGGCACGCGCATCCCCCACCCGGCGATGAGGCCGCCGATGACCGGCCCCACCATGCTGCCGATGATGAAGGAGCTGCCCCACAGCGAGGACACCCGACCCCGGATCGACGGCGGCGCCAGCCGGACGACCAGCGCGATCGCCGAGATGGTGAACATGGTCGAGCCGAGGCCGCCGAGCCCGCGGAAGACGAGCAGCTGCCAGTAGGTCTGCGCGAAGGCCGTCGCCAAGGAGGAGACGGCGACGACGAGCAGCCCGGTGAGGTAGACCGGCCGCTCCCCCAGCCGCTGGACCAGGCGACCACCGGCGGGCGCGAAGACCAGGCGGCAGAAGGCGAAGGCGGAGACCACGATCGTCGCGGCGGTGGCGCCGACGTCGAAGGACCGGGCGAAGCCGGGGAGCACGGGCGAGACCAGCCCGAAGCCGACGGCGATGACGAAGGAGGCGCCGACGAGGATCCAGATCTCGGACGGGATGCGGACCCGCTCGTGCGTCGCGGCGCTCACCGGCGCCTCAGGTGCTCGCGGAGGTAGGGCAGGGCCACGTCCACGAGGCCGTGCCCGGCCGGCACGATGAGCTCCCGGTCCATGAGGCGGCCGCGGATGACTCCCCCGTGCTGCTTGCTGACGCCGAGCCGCTCCGCGACCTCCCCGGTCGACGAGGGACCGTCGTCGAGCGCCATCGCTTCCAGGTAGTCCAGCTGGCCCTGCGGGACCCCGCGCAGCGCCGGGGTGTGGACCAACCGGCTCATGCGGTCCACGACCACCGGCAGGGTGCCCTCCACGTCGCCGTGGGTGATGACCTCGGCGTCGCCCGCCGCGCGCCAGGCCTGGTATCCCACGAGCTGCAGGAGGTAGGGGTAGCCGTGGGCGATGGCACCGAGCCGCTCGGTCGCCTCCGCGCTGATCACCCGCCCGGCCGTGCGCACGGTCTGCACCGCGGCATCGCGCACCTCCTCCTCGCGCAGCGGCCCCAGGTCGACCCGCTCGGCCCGCCGCAGGAAGGTCGAGCCGTGCTGGTCTAGCAGCGTCCCGATGCCCGAGGGCAGCCCCGCGCCGACGAAGGCGACCTCCCGCTCGTCCCGGACCAGGTGCTGGTAGGCCGAGGCCAGCCGGGCCACGTCCTCGATCGGCGCGGCCTGCACCTCGTCCAGCGTGAGGAGCACGCCGCTCCCGTGCGATTCGGCGATCTGCACGAGGCGAGCGAGCATGGTGCTCACGCTCTGGTCGACCGGGTAGGTGTCGGTGGTCTCCGTGGTCAGCGAGCCCACCGCGCTGATCCCACCCCCGGTGACCCGGCGCTGCTCCGCGGCAGGGTCGTGCTCGGCGAGCAGCGCCGGCAGCACGCTGCGCTCCAGCTCGACCAGCAGCCCCGGGCCTTCGGGGAGCCGGATGACGTGCCACCCTCGCGCTCGCGCGCGGTCCTCCAGCTCGTTGAGCACCACGGTCTTGCCCATCCCGCGGGGCCCGCTCAGCAGGACCGAGCGCATGGGCGACCCGGGGCCCTCGTCGAGGGCCGTGTCGAACTCCTCCACCAGGTCACCACGCCCGGCCAGCACCCGCGGGCTGGCTCCGAAGCTCGGTCGGAAGGGGTTGCCGCGACGCGGCATGCGTCTCACCTCTCGTCGGTCCTGCTGCTGTTTGATCTGTTGTACCACGCCAAGACTGTTTTACCTGTTTTACTTGACGGATCTCGTGCTGACCCGTCGTCGACACCCAGGAGCTGGGCATACCGCGAGAGGTCGACGTTGCCGCCGGTGAGCACGACCCCGACACGCTCGCCAGGTCGCACCGGCGCAGCACCTCGAAGCCGTCGATCCCGGGGATCATGAGATCGAGCACGACCAGGTCGGGCCGCACGTCCGGGAAGGCGCGCACCGCGACCAGCCCGTCCGCCGCCTCGTGCGTGGGCAGCCCGGCCCGGTGCAGGTAGGCACAGACGACCTCCCGCACCGTCGCCTCGTCCTCGACCACCAGCACCGTGCCCACACGGCGAGCGTATGCGCTCGCGCCGGCGCGAGTCCTTACCCTTCGCTGACGCGGTTCGCGCGGCGGCTCGTCACACGTGGTCCCGAGCACCGTGCCGGCGGGCCCGACCCGCTGAGCTGCGCCCGGCTCAGTGCTCGGCGTCGTGGACGAGCAGCGCGACCTGGACCCGGTTGGTCAGGCCCAGCTTGGCCAGGATGCTGGAGACGTGCGCCTTGACCGTCGGCACGCCGAGGTAGAGCTCGCGCGAGATGTCGGCGTTGGAGCCGCCCTGGGCCACCGCGCGGGCCACCTCGACCTCACGCTCGGTGAGCCGGTCGAGCTGCGCCCGGGCGCGGTCACCCCGGTCGTCCGGGGCGGCGGTGGCGCCGCTGACCTCCCGGACCAGGAGGGCCGTCACCGACGGCGAGAGCGCATGGTCGCCGGAGGCGACCTCGTGCACCGCGGCGACGAGCCGCTCCGGCGGGGTGTCCTTGAGGACGAAGCCGCGTGCCCCGGCCCGCAGCGCCCCCAGCACCAGCTCGTCGGCGTCGAAGGTGGTCAGGACCAGGACCTTGGCCTCCGGCCACGTGGCCAGGACGTCACGGGCCGCGCTCAGCCCGTCCACCCGCGACATCCGGATGTCCAAGAGGAGCACGTCGGGCCGGTGCCGGCCGACCAGCTCGACGGCCTGGTCGCCGTCCTCCCCCTCAGCGACGACGTCCACCCCGTCCGGGCCGCCGAGCAGCATCCGCAGCCCCGCCCGCACCAGCGGGTCGTCGTCGACGAGCACCACCCGGGTGCGCCTCCCCGCCGTCTCCGTCATCCCTGTCCCTCCTGCTGCCACGGGAGCCAGACTCGCACGACGAACTCGCCCGCCTCGACCCCGGCCTCGAAGCGGCCGTCGGCGAGGTGCACCCGCTCGGCCATGCCCGGCAGGCCCATCCCCGAGGACGGCGCCGAGCCTCCGGTCGGGCCGACCGCGTTGCGGACGACCACCTCGAGCCCGTCCTCCTCCGACCCGGCAACCCGGACCCGTGCGACGGAGTCGGGAGCATGCTTGCGGGCGTTGGTCAGCGCTTCCTGCACGACGCGGTAGGCGTGGCGTCCGACCAGGTCGGACAGGTGGACGGAGCGGGACCACAGGTCGGGGTCGGCCTCGAGCAGCACCTCCTGCCCTCTGCTCGTCGCCTCGGCCACGAGGGACGGCAGCGCCGTCAGGGTCGGCTGCGGCGCCTCGACCTGGCCGGTCTCGAGTGGGTCCGGATCCTCCTCGGCCCGCAGCACACCCAGGACGTCACGCAGCTCCTGCAGCGCCTGGTGCGCCCCGTCCCGGACGATCTCGGCGCTGGCCCGACGCTCCTCATCGCTGAGGTCGGGCCGGTGCGCGAGGGCACCCGCATGCATCGCGACCAGCGACAGCCGATGACCCATGACGTCGTGCATCTCCCGCGCGATGCGGGCCCGCTCCGCCAGGCGGGCCTGCGACACCCGCGCGGCCTGCTCCCGGCGCGCGGTCTCCGCCTGCGAGCGCCAGCTCGCGATCAGCTGTCTGCGACCACCGATGTTCCACCCGATGAGCCCGACGATGCAGAAGACCAGCAGGACGACGAGGGTGTTGATGCCGACCTGCCACAGGGAGCCACCGTCGGCGTAGGCCGGGTCGTCAGGCAGCAACGTCGGCGCGACGAGCGTGTCGTAGGTCAGGCTGATGAGGGCGTTGAGCGCTAGGACGACCAGCAACGGGGGGAGCCGGCGACGGGTGGCCAACGACAGGACGGCGAGCAGGGCTGCCGGGGCGCCCCAGGCGGAGACCGCGCTGAGCAGCGTGACCACCACCGCGACGGTGGCCGGGCGGCGACGGCGGAAGGCCACGAGCAGCACGCAGAGCTGCCCGACCAGCAGGTCGAGCACGAGCAGGACGTCGACCGCTCCCGTCCGCTCTAGGTCGCCCTGGCCCGCGGGCGACAGCCCGAAGACGACGAGCCACAGCAGCCCACCGAGCAGCCAGACCGTGCCCAGCCGCCAGGCCTGCTGCCACGGACGCAGGTCGGGCGGGTCGACCGCGGGGTCCGACGGGTCGGCGTGGACCCGGTCGGAGGGCAGGCTGGGGGGCATACCTGTGACGATAGGCCGCGCCGCCGCACCGGGGCACCCGTCCACCGGCGGGACCACCCCCTACCTTGGTCGGAGACGGAGCCCGATCGGACGAGACCGTGGTCGTGCTCGACCGAGACCTGGGACCGATGCCCGCCCGTGCCACCGGACGGCAGGCTGGACGCATGATCCAGATCGAGAACCTCACCAAGCGCTACGGCAGCTTCACCGCCGTCGACGACGTCACCTTCACCGCGCGGCCTGGCCGCGTCACCGGCTTCCTCGGCCCCAACGGCGCCGGCAAGTCCACAGCGATGCGGATGATGTGCGGGCTCACCCCCGCCACCTCGGGCACCGCGCACATCCTGGGCCGCCCCTACCGGGCGCTGCCCAACCCCACGACGCACGTCGGCGTCATGATCGACGCCAGCGCGCAGCACGCCGGGCGGACCGGCCGCGAGGTGCTGACCCTCGCGGCGATCCTCGTGGGGGCCGGCCGCGGCAAGGTCGACGAGGTGCTGGACCGGGTCGGCCTGTCCAGCCGCGAGGCGGAGCGCCGCGTCGGCAACTACAGCCTGGGGATGCGGCAGCGTCTCGGCCTGGGGGCCGCGCTCGTCGGCGACCCGGGCGTGCTCATCCTTGACGAGCCCGCCAACGGCCTGGACCCGGGCGGCATCCACTGGATGCGCGAGCTGCTGCGCGGGTATGCCCGCGACGGCGGCACCGTGCTGCTCAGCTCGCACCTGCTGTCCGAGGTGGAGCAGGTCGCCGACGACCTCGTGCTCATCGGTCGCGGCCGGATCGTGGCGCAGGGCGCCAAGGACGAGCTGCTCGCCGAGGCCGGGGTGGTCGTGGACGCGACTGACCGGGCCGCGCTGCACGCGGCGCTCGAGCGGGCCGGCTTCGCGCCGGTCGCCCGCCCGCGCGGCGGCTTCACCGCGACCGCGCAGACCGCGCAGATCGGTGAGCTCGCGCTGGCCGAGGGGCTCGTCATCACCGACCTCGGCGCGGCCGGCGGCGGCCTGGAGGAGATGTTCCTCAGCCTCACCGCCGACGACGCCCGCGAGGTCGCGGCATGAGCACCTCGACCGGGCACTCAGCAACCACCAGCATCGAGGACGGGGACCAGACCATGACCACTTCCACGGCGACCGGCACGGCCGCGACCACCCACGACCCGACCGACGCCCGACCGGGCGGGGCCTCGGGGGCGAGCGGGACGGCACACCAGGGACCGGAGCCCACCGGACCCGGGCTCTCCTTCGCCCGGCTCTTCCAGGCCGAGCTGCGCAAGACCGTCGACACCCGCGCCGGGCGGTGGCTGCTCGTCGTCATCGTCGCGCTGACCGTGCTGGCGATGGGTCTGGTGATGTGGTTCGGGCGCGAGTCGGGCGCGGCCTACGCCACGCTGCTGGCGACCGCGGTGACGCCGCAGGCAGTGCTGCTGCCGGTGCTGGGCATCCTCACGGCGGCCTCGGAGTGGAGCCAGCGCACGGCGCTGGTGACCTTCACCCAGGAGCCGCGGCGCATGCGGGTCATGGTCGCCAAGGCGCTCGCGGCCGTCGCCCTCGGGCTGGTCGTCGTGGCGATAACCTTCGGGCTGGCCGCCCTGGCCCACGTCATCTCCGCGAGCATCGCCGGCGGCGACATCGACCTCGGCGTGCCGGGTCACGTCTACCTCGGCGCCGTGGTGCTCCAGGTGATCTACGTGCTCATGGGTGTGGGCTTCGGGGCGCTCTTCCTCAACGTGCCGCTGGCCATCGCCGGGTTCTTCGTGCTGCCGGTCATCATGAACCTGCTGGCGGCGACGGTCACCTGGATCAGCGAGCGCGCGGCCTGGATCGACCAGACCATCGCGCAGATGCCGTTCATGGCGGTCGACGCCGCG
Source organism: Serinicoccus sp. CNJ-927 (assembly GCF_001942435.1). NCBI lineage: Bacteria > Bacillati > Actinomycetota > Actinomycetes > Micrococcales > Ornithinimicrobiaceae > Serinicoccus > Serinicoccus sp. CNJ-927. Next base: position 38,706 of record NZ_MKKF01000003.1, on the reverse strand, counting down.
CCCACGGGCGAGCAGTGGGCCCAGCTCGGTGTCACCTCGATCTGGTGGGTCCTCATCCCGCTGGCCGTGGGCCTGTGGCGGGTGGCGCGCCGCGAGGTGAAGTAGCGGCCGGGCGGGCATACCTGGCCCTCCCCAGCCTCCCCTCCCCCATTCCCCCCCCGAACCGGAGAGTGACCACGGGATAGCAGGACCTTCATCGGGAAGTTCGCCGATGAAGGTTCTGCTATGCCGACGTTGGTCCGGGCTCTCGTCGGGCCTGTGGACAGGATCTGCGGGCGACCGCCCCGCAGGGGCACAGTCACGGTATGCCTGATCCCACCCCCGAGCTCCCGATCCCGCCGGCCGAGCTGGCCTCGCTACGGCACCTGCTCAGCCTGGGCCACGGGACGGTGACGACGCCGGACCTGCGCGCCCTCGGCCTGGGGACGGCGCGGATCGCGCTGCTGCAGCGTCACCAGATCCTGTTGCGTGTCGGGAGATCCGCCTTCGTCGACCACCAGGCCGACGCCATGGCCTCGCCCCGCGAACGCCACGTCCTCCAGGCCACGGCCGTGGCCCGGACCTGGCCGGCAGGCGTCGCCCTCAGCCACCTGAGCGCCGCGCTGGCGCTCGAGCTGCCGGTGCCCGCGCTGCCGGACCAGATCCACGGGTGCCGCCTCGGCACCGGTCAGCACCGCAAGAACGACGTCTACACAATCCACACGGGCTACGTCGGTGCCTCGTCCTCCAGCTGGCACGGCATCGAGCTCCTCGAGCCACGCTTCGTCATCATGGGGGTCGCCGAGGAGCTGGGCCGGGATGCCGCGGTCATGGCGGCAGATGCTGCGCTTCACCGCGAGCTGGTCACCGTCGATGAGCTGACCGCGGCCTGCGAGGCCAGGCCCAACCACCCCGCTCACGCGCTGCTGGAGCGCAGCATCGAGCTGGTGGACGCGCGGACCGAATCGCCAGGCGAGACGCGCACCCGCCTGATCATGCTGGGCCTGGGCTTCACGCCCGTGCCGCAGGTCGTGATCCGGGACAAGCAGGGCGCTTTCATCGGCCGGGTCGACTTCCTCATCGCCGGGACGAAGGTGGTGGTGGAGTTCGACGGGATGACGAAGTATGCGTCCGCGCAAGACCTCGCAGACGAGAAGCGTCGTGAGCTGCGCCTGCAGCGGGCCGGCTACGTCGTGGTGCGCCTCGTCTGGACAGACCTGGCTCACCCGGAGCGGATTCGTCGCCTGATCCTGGACGCCCTGGCGGCGGCACCCTGAGGCGGAACCCCCTCGACGTCGCTGAAGTGGGGACCGGCCGACCCATCACTCCTGTCGCGTCATCGGCAACCCCTCCCCCGCCGGCATACCTCCTTCCCGCCGGGAGTGACCACGGGGTAGCAGAACCCTCATCAGGAGGTTCGCCGATGAAGGTTCTGCTATGCCGACGTCGGTCCCGCGATCGGCGCGGTTACCGGCCGGTCACCTAGGCTGGGAGGTATGCCCGACGTGCTCGCCCTCTACCGCCGCGCCGGCGCGGTCCCCGTCGTCGGAACGCGCCTGTTCGACCTGGCGTTCAGCCAGATGGCGCCCTACTTCGCGACGATCCGTCCGCGCTTCACCCGGATCGAGCCCCACCGCGCCGAGGTCGTGATCCGCAAGCGGCGTCGGGTCACCAACCACCTCGGGACGGTGCACGCGATCGCGCTGTGCAACGGGCTGGAGGCGGCGATGGGGGCACTCGCCGAGGCCACCATCCCGGCAGGGCGGCGGTGGATCCCCAAGGGGATGGAGGTCAGCTATCTCGCCAAGGCTGTCGGCGACGTCACCTGCATCGCCCAGACCGATGCTGCGCAGTGGACCTCCGGAGACCCGGACCTGCCGGTCCGCGTGCGCGGCCAGCTGGCCGACGGGACCGTCGTCATCGAGGGCACGATCCGGCTTTGGGTGACGGACAAACCCTGACCCGCCCGTGCCCAGTGCGACCGGCGCGAGGAACCCGGGCATACCCGTGGCGCGGGCGCGGCCCCAGCGTGGGCGTCCCCCGGCCCAGGAGTGACCACGGCATAGGCGAACCTCCATCGGGAAGTTCGCCGATGCAGGTCGTGCTATCCCGACGTCGGTCCCGAGCGGCAAGGCTTCCTGGAAAGGGCAGCCCGGGCCGGGGCGCTCAGTCGCGGGGCCACCCTTGCGGGCGCCAGAGCGCCAGCGCCGTCGTGCCCGCGCGGCCGGGCGGCCGCTGGCCAGCGCGCACGGCGACGACCTCTCCCCCGAGGTCGGCGGCAAAGACCCGGCCGCCCTGCGCGGCGTGGTCGTGCAGCCGCTCGTTGTCCGCAAGGAGCTGGGCGACCCGGTCGCGCAGCGCCTCGACCTGCACCTCCAGCTCCATGATGCGCTGGATGCCGGCGAGGCTCACGCCCTCGGCGGAGAGCCGCTGCACCTCGCGCAGCCGGTCGACGTCCCGCGAGGAGTAGCGACGGCCCCCGCCCCGGGTGCGCGAGGGCGTGACCAGTCCGAGCCGGTCGTACTGCCGCAGCGTCTGGGCGTGCATCCCGGCCAGCTCGGCGGCGACCGAGATGACGTAGACGGGGGTGTCGCGGTCGACCACGGCTCAGCCCTGCGCCTGCCGGATCAGGTCGGCACGGGGGTCGCTGTCGCCCTCCTCGGCCCGCAGCGCCTCGACGGCCTGCCGGGCCTCGTCGGACAGCCGCTGCGGGACCATGACCTGCACCTTGGCGAGCAGGTCGCCGGTGCCCTTCGTCGTCTGGATGCCGCGGCCCTTGACCCGCAGCACCCGCCCCGACGGCGTGCCGGGCGCGACCTTGACCTTGACGGTGCTGCCGTCGAGGGTCGGCACCCGCACGGTCGCCCCCAGCGCCGCCTCCGAGAAGGTGACGGGCAGGTCGAGGGTGAGGTGGTCGCCGTCGCGGCCGAAGACGGGGTGCGGGGTGACGGTGACCTTGAGGTACATGTCACCGGGCTCGCCGCCCTGCATCGGCGCGGGCATGCCCTTGCCCTTGAGCCGGATCCGCTGGCCGTCCTTGACGCCGGCCGGGATCCGGGTGGTGATCCGCCCACCGTCGGGCTTGGAGAGGGTGACGGTGTCGCCCATCGCCGCCGACCGGAAGTCGAGCGTGGTGGACGCCTCTACGTCCTGGCCGCGGGGCATACCCCCGCCACGTCCCTGACCGGTGAACCCACCGCCGCCGGGGAAGCCCTGCGCGCCGCCCGGGAACCCTCCCGGGAATCCCTGGCCGCCCTGCTGCTGGAAGCCGCCCGCGCCACCGAAGGCACCGAGCAGGTCCTCCAAGTCGATTCCGCCGGCACCGCCCTGGCCGAAGCGAACGTTCTGGGCGCCACCGGCACCGCCGAACATCTGCGCGAAGACGTCCTCGAAGCCGCCACCGGCTCCGCCCGGGCCGCCGGAGCCCGCGGTGAAGCGGGCCCCGCCGCCCATGGCGCGCACGGCGTCGTACTGCTTGCGCTGCTCGGCGTCGGAGAGCACCGCGTAGGCCTCACCGATGTCCTTGAAGCGCTGCTCGGCGGCCGCGTCGCCCGGGTTGTTGTCCGGGTGGTGCTGCCGCGCCAGCTTGCGATAGGTCTTCTTCAGCTCCTTGGCGTCGACGTCCTTGCTGACGCCGAGGATCGCGTAGAAGTCCTTCTCGAACCAGTCCTGGTTCACCATCGGTGCTCACCTCCTCCTTCGTGCCCGATGTTGCGTGGGTATGCCCGTCAGCTCGGGTCCGCGACGGCGACGCGCGCGGCGCGCACGACCTGGTCGCCGACCTTGAAGCCGGGCTGCATGACCTGCACGATCGTCATCTCGGTCGCGCCCTCGGGCAGATCGGCCTGATCGGCCGGCAGGTGCATCAGCGCCTCGTGGACGGTCGGGTCGAAGACGTCGCCGACCGCGCCGACCCGCTCGACGCCGAAGCGGCCCAGGGCCTGCTCCAGCTTGTCGGCGATCGCCGCGAACGGGCTGCCCTCGGCGATGTCGCCGTGCTCCCGGGCGGAGTGCACGTCGTCCAGCACCGGCAGCAGCGCCTCGACGACGGCGCCGGTCGCCCGGCCGCGGTCGGCCTCCCGCTCGCGCTGGGTGCGGTTGCGGAAGTTGACGAACTCCGCTTGCATTCGGCGCATCTCCTCCAGCCGCTCCGCGGCCAGGAGGGTGTCCGGGTGGGTGTCGCTCTCGGCGCCCTCAGCGGCGTCGGCGGTGGGGCCGGCCTCGGGGGCCTGGCCCTCCTCCGTCACCTGCTGCTCGGGCGCGCCCTGCTCGTCCTTCTCGTCGGTCACGGACCCTGCACCTTCCGTCGTCTGCCGCAGCTTGCCCGTCTCGGGGTCGATGCGGCGCTTGTCCCGGATGACCGGGCCCGCCCCGGGGCGCTCCTCGTCGGGAGCGCCCTCGGGGTGGGTGCCGTGCGGCTGGTCGGTCACTTGGTGTCCTCGTCGTCGTCGACGACCTCGGCGTCGACCACGTCCTCGTCGGAGCCCTGCTGGGCACCGGCGTCGGGGCCACCCTCGGCGCCGCCGGGGAAGCCGGCACCAGCACCGGCGTCACCCTGCGCACCCTCGGACTGCGCGGCATACATCGCCGAGCCCATCTTCTGGCTCTCGGTGGAGAGGGCCTCCATCTTGGCCTTGATGTCGTCCAGGCTGGCGCCGCTGTCCTCCTTGAGCGCGTCCTTGAGGTCGGTCAGCGCGGTGTCGACCGGGCCGCGGGTGTCCGCGGGCACCTGCTCGCCGGAGTCGGCGAGGAACTTCTCGGTCGAGTAGACCAGCTGCTCCGCCGTGTTGCGGGTCTCGGTCTCCTCGCGGCGAGCCTTGTCCTCCTCGGCGTGCGCCTCGGCGTCCTTGATCATCCGCTCGATCTCGTCCTTCGGCAGCGCGGAGCCACCGGAGATCGTCATCGACTGCTCCTTGCCGGTGCCACGGTCCTTGGCGGACACGTGCACGATGCCGTTGGCGTCGATGTCGAAGGTGACCTCGATCTGCGGGACGCCGCGGGGGGCCGGGGCGATGCCGGTGAGCTCGAAGTTGCCGAGCAGCTTGTTGTGCGCGGCGATCTCGCGCTCACCCTGGTAGACCTGGATGCCCACCGACGGCTGGTTGTCGCTGGCCGTGGTGAAGACCTCGGAGCGCTTGGTCGGGATCGCGGTGTTGCGCTCGATGAGCCGCGTCATGATCCCGCCCTGGGTCTCGATGCCCAGGCTCAGCGGGGTGACGTCGATGAGGAGCACGTCCTTGCGGTCGCCCTTGAGGACGCCGGCCTGCAGGGCGGCGCCGACGGCGACGACCTCGTCCGGGTTGACGCCCTTGTTGGGCTCCTTGCCACCGGTCATCTTCTTGACGACGTCGACGACGGCGGGCATACGGGTCGAGCCACCGACGAGGACGACGTGGTCGATCTGGTCGACCTTGATCCCGGCGTCCTGGATGACCTGCTCGAAGGGCTGCTTGACCCGGTCGAGGAGGTCGGAGGTCATCTGCTCGAACTGCGCGCGGGTGAGGGTCTCGTCCAGGTGGATGGGGCCGTTCTCACCCATGGAGAGGTACTGCAGGTTGATGGAGGTGCTCGAGCTCGAGCTCAGCTCCTTCTTGGCCTGCTCGGCCGCGTCCTTGAGCCGCTGCAGCGCGATCTTGTCGTTGCTGAGGTCGACGCCGGACTGGTTCTTCACCGTGGTGACCAGGTGGTCGATGATGCGCTGGTCCCAGTCGTCACCACCGAGCTTGTTGTCACCGTGCGTGGCCTTGACCTGGATGGTCGCGAAGCCGTCGTCGGCGTCCTTGCCCACCTCGAGGAGGGACACGTCGAAGGTGCCACCACCGAGGTCGAAGACGAGGATGAGCTCGTCCTCCTTGCCCTTGTCGAGGCCGTAGGCGAGCGCCGCTGCAGTCGGCTCGTTGACGATGCGCAGGACGTTGAGGCCCGCGATCTCACCGGCGTCCTTGGTGGCCTGCCGCTCGGCGTCGTCGAAGTAGGCCGGCACGGTGATGACCGCGTCGGTGACGTCCTCGCCGAGGTAGGACTCGGCGTCCCGCTTGAGCTTCATCAGCGTGCGGGCGCTGATCTCCTGCGGGGTGTAGCTCTTGCCGTCGATCTCGGTGCTCCAGTCGGTGCCCATGTGGCGCTTGACGGAGCGGATGGTTCGGTCGACGTTGGTGACGGCCTGCCGCTTGGCGACCTCACCCACGAGCACCTCGCCGTTCTTGGCGAAGCTGACGACGGAGGGGGTGGTGCGCCCACCCTCGGCGTTGGCGATGATCTCGGGCTCGCCACCGGTCAGCACGGCGACGGCCGAGTTGGTGGTGCCGAGGTCGATTCCGACTGCACGTCCCATGAACTGCTCTCCTTGGTATGTCGTGGCGCACCTCGTGCGCCCGGGTTGATACGTCTGCACTCAACTCTGGTGAGTGGCCGGCGTGTTGTCAAGCCGAGGCTCAGTGAAGTTGAGTTCACTAGGCTCAACTGTGGTTGTACCTAGATTGTTCCCCGCCTGGCCGTGTGCGGTCGCGCTCGCACGGGCGAACATCCAACAGTAGTGCAGAGATGCGACTAAAAGTAGGGTAACAAGGCGACTGAGAGTAGTGTAGTGCCCGTGGATTACCAACGCAGAGCGATGGACGATGAGCTGGATCGACTCCTGCCGCTCTCTCCTGCCATCGCCCTCGAGGGCGCCAAGGGCGTCGGGAAGACCGACACCGCGCGGCGGCGCGCACGCACCACCTACCTCCTCGACGACCCCGACGACCTCGCGGCGTTTCAGGCTGATCCGCGGGCCATTCGAGACACGGCCACCCCGGTCCTTCTCGACGAATGGCAGCGGCACCCAGCCAGCTGGGACGTAGTGCGACGATGGGTCGACGCGGGCGCCGAGCCAGGTTCTGCCCTGCTGACGGGGAGCGCCGGGCTGAGGTCTGGTGTGGAGGCGCATTCGGGCGCAGGGAGGATCCTGACGCGCCGGATGCGACCCATGGCACTGTTCGAGCGAGGGGCCACAGAGCGGAGCGTCAGCCTGTCAGGGCTGCTCACGGGCTCGAGCGAGGTGTCGGGCAGTACCACGTTCCGAGCTGTCGACTACCTCGCTCAGATCACCGAGAGTGGCTTCCCAGGCATCCGAGCGGCCGCTCCCGACGTGCAGCGGGACCTCCTCGACGCCTATGTAGCGGCCATCATCGACCGCGACCTGGCGGAGAGCGGGGTGCAGGTGCGTCGCAAGGAGACGCTGCGTCGCTGGCTCACCGCCTACGCTGCAGCGTCGTCGAGCACCACGGCATACTCCAAGATCCTCGACGCCTCGGCCGCTGGTGACGGCTCGCAACCGGCCAAGACCACCACTATCACCTATCGAGACCACCTCACGGGAATCTTCGTGCTGGACCCGGTCCCGGGCTGGAGCCCCTCGGCCAACCCGTTCGCGCCGCTCCAGGTCGGCCCGAAGCATCAGCTCGTCGATCCGGCGCTCGCCGCTCGCATGTTGGGACACACCGCCGCCTCGCTGCAGGGAACTCGGGGACGGGCTCTGACGGGGCCGCTCTTCGAGTCTCTGGCCACTCTGTCCGTGCGAGTGGCTGCAGAGCGGGCGCGCGCCCGCGTGGGACACCTTCGCACCCGTCAGGGTGATCGCGAGGTCGACCTCGTGGTCGAGGGCCCCGAGGGCCAGGTCCTGGGAGTCGAGGTCAAGTGGTCTCGCGAGGTGGGTGATGCCGATGTCAAGCACCTGCACTGGTTGCGCGACAAGATGGGGGCCGACTGCGTGGACACGCTAGTGCTCTCGACCGGCAGTCGCGCGTATCGGCGGCGTGACGGTGTGGCCGTCGTCCCGCTCGCGCTGCTCGGGGCCTGAACCCTCCTGGCGACGACAGACCAGCAAGTTCGCGATGGTGGGTCCTTTGACGCGTCCAGCGGTTTCGGAGTGGTCCGCGGCTGGCTCCCACCCCGCCGGGTCTGATGCACTGGCATCCGTGTCACCGCGCGACAAGGAGACCCTCATGAAGTTGATCTGGACCGCCGTGTTCACGGCTTTGGCCGCGGCCGGGCTGGCCAAGCATCGACAGGTATGCCGAGCCAGGCCCGAGCTGCGGGTTGCCGCGGCATACACCCCGAACCCCCTCTCCGACCGCAGCCTGCCACTCATCAAGGCCGGTCTGGCCCGGTTGACGCAGGCCGAGGACGCCAGCCGCACGCAAGTCTCGGTGCCGTCGCCGGACGGGCCGGTGACGGCCTTCACCTACGCCCCGGCGTCGGGCGAGCCCCACGGTGCGCTGCTCTGGATCCACGGCGGCGGAAGGGTCCTGGGGTCGGCGGCCCAGGACCACGACCTGTGCCAGATGCTCGCCGATCACGCCGGGTTGTTCGTCCTGAGCGTCGACTACCGCCTGGCGCCGGAGCACCCCTACCCCGCGCCGCTGGATGACTGTCACGCCGCGCTCACCTGGCTCGTGGAGCGCCGCCGCGCTGACGGACCGACGGCCGGCGGGATCGCCGTCGGGGGCGCGAGCGCCGGGGGTGGTCTCGCCGCCGAGCTCGCGCAGCGCGCGCACGACGAGGGGCTCCAGGTGGACTTGCAGCTGCTCCTCTACCCGATGCTCGACGACCGCACCCTGAGTCACGGGCCCCAGGACCGTGGTCGCCTCGTGTGGACACCGGGCGCGAACCGCGCCGCATGGTCCGCCTACCTCAGCCACCCCGCGGGGCAGGACGAGCAGCGCCCGTATGCCGTCGGCGCCCGTCGCGACGACCTCACCGGACTGGCGCCGGCGTGGATCGGCGTCGGTGACCTCGACCTTTTCTACGACGAGAACGTCGACTACGCCCGGCGGCTCGAGGCGGCCGGGGTCGCGGTCGAGCTGCACGTCGAGGAGGGGATGTACCACGGCGCCGATGCGCTCCCGGGCACGGCAGACGCACCCTCGATGGTCGCCCTCCGGGGCCGGATGGCCGAGGCAGTCAGAGCCGCGATGGAGCGGGAGCCCCTCGATCGGTCGTGACCGGCATTTCCTCGAAGGTGAACCTCTGCACGATGCGGTCCTCGGTGATCTGGTGGAAGCACCCGCGGAACCAGTACTCCTCACCACCGCGGCGGGCGACGTAGCGTTCCCACGACACGATGGCGACGATCTCTACCGTCGGCACGACCAGGCGACGTGGGTCACGCCGCAGCAACGACTCCCCTACGCACAGGCACTGGGGAACGAGCTCGGGCTACCCACGACCTTCGCGTCACGACGTGCAACCCAGTTGCACACAAAGCATCAACTGCCATGATGCTATGCTGTCAATCATGCGGACGACTGTCACGCTCGACGCCGATGTCGAGCACATCATCAGGCGCCGGATGCAGGAGAAGGGCGTCTCCTTCAAGCGCGCGCTCAACGGCGCCATCCGTGACGGCGCACAGGACCGGCCGACGCGGCGCCACGAGACGCCGACGTTCGATATGGGCGTACCCACGGTGGATGTGACGAAGGCTCTACGCCTGTCCGGCGAGCTCGAGGACGAGTCGCTCCTCGGGCGTCTACGACGTGGAGCATGAAACTCGTCGATGCCAACGTGCTCCTGCACGCCGTCAACAGCGCGTCCCCCGACCATGCCGTCGCCAAGCGGTGGCTGGACGACTCGCTCAGCGGCAAGGACACGGTGGGCCTGGCGTGGGCAGCACTGCTCGCGGTCGTGCGACTGGCCACCCGCCCGGGGCTCTTCGCCCGGCCCCTGACCACCGACGAGGTTCTCGGCGTGGTCCGCGGCTGGCTGACCGCGCCCTCGGCCATCGTCCTCCACCCGGGCGAGCGTCACCTCGACCTCCTCGGTGAGCTGCTGTTCTCCGCCGGCACCGCAGGCAACCTCACCAGCGACGCACACCTCGCCGCTCTGGCGCTGGAGCACCACGCCACCGTCGTCACCTTCGACGCGGACTTCGACCGCTTCCCGGGGCTGACCTGGATGCGGCCCGCCTGACGTCCGGTATCGCCCTCCCCGCTCCTCTTTGACCGAAGCAGCAGCGACTCCTGCGCGCGACGACGACCTCCGGCTGGAGCCGGTCAAGCGGGACTTGCCGCAGCCCCGCGCTCAAGATCGCGCTCGAAGCGGCGCAGCGTCGGGTGGGGCGGAAATTCCGTGCGCGACGTGCTGTCGGTCGGCACCCACCCGTGGCGGCGGTAGAACCTCACGGCGCGCTCGTTCTCGTCGAAGACCCGCAACCAGGCGGTGGCGCGTCCCTGGGCGCGCAGGTGGTCGAGTACCTCGTCGTGGGCTCGCGGTGCCAGTCCTGAACCCCAGGTATGCAGCGCCGTCGCGAAGTGGAGGAACTCATCATCGCAGGTGGCCGCGAAACCAGCCAGCTGACCTTCCTCCACGATGGGCCCGGGCCTGGCGCCTCTCGCGGACGTCGCATCATGATGCTAACGTCATTGCATGAGGACGACGATCACGCTGAGCGATGATGTCGCAGCGGAGGTCGACCGGCTGCGGCGCGAGCGTGGCATGGGCCCGAGCGAGGCGGTGAACTCACTCGCCCGTCGCGGTATGACCGCACCCGACCAGCCGCCGTCCCCCTACCAGCACCAGTCGACGAAGCTCGGCCTCAAGGTCGACGTCCGCAACGTCGGCGAGGTCCTCGACCTGCTCGATGAGGCACCGTGATCATCGACGCCAACATCCTGCTCTACGCCATCGACGAGGACAGCCCGTTCTGGAGCCGCGCCTCGACATGGCTCACCGAGGCCATCTCTGGACACGAACGCATCGGACTTCCGTGGCAGACCATCGGCGCCTTCCTGCGGATCGCCACCCACCCGCGCATCGCCGAGCATCCGCTCTCCGCCTCGGCGGCGCAGGACTACGTCGACCGCTGGCTGGCTGCACCGACGGTATGGGTCCCACCCGCCACCGAGCGCACGGTCGGGGCATACGCGCAACTCACGAAGGCGCACCACATCACCGGCAACCTCGTGCCCGATGCCCAGCTCGCGGCGATCGCCCTGGAGCTCGGCGTCGCGGTGGTCTCGGCGGACTCGGACTTCGCCCGCTTCCCCGAGGTCCGGTGGGTCAACCCGCTGGCCTGACCCGCGCCACCCTGGCCGCTCGCCCGCGCTCGTCGCGCGCCTCGTCGAACTCTCACGCCGGTCGGCGCCACTCGACCGTCTCGCGCATGGCCTCGCCCCGAGCCGGGCGGCCATGCGGTGCGAGCCACGGTTGGTGGTGTCCGTCTCGGTCACGAGGTGCGTGACGCCCCGGCTCTCCAACGTGCGGGCCAGGCCGGTCGGGCCGAGATCCGGCGCCCCTCAGCTACAGGTTCGCTACGATAGCGCTATGAGCACGGAGATTCGCCAGTCCGACCTGCGCAACGACAATGCCGTCATCATGCGTCGCGTGGCGGCTGGCGAGTCCTTCGTGGTGACGGTCAACGGTCGGGCGGTCGCCGACGTCGTCCCCCAACAGCGCGACACGGGCCGGCGGGCCTTCGTGCCGACAGCCGATGCCGTGGCCGCTCTGACCAGTACTCCCCTCAGCAGGAGCGACGCCCGCCGCTGGCTCGCGGACATCCGCCAGGACGACGACACTCCCCGCGACCCCTGGGCGCGCCAGAGCAGCGGCGCATGAGCACCACCGTTCGGCGTGCCCTGCTCGACACCTCGGCCATCATCGAGCCGCCTTCCGCCTCGCAGTTGCGCGACCACGCCGACGAGCTCGCGGTGCCGGTCATCGCCATCGGGGAGCTGCACTACGGCATCACGGCCACCGACGACCCGCTGGAGCAGACCCGGCGACGTCAGCGCATCCGCAGCATCCTCGAGGTCTTCGACGTGCTCCCCTTCGACCTGCTCGCGGCGGAGTACTACGGAGCCTGGCCACCCTGGTCCGCGAGCATGGCCGCAACCCCCGTCCGCGGCGGATGCACCTGCAGATCGCCGCCACGGCGGTGCGGCATGACATACCGCTGCTCACCCGCAACCCCGACGACTTCGCCGGCCTGGAGGATGCCCTCGACCTGGTGGCGTTGACGACCGGCGGCTGATCGGGCCCCCCGGGTCATCGGATGGCGGAGGTATGCCGGCGGCGCTGCCGGACCGTGATGCCATGGCGCCGATGCAGCGTCGCGTCCTGGAGCTCCGGCACAACGCCACCGCCTACGACGCCTTCTACGTCGCTCTGGCGGAAACACTCGGTATACCGCTGCTCACCGATGACCAGCAGTTCGCCCGGGCGCCGGGCATGGGGTGGACGTGGTGATGTGGGGGTGAGCGCAGGCGAGCGGTGAAGCGCGTGTTGGTCGAGGAAGTCCCCAGGATCAGGCCGCACGCTGGTGGTATGACCTCGGACGCCGAACCGGCAGCGGACACCGCCGCAGCGGCCGTCGTCTCGTGGCGACCCGACGCCTACGACGACTTCGCCGCCAGCTACGAGGCGGAGAACGTCGCCAGCCTGCTCAACGCCTTCTACGCTCGCCCCGCCATGGTCGACCTCGCGGCGACGTCGACGGGCGCCGGATCCTGGACGCCGGGTGCGGGGCGGGGCCGCTGACCGCGCTGCTGCGCGATCGGGGAGCCCGCATGACCGGGCTCGACGGCAGCCCGGCCATGATCGACCTGGCCCGGAAGCGCCTGGGCGACGACGTGCCGCTGCACGTCCACGACCTGGCCCAACCCCTGCCCTTCGCCGCCGACTCCTTCGACGACGTGGTGTCCTCGCTGGTGCTGCACTATCTCGAAGACTGGGACGCGCCGCTCGCCGAGATCCGTCGGGTGCTCCGGCCGGGGGGCCGCTTCATCCTGGCGGTGAACCACCCCTTCGTGCGCACCTTCACCCACCCAGACGAGGACTACTTCGCGACGCGGCAGTACTCCGACGAGTTCGACTTCGACGGTCGGCCCGCAACGCTGACGATGTGGCACCGCCCCGTGCACGCGATCTTCAACGCCTTCACCCGCGCCGGGTTCGGCATCGAGATGGTCGACGAGCCGCCGCCCTCCCCGCAGACCCCGACCGAGCTCCTGCCGCCGCGCATCGCGAGCGGCGAGCGGACGGCATTCCTCTGCTTCCTCTTCGTCGTGCTGCGAGCGCCCTGACATGCGGTGGCTCCAGCGCGATGCGCCCGCCGCCCGGCTAGAGCTCGACGACCTGCCGGAAGACCTCCGCACCCTGCTGGAGGCGACCGTGGCAGGTGAGGAGGTCACCCTCACCCGCGGCGGCGAGCCGATCGGCACGCTCTCCTTCACCTCGCGGGTGCTGCAGGGCGCGATCCTCCACGCAGAGGACGAGGACGACGAGGACGAGCCGGCCACACCGCATACCGAGGGCGTCACCGTGGTCGCGACCGCGATGCGGCTGTCGAAGGCGGTGCGGGCGCGCCTCTCGGAGGAGTTCGGTGACGACTACCTCGTCATCGACATGACACAGGCCCCGCGGACTGCCGACGTGCTGCTGGTGCCGCCGGTCAGTACGCAACTCATCGGCAGTCTGCGCGCAATGTTCCCGGACGCGCGCGTCGTGGTGACCGAGATCGAGGACGAGGAGCTCGGCGTCAGCTATGGAGGGCAGGTCGGCCGGATGCTCGACGCCGGCGCCTCCGCCTACCTGCCGTCCCGGCCGATCGCGCAGGTCGCGGCGGGTGTGCGGCACCACCTGGCTCAGACCGAGGGGGCGGCGCTGGAGGGCAGCGGTGGCGCTGCGCCAGCCGCGTTGGAGGCTGCGCCCGAGGTCGGGACCGACGCCTGAGTGGCCCTCGGGTCGCCCGGCGTGCACAAGGGCACACGTGCCGATCCTGACCTGCGGGTTCACGCGTTGCCGCTGCGTTGTGCACGCCGGTCGGTACACCGGGTGGGTCCGGAGCAAGGGGGTCAGCGACGGCGGGGCTCGCCGGCGTAGGTCCCGAAGCTCCACTGGTTGCCCTCGGGATCGCGCACCAGCACCTCGCGGCTGCCGTAGGACTGCTCCACCGGAGCGTCCGGCACGTCGACACCCGCTCCGCGCGCCCGCGCCAAGACGGCATCGACGTCCGCGGTCACGACATACGCCGCCGTGGTGCCTAGGGTCTGGGAGAAGGGAGCGTCGGGGCGGTGCTGACCGAGCATCACACCTCCGCCCTCGGGCCAGTCGAGCTGCGCGTGCTGCAGGACGCCGTCGTCGTCTGTGTAGGCGACGGTCTCCTCGAACCCGAGGGCGACGAGGAAGTCGATGACGGCGCGCGGATCGCGCGCCTGGAAGGCGGGCCAGACGGTCGGCGGGTGCGTGCTGGGATCGGGCGCGGCGTCGGTCATGGCACCGATGCTGGCGCGCGGAGCGCCTCGCCGGCTTGGACGTTCGGGAACTCCTCGGCGAGCCAGGCCGTTGGGCTCAGACCCGCGAACTCGCCGAAGTCGCGGACCAGGTGGGCGTGGTCGTAGTAGCCGTGGTCGACGGCGAGCCCCGCGAGATCGAGCGAGCGACCGGGCACGGACGCGCACGCCCGGGTCGCCAGGGCCCGCCGCGCCGCGTCGAAGCGCACCAGTCGCGCCGCCGTCCGCACCGTCACCCCGAGCTCGGCGGCGAAGAGCGTGCTGAGCCGGCGACGCCCCAGGCCCACGTGCCGGGCCACGTCGTCGACCCGGACGGCCCCCCGCCGGGCACGCACCATCCGCCATGCCTCGGCCACCTCCGGGCGCAGCCTGGCGCCGTCGCCGACCGCGAGCCGCCCGAGCAGGAAGTCGGTCACCAGCCCGTAGCGGGTCTGCCAGTCCTCCGTCGCGGCCAGCCGCTCCGAGAGCCGCCGCAGGGCATCCCCCAGCAGGTCGGCGGCGTCCCAGTGATCCACCGGCAGCCCCGCCGCCGGAGCGCCGAAGAGGGCACGCGCCCCCAGCGGCGACACGGCGAGCTGGATCCCCTCCCACGTCTCCGGTTGCAGCACGAGGGCGCTGCGCACGTGGAGCCCGCTCAGCACGACCGCCTGCTCGTCGACCGAGCCGGCGTCGAGCGCCTCCCACGAGGTGGCGGTGCGCAGCGGGGCGCCGATCGCCAGCACCATGGTGAGGGTGTCGGAGGGCAGGCCGCGATGGACACCGGGGCGCATCCCCTCGGCCCGATAGCCGACCATCTCCCGCACGTGCCGACGCAGCGGCGGCGGCAGCACGGCGGGCGGCGGCGAGGTCCACACGACCATCGCCCCATCGTAGGTCGGCTCGATCTACCCCCTCAGCAGCTGCGCCGCCCGCTCGCCGATCACGACGCTGGGCGCGTGCGTGTGCCCGCGGATGATCTCGGGCATCACCGACGCGTCGGCGACGAGCAGCCGCTCGACACCGCGCACCCGCAGCTCGGGGTCGACCACTGACGCGGCATCGGTGCCCATCCGTGCGGTCGACGTCGGGTGGTAGAGCGTGTGCGCGTGCTGCTCCAACGCCACGACGGCCCGCTCCTCGGCGCTGAGCCGCTCGCCACCCACCGGGCGGACGTAGGACCCACCGGTCACGTCGCGCAGCGCAGGTGAGGCAAGGATCCGCTCGGCGATCGCCAGCCCGGCGAGCATGGTCGCGCGGTCGGCCCCCTCGGGGTCGCTGAGGTAGCGCGGGTCGATGCGCGGGTGCTCGAACGGGTCCGCCGAGGCGAGGCTGATCGTGCCGCGGCTGCGCGGCTGGAGCAGGATCGGGCCGAGCGTCAGGCCGTGCTCCGGTATGCCGTGGAGGCCCTCGTTGGCATACGCCACCGGTGCCCAGATCAGCTCCAGGTCCGGCTCGTCCAGCTCCGGCCGGGAGCGCACGAAACCGTAGGCCTCGGCGATGTTGGAGGTCAGCATCCCGCGGCGCCGCAGCAGATACCGGGCCAGGTTGGCCGTCGACGTCGCGGACGCGAGCGTGTCCGCCGAGGTGCGCGCGATGAGCCCGCTGACCAGGTGGTCGCGCAGGTTCTTGCCGACCTCGGGGGCGTCGACGAGCACCGGGATGCCGTGCTGCTGCAGCTCGGCGCCGGAGCCGATGCCCGAGAGCATGAGCAGCTGCGGCGTGTTGACCGCGCCGCCGCAGAGCACGACCGCCTGCCGCGCGGTCGCGGTCCGCCGGACCCCGCCGACGGCATACTCCACACCGGTCGCGACCCGCCCCTCGAAGAGCACCCGCGTCACGTGCGCGCGGGTGCGCACCTGGAGGTTCGGGCGCCCGGCCGCGGGTCGCAGGTATGCCTGTGCGGTGCTCGAGCGCGCGCCGCGCCGCTGCGTCACGCGGGTCTGGGTGAAGCCGTCGGGCGCTGCGGCGTTGGCCTCCTCGACCGCGAACCCGGCCTCGCCGGCGGCCTGCAGGAAGCGACGGGTGAGCGGACTCGGGTCGCGCTGCTCCTCGACCGAGACGAGCGTGCCCTGCAGCAGCGGCGCGACCTCGTCCGGTCCCCACGTCGGACCTGCGAGCTCGGCCCAGCGGTCGTAGTCGGCGGCGAAGCCCGGCACCCACATCATCGCGTTGAGCGAGGACGAGCCGCCGAGCACCTTGCCGCGCGGCCAGTAGATCGAGCGGCCAGCGAGCCGCGGCTGCGGCGTGGTGCGGTAGTTCCAGTCGGCCGTGGACTCGAAGAGCCGGGAGAAGGCCGCGGGGATGCGGACGTTCGGCGAGATGTCGCGCCCACCGGCCTCCAGCAGCAGCACCCGCCGCGAACCGTCCTCGGTCAGCCGGTGCGCCATGACGGCGCCCGCCGACCCGGCACCCACCACGACGACGTCATAGGTCTCGTCGCCCGGGGTGCTCACGCGCCTCACGGTAGCCGGGGCTCGTCCCGGTCGTGCACCCGTATGGATGTAATCTGTATGCATGGCATCCACCCTGCTGCAGATTCGCGGTGTCGATCCCGCGACGCGCGACGAGCTGGCCGCCCGCGCGGCCCGGCGCGGCCAGAGCCTGACGGCATACCTGCGCGACCTCCTCCAGCGCGAGGTCGCCACCCCTGACCTCGCAGAGGTCCTGGCCAGGGTGGACGCGCGGTCGGAGTCGAGCGCCGTGTCGGCGGTCGACATCATCCGCGCCGACCGCGACTCCCGATGATCGTCGTCGACGCCTCGGTGGTCGTCGACGCCCTCACCCAGCGCGAGCTGGCTCCTCTCCGGTCCCAGCTCGCCGAGGAGGTGCTCCACGCACCCGACCTCGTTGACCACGAGGTCGTCAGCGCGCTTCGCGGCCTGACCCTCGGCGGGCACCTGAGCGCCCATCGCGCGCAGGACGCTCTCGCCGACTTCGACGACCTCGCCCTGCGCCGACACCCCAGCACAGCCGCCCTCCGTGCCCACGTCTGGACGCTCCGCGACAACCTGACCAGCTACGA
Organism: Serinicoccus sp. CNJ-927; assembly: GCF_001942435.1. NCBI lineage: Bacteria > Bacillati > Actinomycetota > Actinomycetes > Micrococcales > Ornithinimicrobiaceae > Serinicoccus > Serinicoccus sp. CNJ-927. The sequence continues at coordinate 21,456 of NZ_MKKF01000003.1, read as the reverse complement.
CGCCGCGCACGTCGCCGTCGCCGCCGCGCTCGGGTGCCCGCTGTGGACCCGTGACCGTGGGCTCGCGGCGAGCGCTCGTCGGCACGTGACCGTCACGCTAGTGTGAGCCGGCCGAGGCGCCTGTCCCGGCGACACTCCGGCCCACGACGGCTCCAGCGTTCACGTGAACGCTGGAGCCGGTCTCGACTGGCGCGGCGCCGCCACGTGTCGCCCGGTCAGCGGCCCTCGACGAAGAGCTCGTCCAGAGACGTCACTCGACGCACGCCCGCGTCCGCGTGCTGGTCGCGCCGATCCACGAGGACCGCGTCCAGACCGGCCGCGAGCGCCCCCTCGACATCGGCGGCCAGTGAGTCCCCCACCATGAGCGTCTCCTCCGGCGCGACACCGAGCCGGTGCACCGTGGTGAGGAAGGCTGGCGGATCGGGCTTGCCCGCAGGCAGCTCGGAGGAGCAGACCACCGCCTCGAACCGCTCCGTCAGACCGACCCGGTCGAGCTTTCGCAGCTGCTGCTGCGACTCACCGTTGGTGAGGATCGCGAGCCGTATCCCGTGGCCAGCCAGGCGGTCCAGGACCGGGGGAACATCCGGGAAGACGCGCCAGCCCGCCTCGTACCTCGAGAGATAGCCCGCGAAGACTATGTCGGCCCCGTCGTCGCTCAGCTCACGCCCGAGGAACTCGCGGACACGCTCGCGACGCTGCTCCTGGAAGGTGATCTCTCGCCGCTGGTAGCGGCGGTAGTGCCGCTCGGCGACCGCGTCCCACCGTCGAGCGACCTCAGGACCGACCACGCCGAGCTCGGCCGCCCAGGAAACCACCGCTTCGTGCGCCGCGGTGCGCTGGTCCACGAGCGTGTCGTCGAGGTCGAAGATCACGGCACGCGGCATGGCGCGATCCTCACACGCGCCGGGGTATGCCCGTGGCTCAGTCGTCGATCGAGCGGACCACCCGCGCGGGGACCCCGGCGACGACCGTCCGGGCGGGCACGTCCTTGGTGACCACCGCGCCGGCACCGACGATGGCCCCGTCGCCGATGGTCACGCCGGGCACCACGGTCACGCTCGCACCCAACCAGACGTCCTGGCCGATCCGCACCGGGGCCGGGATCATGTCGCCGCGACGGGCGGGGTCGACGCCGTGGTTGAGCGTGGTGATCGTCGAGCCGTGCCCGACGAGCGACCGGTCGCCGATCGTGATGCCGCCGGTGTCCTGGAAGCGGCAGCCCATGTTGACGAAGACGCCCTCGCCGAAGGTGAGATTCTTGCCGAACTCGCTGTAGAACGGTGGGAAGACCGTGACCGAGACCGGCACCTCCCGCCCGGTGAGCTCGCAGAGCAGCGCCCGGACCTCCTCCGGCGGGTGGTATGCCCCGTTCAGCTCGGCCACGACGCGCAGCGCCTCCTGGCTCGCCCCGTGCATGAAGGCGTGCGCGTCAGAGCCCGCCTCGATGAGCTGACCGGCGGCGACGTGCTTCAGGAATTCCACCAGGTGCATACCTCGCATCGTGCCACGCCCCCGCGTCGTCGGATTTCTGTGACCACCGCCACAATCCCTCTCGCCAAGCGCTGACCTGCGAAGTTCGCTATCCTAGGAACGCCAGGATGCCCAGGGGAGCGCATCAGGGAAATCACAGGGAATCCAACTACCGTGGGGTAAAGAATGCTGACCTTTCGTCGTCTGACCAGTCTGCCGGTGCTCATCGGCATGCTGGTGCTGGTGACGGCTCTGGTCGCCGGCCCGCTGCGCGAGTTCGACCGCTCCCTGCACGGCTTCTGGTCCGACGAGCTCACCCCGCGCTGGACCGACTTCCTCGACCAGGTCCCCAACGCCGTCGCAGGACAGGCGGTCTGCCTGCCCATTCTGCTGGCGGTCGCCTTCACCCTGGCTTGGAAGCACCGCACCTGGCGCCCGATCCTCATCGCCGGCGCGGTCGAGGCCGGGTTCTACGGCGTGGTCGGCGGCCTCAAGATCGTCCTCGCGCGCACCTCCCCCAAGGCCGACGACGTCTCCGGCCGCTTCTTCAACGGGGGCGCCGCCGAGCACGGCTGGTACGGCATGACCTACCCCTCCGGCCACGCCGCCGAGGCGATCCTCATCTACGGCGCCGCGGCCTACCTCATCGTCATCTACTCCCACCCGGACTCCCGCGTCAGGCGGCGGCTCGGCTGGGTGCTGGCGCTCATCACGGTCAACGCGGTCGCCGTCGCCTACTACCTCGGCTACCACTGGCCCTCCGACCTCATCGGCGGCATGCTCACCGGCGCCATCGTGCTCCGCGCCGTCATCGACGCCGACCAGTGGCTGCTGCGTCGCCGCACCCGCGCCCTGTGGGAGCGCGTCCTGCGCAGCCGGGAGGCGGCGGTGCGCCCGCGGCCGGTCTCGGTCACCCGACCGGCCCCGGCACCGCGTCCGGTGCGACCCCGCACCCCGGTCGGCGCCGGTCACCGGCAGCACGACCGCGAGCCCGAGCTCGTCCCCTAGCCTGACCCGGTGACTTCCGCCGACACCCAAGCGCTCGTCGTCGGCGGTGGACAGGCGGCGCTCGCCGCGTCCTTCTACCTCCGTCGCCGCGGGGTGCAGCACGTGCTGCTCGACGCGGCGGACGAGCCGGGCGGCGCGTGGCGGCATACCTGGCCCTCGCTGCGGCTCTTCTCCCCCGCCGCCTACTCCTCCCTCCCCGGCTGGCGCATGCCCGCGGTCGAGGGTGCCGACAACCCCGACGCGAGCCACGTCGTCGACTACCTCACCCGCTACGAGGAGCGCTACGACGTGCCTGTGCGACGGCCCGTCCGCGTGCTCGACGTGCGGCGCCGCGGCGGCGCCTACGAGGTGGCCACCGATTCCGGCACCTGGCGGGCGCGCGCGGTGATCGGCGCGACGGGCACGTGGTCTCGGCCGTTCGTCCCGGCGGTCCCGGGGCTCGCCGAGTTCGGTGGTCGCCAGGTGCACAGCGGGCGGTATGCCGGTCCCCGCGCCTTCGCGGGCCGACGGGTGCTCGTCGTCGGCGGGGCCAACTCGGGCGCGCAGATCGCCGCCGACCTCCTCCCGGTCGCCGAGGTGACGTGGGCGACGCTGGGCGAGCCGCGCTACCTGCCCGACCACGTCGACGGGCGCGAGCTCTTCCGCGTCGCGAGCGCCCGGCTGCGCGGCGAGGGCGAGGGTGTCGGCGGGCTGGGCGACATCGTGGCGGTGCCGCCGGTGCGGGCGGCGCGCGACGCAGGCGGTCTCGTGGCGACGCCGATGGTGCGGCGCCTCACCCGGGACGGGGCCGTCGGTGCGGACGGGGTCGAGCGGCCCCTGGACGCGGTCGTGTGGTGCACCGGCTTCCGGCCCGAACTGTCCTGGCTCACCGGGCTCGACCTGCCTCGCCGCGACGGGCAGGTCCTGACCGACGGCACGCCCACCGTGCCTGGGGTGCCCGGGCTGTTCCTCCTCGGCTACGGCGACTGGTGCGGCCCGGCCTCGGCGACCCTCATCGGCGTGGGTCAGTGGGCGCGGCGGGTCGCCGAGCAGGTCACAGCTGCTTGACGACCCGGGCGGGGTTGCCGAGGGCGACCACGTCGGCGGGGAGGTCCTTGGTGACGACGGCCCCGGCGCCGACGACGGTGTTGTCACCGATCGTGACGCCCGGGCAGACGATGACCCCGCCACCCAGCCAGACGTTGTCGCCGAGGGTGATCGGCTCGGCGGCTTCGAGCTTGTCGCGGCGCGGCTCGGGCTCGACCGGGTGCGTCGGGGTGAGCAGCTGCACGTTGGGTCCGATCTGGCAGTCGGCACCGATGGTGATGGGCGCGACGTCGAGCAGCACCAGCCCGTAGTTGGCGAAGGTCCGTGGCCCCACTCGGGTGTGGACGCCGTAGTCGCAGTAGACCGGCGGTTTGAGGTAGGCGTCCTCACCCAGCTCGCCGAGCAGCTCCTCGAGCACCTCGCGGGCGGTGTCCGGCTCCTCGGCGGTGCGCCGGGCATACTCCGCCTGCAGCCGCAGCGCCCGCTGCGCGATCTGCGCGCTCTCCGGGTCGTCGGCGATGTAGAGGTCCCCGGCGAGCATGCGCTCGCGGTTGGTGCGGTCGTCCCCGGCGAAGTAGTCCTTCATGGCTCCGACGCTACCGGCCAGGGCCTTTCCCGCGGCCCCCTCCCGGGACCGACGTCCACGACCCGGAGACCGGGCATACCCTGCTGTTCATCGAGGTGGGTGACGCTCGCCTACCCCGAGGGCAGCCAGTTCTGCGTGCTGTCCTCCCGGGCGGAGCTGGCGGCCCGCGGCTGATGCGCGCTGCTTCCACTGATCGCTGAGAGCCGCTATCATCGGTCATCTCCGATGAAAGGATGCGGCCATGGGGTGGCTGGCGCTGGGGTTGTTCGTGCTGTATGCCGGGATCGGCTTCGGCTGGCGCAGCTGGGTGCAGTGGCGGCGCACCGGCGACCACGGACTGCGGGGGTTCAGCGGCCGGGCGTTGTCGGTGGAGTGGTGGGCCGGGATGAGCTTCGGGCTCGCCACGCTGCTCGTCGCCCTCGGCCCGGTCGACGCGATCGCGGGCTGGACGCCGATCGTCACGCTGGAGCGGCCGTGGGTCGCCGCGCTCGGCACCGCGCTGACGCTGGCGGGGATCGCCGGGACCGTGTGGACGCAGCTGGCGATGGGGGCGAGCTGGCGGGTCGGCGTCGACGACTCCGAGCGCACCGCACTCGTGACCTCCGGGCCGTTCGGGCTCGCCCGCAACCCGATCTTCACGATGATGGTGCTCACCGTCGGCGGGTTGTTCCTCATGGTCCCCACCCTCACCTCGCTGCTGGGTCTGGTCCTCTTCGTCGTCGCGGTCCAGCTCCAGGTGCGGGTCGTCGAGGAGCCCTACCTGCGGCGCACGCACGGTCAGGGGTATGCCGACTACCTCGCCTCGGTGGGTCGCTTCGTGCCGGGCCTGGGGGTCGACCGGCTGGGATCCGGAGAGCACGCGGGGTCGGTGCGATGAGCGCGGCGCTGGCCTCGGGCCGCGCGGCGGAGCGCGAGGCGTCTGTGCGTGGCGCGGAGCGTGAGGCGGCGACGCGGACGGCGGAGCGTGACGCGGCGGTCCGTGCCGCGGCGCTCTTCCACGGGCTGAGCGACCCCTCGCGGGTGGCGATCCTGCGGCACCTGCTGCTCGGCGAGCACAACGTGCGGGAGCTGACCGAGCACCTCGATCTGGCCCAGTCCACGGTGTCCGGGCACCTCGCCTGCCTGCGCGGCTGCGGGCTGGTGTCCGCCCGGAGCGTGGGCCGGTCCACGATGCTCAGCGTGGCCGATCCGGCCCTGGTCACCTCGCTCCTCGCCGCCACCGAGGAACTGCTCGCCGCCACCGGCGACGCCGTCGTGCTGTGCCCCGCGAGCGGACCGGGGGTGCGGCGATGACGTCGGTCGAGCTAGTGACGCCCGGCGCGGCGGGCCGCCGCCGGACCCTGCAGCGGCGGGCGAGGCTGCTCGCGCTGGCCTCGGTGGTCTACAACGTGCTCGAGGCGGTCGTCGCGATCGCGGCGGGTCTGGTCGCCGGGTCCGTCGCCCTCGTCGGCTTCGGCCTGGACTCGGTGGTCGAGGTGAGCAGCGGCCTCATCGTGCTGTGGCAGTTCAGCCACCGCCTTCCCGAGCAGCGGGAGAAGCAGGCGCTGCGGATGATGGCGATCGCCTTCTTCGCCCTGGCCACCCTCGTCTCGGTGGAGTCGGTGCGGGCGCTGGTCTCGGGGCGCGAGGCGGAGACCTCCATGGTGGGGATCGGGCTCGCCGTCGCCTCCCTCGTCGTCATGCCGGTCCTGTCCTGGGCGCAGCGACGGACCGGCCGGGCCCTGGGCTCCAACGCCGTGGTCGCGGACGGCACGCAGACGCTGCTGTGCACCTACCTCTCTGCGGTGCTGCTCGTCGGCCTCCTGCTCAACGCGACGCTCGGCTGGTCCTGGGCCGACCCGCTGGCCGGGCTGGTCATCGCCGGCATCGCGCTGCGCGAGGGCGTGCTGGCCTGGCAGGGCAAGGGGTGCTGCGCGCCCTCCGGCGGCGGGTGCGGCTGCACCGGCGGCACCTGCTGCTGATCAGCAGCCGAGGTCGCGACGGCGTCGCCGCAGGGTGCGCGCGGCGGGGCGGCCCGTAGGGCACCGTGCTGGGCACGTCGTAGACCGGGGCGACGCGCCACTCGCCGTCACGCTGCAGGACGGACAGGTTCTTGGCGTGCAGGTCACCGTTGCCGGTGGCCCAGGCCGTGGTCCGAGCCCCGGCGCCTGAGCCCCTAGGCTGACCTGCGTGACCGAGCAGCAGCGGCGTCTGGTGGGCGACACCGCCCTGGTCTTCGAGGGCGGAGGGATGCGGGCGCATACACCTCGGGGGTGGTCGTGACCCTGCTCGAGGCGGGGATCGACCTGGGCTGGGTGGGCGGGATCTCGGCGGGGGCGAGCAACACCTGCAACACGCTGTCGCGTGACGCCTGGCGCGCCCGACACAGCTTCACCGACTTCGCGGCCGACCCCCGCTTCGGTGACTGGCGCAGCTTCGCGCGGGGTCGTGGGTGGTTCGACGCGGAGTACATCTACGAGCAGACCGCCCTCCCGCACCAGGCGCTGCCCTTCGACTTCGCGACCTTCGCCGCGCACCCGGCGCAGCGGCGGATCGGCGCCTTCGACGCGGTCAGCGGGGAGCAGGTCTACTGGGGCCGCGACGACCTCGCGACGATGCGCGACCTCATGGTGCGGGTGCGGGCGTCCTCGACGATGCCGGTGGTCATGCCGCCGGTGACGATCGACGGGAGGGTCTACGTCGACGGCGCGCTCGGCCCGTCCGGAGGCATACCGCTGGACGCGGCGCGGGCCGACGGCTTCGAGAAGTTCCTCGTCGTGCTGACGCAAGAGCGCGGCTACCGCAAGACGCCGCAGCGCGGGCTGGGCTACCTGCGGCGGCACTTCCGCCGCTACCCCGCGGTGCCGGAGGCGATGGCGCTGCGGGCGGAGCGCTACAACGCGGTGCGGGAGGAGCTGTGGGAGCTCGAGACGAGCGGGGCGGCATACCTCTTCGTGCCGGAGCGTATGCCCGTCGGCAACGGCGAGCGCGACGTCGCCAAGCTGCGCGCGAGCTACGACGCCGGGCTCGCGCAGGCCCGCCGCGAGCTTCCCGCCATCCGCGACTTCCTCGGGATCTGAGGACCCTCAGGCGTCCAGGAAGTCGCGCAGCAGGTCGACCAGGGCGGCGGAGGCGTCCTCGTTGAGGGCGTGGCCGGCGCCCTCGACGATCCGCAGCCGCGCCCCGGGTATGCCGTCGGCCAGCGCCCGCGCACCCGGCTGGTTGGCCTTGTCCTTGGCCCCGACGAGCACGAGCGTGGGCGCCTGCACCTTGGGGAGCGCGTCGGTCAGGTCGGCAGAGCGGGCCACCTCCAGCGCCTGCAGCAGCCGGTCCTTTGAGACCCCGGCGTCGGCCAGGCGGGCCGCGGGCACGAGCCTGAGCGCGGCGCCCTGGGCCCGCATGAGCATCCGCGGCGGGCGGACCTGCCCGGCGATGAGCACGAGCCGCCGCACCCGCTCGGGGAAGTCCGCCGCGAGCCGGGTCGCGACCATCGCGCCGTAGGACAGCCCGCACAGGTCGACCCCCTGCATCCCTTCGAGCATGAGCTGCTGGTCCAGCGCGGCAGCCGCGTCGTCGAGCGGCAGCACCCGCTGCTCGGTCGGGCGCAAGCCGGGGACCCACGGGGTGAGCAGCCGCCGGCTGCCGTAGAGCGCGACGACGACGTCCTCCCAGGCCATCGGCGCCTGGCCGACGCCGTGCAGCAGGACGAGCGGGGCAGGGTCGCCGCCGGCGCCGGTCTCCGGGACGCCCTCGGTCATCGCTCGTCCGCCGCGGCGTCGTCCCTCGCGGCTTGCGCCGCGGCGGCGTCACCGGCGGCCCGCTCTTCCGGGGTCTGGTCGGCCACCTCGTCGGCGTGCCGGTCCCGCGCCTCGGTGTCGTCCTGCGCCGTCTCCCCCTGCTCCTCCGAGCCCGCACCGTCGTCCCCCGTCCCGTGCGGGTCGCTGACGCAGAACTCGTTGCCCGCCGGGTCGGTCATCACCGTCCAGCCGAAGTCGTCCACGTCGTGGGTCCGCACGACGTCGCCGCCGAGCTCCACGAGCCGGGCGACCTCGGGGGCGCGGTCACCGCCGGAGAGGTCGAGGTGCAGCCGGTTCTTGCCGGGCATGACCTCCTCGACCCGCTGCAGCCCCACCGCCGGCTCACCCCGCAGGATGACGAAGTCGCCCCAGTCGACGGCCACCTCGGTCTGCAGCGCCTGGGTCCAGAACTCCACCATCGGCTCCAGGTCGACGCAGTCGATGGTCACCATGTTGACGCTCAGCATGCGCCCCATCGTGTCAGGTCTGTCCCGGCCCCGGAGGGTATGCCCGCGCCTAGGCGCTCGGAATGCCCGGGCATACCTCCCGGTTGACGCCCACGACAGCGCAACCCGACGAAAGGACCCATCGTGCCCACTCGCACCGCACGCACCGCCTGGACCGGCTCCCTGCAGGACGGCAACGGCACGGTCGAGCTGGCCAGCTCGAAGGCCGGCAGCTACGACGTGTCCTTCCCGAAGCGCTCGGCCGAGGACGCCGGCGGCGCCACCTCCCCCGAGGAGCTCATCGCCGCGGCCCACTCCTCCTGCTACGCCATGCAGCTCTCGGCCTTCGTCGCCGAGGCCGGCGGCACCCCGCAGGCGCTCGACGTCTCCGCCGACGTCTCGCTCGGCGAGGACCCGGCCGGTGGCTTCAAGCTCACCGGCATCACGCTCACCGTCCGCGGCGAGGTGGACGGGCTCGACGAGGCCGCCTTCGTGCAGGCCGCCGAGAAGGCCAAGGAGCAGTGCCCCGTGAGCAAGGCCCTCACCGGCGTTGACATCACCCTGGACGCCGCGCTGGAGTCCTGAGCCCCCCGACCCGCCCCCACCCACCGGCCAGACCTTCCGTCCGGGCGGTGGGGGCGGGGTCTGGGATGCTGCGGGGTATGCCGACCCACCAGCGCAGCGAGCACGTCACCGTCGAGCGGGGGGCCGACGGCGTCGCGCACGTCCGGCTGGCCCGCCCGGACAAGCTCAACGCCCTCACCCTGGGCATGCTCGACGACCTCGTCGGCACCGCGCGCAGCCTGGGCAGGGACCACACCGTCCGCGCGGTCGTCCTCTCCGGCGAGGGCCCGGCCTTCTGCGCCGGCCTCGACCTGCGGGCCGCGCTGACGGACCCGGTCGGCATCGGCACCCGCTTCCTCCCCCGGCCCTGGCGCGGCACCAACGTCTTCCAGGAGGCGTGCTGGGCCTGGCGCCGGCTGCCCGTGCCGGTCGTGGCCGCGGTCCACGGGCACTGCCTCGGCGCAGGCATCCAGCTCGCGCTCGGCGCCGACCTGCGCACCTCGACTCCTGACGCGTCCTGGTCGGTCCGCGAGGTGCGCTGGGGGCTGGTGCCCGACATGACCGGCATCCGCTCGCTCGCCGAGCTCGTCGGCGTCGACGTCGCCAAAGAGCTCACCCTCAGCGGCCGGCTCGTCCCCGGCGGCGAGGCCCACGACCTGGGCCTGGTCACCCGCACCGGCACCGACCCGGTCGCCGAGGCCCGCACCCTGCTCGAGCCCATGCTCGCCCACGACCGCACCGCCCTGGCCCGCGCCAAGCGGCTCTTCACCACCTCCTGGCACTCCTCCCCGCGGGTCACCTTCGCCCGCGAGCGCCGCGCCCAGCTCGGGCTGCTCGCCCGCCTCGCGCGCGACCGCAGCGGCCTCCCCGGCGGCACCCGACCCACGACCAGCGGCGAGGGTGCCGGTCGAGGTGCGGCCGGGCATACCCCCTGACAGGCTGTGCCCCGATGACCGAGGCGACCAACCAGACCACCCGTGACGCGGACCACGACGATCTCGACGACGTCGGCGTCCTGCCGAGGACCCGCAGCATCACCCGGTGGGACCGGTTCTGGCGGCCGTTCTGGATGCTGCCGACGGTCATCGTCGTGCTCGCCACGGTGACCGGCGCGCTGCTGCCGGAGTGGGAGAAGACCTTCGACGAGCACCTGCCCTTCGTCTTCCAGGGCGGCCCGGGCGGCGCGCGCGACATGCTCGGCAACATCGCCGGCGCGATGATCTCGGTGACCGGCCTCGTCTTCTCGATCACGATGGTCGTGGTGCAGCTCGCGAGCAGCCAGTTCAGCCCGCGCGTGCTCAGCGACTTCCTCTCCAGCCGGATCACGCAGGCCACGCTGGGCATCTTCGCCGCGACCTTCACGTATGCCCTCACCGTGCTCCGGTCGGTGCGCGGCGACACGGGCGACATCACCGCCTTCGTGCCGCAGATCTCGATCACGCTCGGCTTCCTGCTGGTGCTGGCGAGCGTGGCGATGTTCCTCGCGTTCATCCACCACATCACCACCTCGATCCAGGTCTCCTCGATCGTGTCCCACCTCGGGGAGTCGACGATGGCGATCGCCGACCGCTACTTCCCTCGCTCGGACGACCCGACCGCGCAGCGCCGCGACGCGCGGTGGGACGAGCCGGAGCAGCAGGCGCCGCTGACCGTGGAGTCGCAGGAGCACGGCTACGTCGTCGAGATCGACCACCGTTCGCTCGTGAGCTGGGCGACCGAGCGCGACGCCGTCGTGCAGGTGCTCACCCCGGTCGGGCGCTACGTCACCGAGGGCGCGCCGGCGCTGCGCGTCTGGGGCCTCGACGTGCCCGGCGCCCCGGTCACCGTCGCCGAGCACCGCGACGACCAGGAGGAGCTGGAGTCCGAGCTCGACCTCGCGACGCTGCGCCGGGCGGTCGCCGTGGAGCAGGACCGCGCCTTCAACCAGGACCCGGCGGTCGGCATGCGCAAGCTCGTCGACATCGCCGAGCGGGCGCTGAGCCCGGGCATCAACGACCCGACGACCGCGAGCCAGGTCATGGACGAGATCCACCGGATCCTGCGGCGGGTGGTCACGCGGCGCGACCTGCCCCGGGCGGTTCGCCACGACGGAATCGTCCGGCTCGTTCACACCCCGCAGCGGGTGGAGGAGCTCATCGACCTCGCGCTCGAGGAGGTCCTGCACTACGCGGAGAACTCACTGCAGGTGCCGCGGCAGGTCCTCTTCATCATCGAGCGGCTGCGGCCGGTCGCGCTGCCGGAGTATGCCGAGGCGCTCGACCACTGGGAGCGCGTCGCCGAGCAGATCGTCGAGCGGGCGCGCGCCGACGACGAGGCCGCGCCGACGGAGCAGCGCGCGTGAGCCTGCCCGAGATCACCTGGAAAGGCGTCGCCGTCGCGGCGGCGGTGCTCGTCGGGTCGGTGCTGCTGGGCCAGGTGGTGCGGATGGCCTTTGGCCGGGCGCTGCGCTGGCGGGGCCGCAGCAAGGAGTCGGCGCAGGTCTTCGGGCGGCTGCTCGGCTGGGTCGTCGTGGCGCTCGGGATCGGGATCGCGCTGACCGTGCTCTTCCCCAGCGTGCGGCCGGTCAACATCCTCGGCGGTGTCGGGATCGTCTCGATCGCGGCGGGCATCGCCTTCCAGACGGTGCTGGGCAACCTCTTCGCCGGCATCGTCATCCTGGCGCGCGACCGGATCCAGGTCGGCGACCAGATCGCGCTGCTGGAGCAGGCGGGCACGGTCGTCGAGATGAGGCTGAGCTCGACCTCGGTGCGGACCTTCGACGGGCGGCTCGTGCTGGTTCCCAACGGGGTGCTCCACAGCAACCTGGTCACGGTGCAGACCGGCTACGAGCACGTGCGCAGCTCGATCACCATCGAGCTCGCGGACGACGACGACCTCGCCAGCGCGCAGGACCTGGCGGTCGGCACGATGCGCGCGCTGCCGCAGGTGCTCGACGAGCCCTCCCCGGAGGCCTTCTTCACCGCCGTCGGCACCAAGGCGGTGGTGCTCGAGCTGCGCTTCTGGTCCGGCGCCCGGCAGCTCGAGACCAAGGAGGCCACCGACGCGGTGATCCAGGCCGTGCTCGGGGCCTTCGCCGACGCGGGCATCGAGACGACCTCCGACGCGGTGACGGTCGACGCCGGGCCGCGGCTGCAGCGGACGCTGCGCGAGACCTTCGGCGAGCAGGGGCCGGCCTGACCGGCGCGGTCGGGCTGGCGAGCCCCCGGCATACCCTGACCGGCATGGACGGTCGGATCGAGGTCTGGGGAGCGCGGCTGCACAACCTGCGCGACGTCGACGTCAGCCTCCCCCGCGACGCGCTGGTCGCGGTGACCGGGGTGAGCGGGTCGGGCAAGTCGAGCCTGGCCTTCGGCACGATCCACGGGGAGTCGCAGCGGCGCTACCTCGACTCCGTCGCGCCGTATGCCCGTCGCCTCCTGCACGGCGCGCTCGACCCGCAGGTGAGCGACGTGGGCGGGCTGCCGCCGACGGTCGCGCTGGAGCAGGGCCGGGGTGCGGGCGGCGCGCGGTCGACCGTCGGCACGGTGACCACGACCGGCGCGACGCTGCGGATGCTGCTGAGCCGGTGCGGGGCATACCCCGAGGGCGCGGAGCGGCTGGACTCCGACCACTTCTCGGCGAACACCGCGGTCGGCGCCTGCCCGGAGTGCGGCGGGCTCGGGGTGGTGCACGAGCCGACCGAGGCCTCGATGGTGCCGGACGACTCGCTCTCGATCGCCGAGGGCGCGATCGCGGCGTGGCCGGGGGCGTGGCTGGGCAAGAACTACCGCGACATCGTCGCCACGCTCGGGCACGACATCGACGCGCCGTGGCGCGAGCTGCCCGCGGCGACGCGGGAGTGGATCCTCTTCACCGACGAGCAGCCGGTGGTCACGGTGGTGCCGGTGCGCGACGCGGAGCGGATCAACCGGCCCTACCAGGGCACGTTCTCCTCGGCGGCACGGTATGTCCGGCGCACCCTCGCGGAGACGAGGAGCGCGACGTCGCGGCGGCGGATGCTGCGCTTCGTCGAGACGCGGCCGTGCCCGGAGTGCGGTGGGCGGCGGCTGCGGCCGGACGCGCTGGCGGTGACGTGGCAGGGGCTGGCGATCGACGAGGTGGCGGCGCTGCCGGTGAGCGGGTTGGTGTCGGTGCTGCGCCGGCGGCGCGAGGAGCTCGGCGGCGGGGCGGGTATGCGCGCCTCCGGGTCGGGTGTGGCGTCGCCCGGGCCGGGCGATGCGTTGGCGCAGGCGGAGTCCGTGCTGGTCGAGGACCTGCTGGGGCGGTTAGAGCTGCTGCTCGACCTGGGGCTGGGGCACCTCTCGCTGGACCGGCCGGCGGCGGGCGTGTCGTCGGGCGAGCTGCAGCGGCTGCGGCTGGCGACGGCGCTGCGGTCGGGGCTCTTCGGGGTGGTCTACGTGCTCGACGAGCCGTCGGCCGGGCTGCACCCGCGCGACGTCGACCAGCTGATGCGGCTGCTGCGCGCGCTCGTGGCGGCGGGCAACACGGTCGTGGTGGTCGAGCACGACATGGCGGTGGTGCGGGAGTGCGACTGGGTGGTCGACGTCGGCCCGGGTGCCGGCCGGGACGGCGGGGAGGTGCTGTGGTCCGGGCCGGTCGAGGGACTGGCCGGGGTGGAGGAGTCGCCGACCGCGGCGTACCTGCACGAGCCGGTGCACCTTGCTGAGGTGCTGGGCGAGGGCGCGGCAGTTGGTGGGCGGCAGCCGTCGGGGACGTTGGAGCTGCGCGGGTTGCGGCGGCATACCGTGCGGGGCGTCGACCTCGACCTGCCGCTGGGGGTCCTCACCGTGGTGACGGGGGTGTCCGGGTCGGGCAAGACGAGCCTGCTGGACGCTGTGCACGACGTGGTCGGGGGCCAGCTCGCGCGGGTGGAGGACCTGGAGGAGTCCGTGGAGGCGGACGGGGAGGAAGACGAAGGGATCGACGAGGGCGAGGCCGATGCCTCGACAGGATCGGTGCGGGCGGTGGGCGCGGGGGCGCCCCGGCGGGTCGTGCGGATCACGCAGAAGCCGATCGGCCGGTCGCCGAGGTCGACGCTGGCGACCTACACCGGGCTGTGGGACGCGGTGCGCAAGACGTTCGCTGCGACGCCGGAGGCGCGGGAGCGCGGCTTCACCGCGTCGCGCTTCAGCTTCAACACCACGGCCGGGCAGTGCCCGACGTGCGGGGGCGAGGGCGCGGTGGCGGTGGAGCTCCTCTTCCTGCCCGGCACGTATGCTCCGTGCCCCACGTGTCACGGCGACCGCTTCGGGCCGGAGACGCTGGAGGTGCGGTGGCAGAGGCATACCGTCGCCGACCTGCTGCGGATGAGCGTGCGCGAGGCGCGAGAGGTCCTGGCCGAGGTGCCGGCGGCGGCACGGGCGTTGGAAGCGTTGGACGCGCTGGGGCTGGGCTACCTGCAGCTCGGGCAGTCCGCCACCGAGCTCTCCGGCGGCGAGGCGCAGCGGATCAAGCTGGCGACAGAGCTGCAGAAGCAGCGCCGCAGCGCCACGCTCTACCTCTTCGACGAGCCCACCACCGGCCTGCATCCCGCCGACGTGCACCGTCTCCTGGCGCAGCTGCACGCGCTCGCGGCGGGAGGACACACCGTCGTCGTGGCTGAGCACGACCCGGTGGCTGTGGCGACGGCAGACGTAGTGGTCGAGCTGGGGCCGGGTGCTGGGGATGAAGGCGGCCGAATCGTGGCGGTCCGTGGGCGGACGTGACATCACTGTCATGCCGATGTCCGGATGCTGCACTGGCGGTCAGCACGGCCAATTGCACCGCCCATGAGCAACGGGTCGCAGCGAACAATCGCGTCCCCCTGGGGGTGTAACCCCGCACGCAATCCCGCCCAGGACCGGGAAGATGGGAACGGTTCTGGGGGCATGTCGGAGGTCGCCACTACCATTGGCCACATGCCTCAATGCACTGCGCCCGTGCTGGGCCACATCAGGGGCGGTGGCGCCGACTGCCCAGTTCACGGACGCGGCGGAGGCTACGCGCCGCCGCGATCGTACCCGTCCTACTCAGCACCGCCCGCAGCCGTGCGTAGGGGCGGGAGCTCGTCGAGCAGCAGCGGGGGCGGGGGACGTCGCACGGCCCGGCCGGCCTGGCAACCGAGCACGTCAACTGTTTCGTATACCCCGCAGCAGGTGCGCGACCTCGAGCCCGTCCGTGCGGCCGCGGTGGCACGAACCCAGGAGCACGACGTCTTCCTCTGTCACGCCTGGCCCGACCGCCAGGCCGATGCGAAGGACGTCTACGACCTCCTCGTCGAGGAGGACATCTCGGTATGGTTCAGCGAGGTGAGCCTGCGGCCCGGCACGGACATGCGAGTGGCCATTGAAAGGGGGCTGGTGAGTTCGCGTCTGGGGATCGTCTTAGTGACGCCCGCGATGCTCGACAAACTACGCACAGACCGAAGTGTCGCGAACGCTGAACTCAGCGCGCTGTTGCGCCGCAACCTGCTGGTGCCGGTCATGCACGGTGTGACGTTCGAGGACCTGGACCAAGTGAGTCCCACGCTTGCGTCACGTGGTGGATTCAGCACGGCGGAAGAGCCTATGGGGAAAATCGCGGTGAAGATCGCCGAACTCGTCGGAACGCTCGCCGATGAAGATGCAGACGAACTAAGAACTGCTTCGGCCCCGAGTAGCGCCGGGTAGGAACGGGACTACGCCTCGAGGCGTCCTCGATAACCGATTGGTTCCGGACCTCTGGGAAATTTGAGAGTGCAGGCTCATGCCGCATCTGTGTGGTGGAGCAGCAGACGCCCATCAGTCGCCGCATGACCCTCGAAATTGTCTCCTGAACCGGGTCTTGACGTCGCTCGTCTACGGGACGGGAAGAGTCTGAAGCGCCCAAACATGGAACGGGGTGACGCTCACATCGACATCACTTCGTTCCTCGAAAGGTGGCGAGTATTAGCGGCTATTCGAGGGCTGAGGTGCCAGTTCTCGTCCAGTTCCCACTTACGGGTCGCAGGTACCTCGTCAGCGTACGAACTATTTCACGTTCTGTAGTGCATACATGGTGCGCAGCCAGCCGGAGACAACTAGGCCGAGGAGGGTACGCGCGTTCGACCGGTCCTTCTCGGTCAGGGGTGAGGGCTTGGTCTGTCCCTTCTTCGTGGCGTGACCCTGCCTGATTTCGTGTAGGCCGAGGACCTGAGCGACCCACGGGAAGCGTTGCTGCACGTGCTGTCTACCTGCGACGCTGCCGGGGTTGCCTTCGTCCCGGACCCTGATCTTCTCGGTGTCAACTCCCTTCACGGGATGCCCGGCGTCAGCGGCTGCGATGATGGCGGAGAACATGAGCTCGTCCGCCAGAGAGGTGGAGGCGGTGACGAACGCCGTGGGGATCGCCGCTGTGCTGTTGGTCTGGAGCACTTCGTTGGCGGCGTGAACAAGCCTCTCGGCGTCGTCGGTGCCGTCACGGGGTGCGCCGGCTGACACGAGGGCGTTGGTGGCGGTCTCACCTGTGAGGTCAAGCAGTCTACGCACCGCGTCGGTCGCGGCCTTCGCGTGAACGCGAGTGAGGGCGTTCCCGTAGAGATCCCGGGCGTCCGCGTCGGTTTCCGCATCGTAAACCGCTTCAAGACGTGGGATGTCGACCGCCTGTAGCGTGGAGCGGTTGAGTACCTCGGCGGCGGCGAGGTTCACGTCCGCGTCATCTGCTCCGGCGAGATCTATAGCGGCCGCGTAGCTGCGGTCAGCGTCCGCGACGGCAGCCAGACGGAGGGCGTCAGCGCGATCACTCGTTGGGCAGGAGAAATCCTGCGCTGTGTCGATCAACACGTCCGCCAGGTGCGCTCGCAGCGAAGACAGCGACTGATGAGGTACTGCCCGCTTCTGATCGGCGTCCACCGCGACCCGGACGAGAGCCTCCAGATCGACCCGTTCCTCCTCGAGGTGTTCCGCCCAGGCGCACCCAGCCTCGACAAGGTCGCTGTGCCGGTGGGCGCCCAGCAGCGACCCGATGCGCTCAAGGACCTTCGCGTCTGTTTCCTCGTCCGCAAGTCCGTGCGCCAGGGCGGCCCGGATGGTGCACGCCACGACATCTGGCGCGGGCCGTTCCGCCTGTACGGGGTGTCCCAGCGCATCGACCAAGTGGCAGGCACGTTCGTGGACTACGTCGGCGTGCCCGAGCGCAGCAACCTCTAAAGCGGTAGACCACGCGTCCAAATCGTTGCTGCCTACCGTGTCGAGCAGCGCGACCACCTGCTCGGGGGAGAGCATCCGGCTACCCCACCCCAGCAGACGGATTGCGAGCGTCGGTGTGCTCGCGCGCGAAACGACTTCCAATACCGCCCCGCTCTGCACGTACGCCACCGTGGTCTCCTCGTCGGCCAGGACCAAGTCGAGCAGGGCCGGTGGAGCGACCATGGTTTGGAAATGGGGAGCAAGCCGTCGCAGGAACGGCAGCCCGAGGCGCCGCGCGGTTTCAACGGCCATGTCGGTCCACTCGGGCGCTGGGATCCGTCGCCCCGTTCCGGGTTCTGCCTCGCTCAAACGGACAGCCATCTGGGTCACCACGTCAGCGATCTTGTACACGGCACGGGGGTGCTCGGCGTGGCGTTGTGAGGCGGTGATGACCGTCTCGGGAGTCGCGGCCTCCGTGAAGGCGGAAACCAGTTGATTCGTCGGGTCTGCGAGCAGGACGTGCCAGGCCACGTCGCGGACCAAGGGCTTGCCGTCCTTCTTCAGGTATCGGGCGGCGCCGTCAGGCAGGGCGTGACCGGCTTCGACGAGCTGGGCCGCGATGGAGGCATCCGACGCCCAGTCCAGCCCGTAGGCAGCTGTGTACACGCCCGAGATCTGGTCGACCGTCATGATGTCACGCACTAGGGCGGCCACTGCCTCCTTCCCCAACGCTTGCCCGAAGTCACTCGTCGCCACGCGGCCCAAACCGTATCGCCAGTGCGAATAGAACCAGCTGGTCACCCAATCACCGTCCAGCCGTGAGGCGATACGACCGACCGCCGCGTCGTCCAAGTCGCCGGAAAAGGCCGTCACCTCCGTCAGGGCAGCCCGCGCGGCTCGCTTTTCGGTAGTCGTCTTGAGCGCGCCGAGAGCGTCCAGCCGGTGAATCCTGTCGGGCAGCGACACCTCCGTACGTGTGGCATCCCTGACCACGAGGGCACGGTCCTTCGGGTCTTTAGACCTGCTCAACAACTGTATAGCCGCGTCGCGCAGTGGCCCGGTCGCGGGCGCGTCTTTGGTGATCTTGCGGGCAGCCTTGAGCCTGCCGTCTGAAACGGGAGCGGCAGAGACGAGTCTGGCGACCGCAGCCGCTTGCTCGGATGCGGGCAAGCCAACGGCCGCCTTCACCAAACGCCCCACAGCTGCCTCTGTCTGTGCATCGAGAGGGATGGTGCTCGGCAGTTCGGACTTGACCTCACCCCAGAGAACATCCGTGAGCTCCAGAATAAGGAGCCAAGCCAGGGCGTCCCCCCTGTTGGAGGCCTTGGCAAGTAGCCTGACGGCCTCTCCGGAGTTCGAACCGCCTGCGGCGACGATAGCCGCCAGCGCCCTGTAGTTGCCGTCACGGCCCAGCGATGCCGGCGTGAGCGCTCGGCGGGTCAGCTTAGGTTCGGAGGCCACACTGCGAGGATATCTAGAGGGACCGACAATCCTGGGAGCGACGCAGTCCTGGGCCAGGTCCACATGTGTGGATCACGGATGGAGAGGCGCTCGCCCGAAGTTGAGTCCTTATCCTCATACGTGGAGGGACGAAGCCCGCCGACGCGCTACTTTGCCGCTGAGTGACAGCCGCAGCCGCGAATTCGCGAGCACGTCACCTCTCGACGCATTTCCACGGCCCACGGGGGACTGAGCTGACCTACGTCACCCGAAAGGCGCCAACATAAGCGACACGATGTTCGTTTGTCCTTGCAGCGATTAGGTCTACGGAAGAAGTCAGTCGGTGATCGATGACCATCCCCTGGTTCGAAGACGCCTGCACGACCCTCCCTGCAGATGCCGTGAGGGCCCGGTGGTGCCAAAGGAGGTTCTTCCGGGTGTTTCTCAGGTTGGCGATCCTCCAGAGCAGAATGAAATTGTCAATAACAAGTGTCCCTGGAACTGGTGACGCTTGGGTGCGCAACGCATACAACTTGTCCGCATCGGACCGCAGCTTAGCCTCGTCGACCCGCATGGCTTTCGCTCGCTTCGGGCTAGCTATCTGGAAAAAGCCAAACTCGAGACGGATTTCTCGCTTCTGTGGAGCCGAGGCCGACCCAGGGATCGGCAGTTCGCCGAAGAGCGAGATGTCGATGGTTGGATGGCGCCCGGACCCAGTCGACCGTTTTGCGACTGGCCGTTCCCATACAGCAGCGAGCTTCTGCCGTTCCAGCCACCGTTGCGCCAAAGTGTGAAACTTCCCCACCACTGATACTTCGTAGCTCTCATTACGAGCAAAAGGGCGCATCTCTTCCGGTATCTCCGCCTGATCACGTTCCAGAACGAATCGCTCTGCGTCCACCGACTCGATCGCCCCTTGCAGGATGAGGACCAACTGCTCCAAATCCAACGCCGCATCTGACGGGCGGCCTCGACTCCCATAGGTGACTTTCCGCATTGGTAGACCCTCTCGTGTGATGGTCTCTCACAGGCTATCCACTTGCCGTGGACCGGAAGAGGCGCCGCTCCGGTAGGTGTACGCCCGTTTGTTCGCGATGCATCCGCTCATGCCGCGTGCAGGTAGTGGCAGCGCGGTCGTCAACAGGCTCAGGTGCTTCGGCCCACAGACTTGAGTGAGTCCTCAATGTGGTCGAGGAGCTCGTCACCGTATGCGGCTACGTGGCTCAGCACGGAGCTGCCAGAGGAGTGCAGGTTGATCCACCTGCCGAAGTTGTCTGTCACGGTGACCTCCGTAGCGCCGGTCTCGCAATCACGGGCCAGGAGTGCCAGGTAGGGCCACCGGTCACGAGACTTCGGGCCCCATTCCCACGCACCCATGATGCGCAGCCACGCACGCGAACCGCGCCGCAGGGTCACGACCTCAGCAGCACCAGAGCCATGTACACGCCACGAACTGCTCTTCTCCAGCTGGGCCGCCGCCACGGCAGGCTCAACACCGGCCACCAAGACGGTTCGCCGGTAAAAACCTCCACCCTCGCGTCGACCCACCACAATCGGGGTCGCGTGGTCATGCGAGATGACGGTTTCCTCACCGTCGTCTCCTGGCTCGTGAACTCTCGAACCTGCGGCACCTGGACGGCGGGCCATCATGCGCTGATTCATTTTCATGCCGAGCCACAACATGGCAGGAACGAAGAAGGCCGCCCAGACCACCCCTCCCAGGATCGACAGGAGGAGTGGTTCCCCGAACATGAGCATTCCCGCGGCATAGAGAGCGGCAGCCAAAAAGAAGAACACCGCGGCTGCCTTCCAGTTGATGCCTCGCATCACATCCAACCCTCCTGCCTCCTCGGCGCGTCGCCGCCAGCACTGGCGAGACCCCCTGAATACTTGCGTCCTCGGACTATTGTGCGGGACTGTACTCGCTGTCGCCCAGAGCGCCGGCAAGAACTGTGACCGGTGATGCGCCTCCGAACTTTCTCGATGACGCCGCCCCCTGGTCCACTTCAATCCCCCGAGCGTCTGACGTGACAGCGCGGCAACGAACAGTCATACCGACACGGTCCTCACCGTGACCCCCACGGCAGCGCCGACCGGTGCCATCCGCTGCTGCCGCTGGTCGCTCGGCGGGTGAGGTGGGGACCCAAATCTTGGTGCGCTGTTAGGGACGTAGCCGCCTTCCGCTGCACTGTCGTTACATGTAACGTGGGAGGCATGACGGTGAAGCATCGAGTCAGCGAGTACCGGCGCAGGATGCGCGCACGCGGACTTCGACCCGTGCAGATCTGGGTGCCGGACGTGCGTAGCGAGCGCTTCGCACAGGAGGCCGAACGTCAGGCGGCCCTGGTCGCCAGGGCGGACGAGCAGTCCGATGACCAGGAGTTCGTCGAAGCCGTCACCGCCCCCTGGGACGAGGAGTGAGGCGCGGCGAGCTGTGGACCGTCGCCGGGGGTGTCTACGCCTCCAAGCCGAGGCCCGCACTGATCGTGCAGGACGACCTCTTCGAGGGCACTGCCTCGGTGACCGTGGCGCCCCTGACGACGACGCTGGTAGATGCCCCTCTGCTTCGCGTACGCGTCGCCGCCGATGATTTCACCGGCCTGCAGCACGACAGCCAGGTCATGATCGACAAGGTCACCACAGTCCGCCGCGAGAACGTCGGTACCCGCATTGGCCGCCTGGCGCCCGAAAGTCTCGTGGAGGTCGAACGCGCCCTCATGGCTTTCCTCGGCCTGGCTAGGTAGCGGACGAGAGACCACTGCGGACATCCGCTACTGCAGCGCTCAGGACGTCTGCGGCGTCCGTTCGGCAATACTCATGTCTATGTCTGGCCTCGAGGACGCCCTGGTTGAGCTCGCGCGAAGCAATTACCAGGGGGCGGTCTTAGTGGAGTCCTGCAGAGTGGTGTACGAGCACCGGGGTGAGCGTGTCCTGCTGAGGTAGGCGCGGCCACCGGTGTGATCCTTCGAGTGATCTCTCACAACCGACTCGAAACGGAGCACCACGATGGCCGCTGG
>NZ_MKKF01000002.1:0-104292 GCF_001942435.1 Serinicoccus sp. CNJ-927 | reverse complement strand
GGGGGCTGGACTGATGCCCATGGCCCCCGTTCCGGCCCGCGTCGACGCGGCCACCAAGACTGTCCTGCTGAACGCTCTCGAGCACGCCCTGGCACAGGGGTGGCCGCTGGTCAAGGCCTGCGCCGTCCTCGGCTTGGAGGAGCGCCGCGCCCGCCGGTGGACCCGCCGCAAGGACACCGGGACCACGCTGGTCGATGCCCGCCCCGGTGCGTCGCTGAACGCGCTGACCCCGGCGGAGATCGAGGCGATCGTGTCCGCGTTCGAGACGTTCGGGGTGAAGGACTTCTCCCACCGGCGCCTGGCCCACCGCGGCTCCTACGAGGACCTGTTCTGGGCCTCCCCGTCCACGGTCCGACGCGTCCTGAACGATCACGACCTGCGGTTTCGTCACCCGCCACGCCCGCCACGGGGTGAACGACGGCCGTTCCCGGACTGGGCCACGTACACCCCGAACTCGATCTGGATCTACGACAGCACCCACTTCCCGCGAGCCGGGATGGCCGTGCTCATCATCGAGGACCTCGTCTCGCGCAAGTGGCTCACCCACGTCGTCTCCGCGCAGGAAACACACACCCAGGTCCGCCTCGCCTTCGAGCAGGCCCTGGACGCCGAGGGGCTCCTGGAGGCGGCGCTGGACCGGGCCGAGGCCCTGGACCGGGCACTGGGTCTGGACGGAGAGGACGAGGCGACCCCGATCCTGCTCGCGGTCAGCGACAACGGCTCGCAGATGATCGCCGGCCACACCCGCAAGTTCATGGCCATGGTCGCGATCGCTCAGCACTTCGGCCGGCCCTCCACCCCGACCGACCAGGCCTGGATCGAATCCCTCAACGGCACCCTCAAGGCCGAGTGGCCCCACCTGAACGTCATCACCGACCCCGCCGTGCTGCGCGCCGAGCTCGAGGTCGTCCGGGCGGAGTACAACGGCTCCCGGTTGCACTCCGGCATCGGCTACGTCACGCCCCTGGACGAGCACACCGGCCGCGGCGAGGCCATCCGCACCGCCCGCCGGCAGGGCCTGGCCCAGGCCGCCCGGCAGCGACTTGCCTACCACCGAGACCAGAGGAAGAATCAACCCAATCCAGAAGACCCGGATGTGGTTTGATCCGACCGCCCGAAGCGGACATTAACGCTGAAACACCTCACTCACGACGCTGCGGCACACCGCCGACGTCGCGGCCCTGGGCTACCCGGTGCTGCAGGCGCTGTCGCGCAAGGACTTCGTCGGCGAGACCCTCGACCTGGAGGCCGACGACCGGCTGGAGGGGACGCTCGCGGCCACCGCCGTCGCCGCCTGGCTGGGCACCACGGTCTTCCGCGCCCACGACGTGCGAGCCACCCGGCGGGCGGTCGACATGGTGGCGAGCATCCGCGGCGACCGTCCCCCGGCCCGCGCCGTCAGGGGCGAGCCCGGCCGGCACCGAGCACCGGCGGGCGCGGGCATACCTGACCGGTGCGGGGCTCCGGCGCCTGAGCACGCCCGGCTAGGGGGCGGGTCAGAGACGCTCGATGCCCGGCTGACCGGACTGGGCCATCTGCTCCAGGCGGGCGATCCGCTGACCCATCGGCGGGTGCGTGGCGAACATCTTGGTGACGTCGCGGGCCCGGAACGGATTGGCGATCATCATGTGGCTGGCGTTGACGACCTGCCGCTCGGGCGCGAGCGGCGCCTGCTGCGTCCCGGCCTCGAGCTTGCGCAGCGCGGAGGCGAGCGCGAGCGGGTCACCGGTGAGCTGGGCGCCGTCCTCGTCGGCGTCGTACTCCCGGGTGCGGCTGATGGCGAGCTGCACGACGGTCGCGGCGAAGGGAGCGAGCAGCGCCATCGCGAGCATGGCCAGCGGGTTGCCACCGTTGTCGCGGCTGCCGCCGAAGAAGAAGGCGAGCTGCGCCACCGAGGTGATGACACCGGCGATGCCGGCCGCGACCGAGCTGGTGAGGATGTCGCGGTTGTAGACGTGCATGAGCTCGTGCCCGAGGACACCGCGCAGCTCGCGCTCGTCGAGCAGGTGCAGGATGCCCTCGGTGCAGCAGACCGCGGAGTTCTGCGGGTTGCGCCCGGTCGCGAAGGCGTTGGGCGCGGCGGTCGGGCTGACGTAGAGCCGGGGCATGGGCTTGCCCGCCTGCTGGGACAGCTCCTCGACGATGCGGTACATCTGCGGCTGCTGCTCCCGGGTGACCGGCTGGGCCCGCATGGCGCGGATCGCCAGCTTGTCCGAGTTCCAGTAGCTGTAGAACGTCGTCACGAGACCGAACAGGGCGAAGATCCAGATCCAGCTGCCGCCGAGGAGCGCACCCATCCCCAGGAAGATGGCCCAGATGGCGCCGAAGAGGAAGGTCGTCTTCAGCCCGTTGTAGTGCTTGTGCATGTCAGGTCAACGACCGGGCGTCGTGCCGGTGTTCCCGAGGTATTCCCTGTCGGTCCGCGCAGGCAGGATGGAACGATGACTCACACCCACGACCTCGAGGCACGTCTCGCACGGCTCGAAGGGCTGCAGGAGGTCCGGCGCCTCGTCGCGGACTACAGCCACGGCGCAGACAAGCGCGACCTCGACCTCTTCCTCTCCGTGTGGCACGAGGACGCCGTCTGGGACGTCGGCAGCGCCAGGTTCACCGGGCGGGACCAGATCGGCGCCGCCATCCAGCGGCAGTGGGAGACCCAGCCCTTCATGGCGCACTGGACGGCCAACCTCTCGGTGGATCTGACGGCGGGCAGCACGCGGGCCGTGGCTCGGGTCGACACCGACACCCTGACCCAGCTCGCGTCCGGTGAGTGGCTGCAGTCGGCCGGGACCTACGACGACGTGCTCCAGCTTCTCGACGGGCGCTGGGGCTTCGTCGAGCGCCGCGCGACGCTGCACACCAGCCTTGCCCTGACGGCCCGCCCCGCTGATCTCGAGCAGCCACGCCGGCCTGGGTGACCGGGGACGTACCCAGTGGCCCACTTCGGTCGGCATACCAGGCCTGATCGGGCGCACCACTGGGCCACTCGGTGCACCGGGGCAGGCCCCGGAGATCAGACGATGCCGATCGGGGCGATGCTGCCGACCACGAGGGCGGCGGTGAGCAGACCGACGAGCACCCACAGCCGGACCGGGACATCGGGGCCGGGCGCCCCGCCCGTCTGCTGCGCCGCAGGCTCGTCCCCGCTCTGCTGCGCCTCCGGCTCGTCCCCGGTCTCGTCGCCCGGCGCGCTCCCCCGGCTCGCCCGCGCGCGGACAGGCCGGCGGGCCGACCGGCCCCCCTGGGCGGCGAGCACGACCAGCCAGCGCAGGTAGACCGTGATGCCGAGGGCGATGTTGACCGCCGCGACGACCGCCAGCCACCACGTCTCGTCGCCCAGGACCGGGCGCAGCGCCACCACCTTGGCGATGAGACCCGCGATCGCCGGTGGCAGGCCGGCCAGCGCCAGCAGGGCCAGCCCGAGCGGCACCGCGAGCAGCGGCCGGTCCCGGAGGAGACCGCGGTGCAGCTGGAGCGTCGTGGACCCCGCTGCGGGCGACGCGCCCTGCGTCCCGTCGGAGGCGCTGTCCCGGACCAGTCCGGCGACGGCTGCCACGACCACGAAGGCCAGCAGCGTGGCCGTGAGGTAGACCACGAGGTAGGACCCTGCGGCGCTGGCGGCCCGCGCCGACAGCGAGGCCAGCGGCAGCAGCACCCAGCCGGCTTGTGCCACGGTGGACCAGGCGAGCAGCCGCACCGCGTCCTGCTGCACCAGCGCCACGAGGTTGCCCACCGTCATCGACGCCGCCGCCAGCAGCGCGATCGCGACCAGGGTGGTCCCCTCGACCTCACCGAGCGCACGGACCACGACCACGAGACCGCCGAGGGCAGCCACCTTCGACACCGTGGCCAGGTAGGCCGTCACCGGCAGCGGCGCCGCGGCATACGTGATCGGCGTCCACGCGTGGAAGGGCACGGCGGACACCTTGAACGCCAGGCCTGCCACGAGCAGCACCGCGGCCAGCACGAGCAGCTCGGGGTGCGGCGCCGAGGGTATGCCGGTGAAGCGGGTGCTGCCGGTCGCCGCGGCCCAGAAGGCCGCACCCAGCGCGAGCAGCCCGAACGAGACCAGCGAGGTCGTCAGCAGCGCGACCGCGCCGTCCACGGCCCGCGCGCGACGGGGCGCCGCCCAGGTGGTGCGCACGAGCGCCACGAGCACGACCGTGGGCAGCGTGGCCAGCTCGAGGGAGACCAGCAGCGAGCCGAGGTCGCCCGCCGCGGGCACCGCGACCACCCCGGCGGTCGCTGCCAGCAGCAGCGCGAGCACCACGGGCGCACGACCCGTCGGCTCCGGCCCGCCGTCGCGGCCCGGCGCCGACCAGTCGGGCCAGGCCAGCACCAGGACGACCAGTGCGGCCAGCAGCGCCGCCAGCTGGAGCGCAGAGACGAGGTCATCGGCGGCGTAGGCGCACCAGCCGTCCGGCAGGCACAGCGCTCCGCGGCGGTCCCCGGGAGGGAGCAGGAGGCCGGGCACCGCCGCAGCCGCACCGGCCAGCAGGCCGGCGCCGCCGAGGTAGAGGTGCGGTGTCCGCCGTGCCGGGAGCGTCACGTCCAGCACGAGCACCAGCACCGCGGCCACCACGGGCGCGAGCACCGGCAGCAGCGCCAGCAGGTCGAGCTGCAACGTCATCGCGCGAGCACCCCCTCGACGAAGGGCGCCGTCACCGACAGCAGCACCGTCGGCAGCAGGCCGAGCAGCAGCACCAGCACGCCCAGCAGGCGCAGGGCGGTCCGCTCGGTCCGGACGGCGTCGGGGATGCGCGGCTCGACCCGGTCGCCGAACCACACCTCGCGCAGCACCCGGACGGTGTAGGCGACGGCCAGCGCACCACCGACCGCGCCGACCACCGCGAAGGCCCGGAACCAGCCCTCCGGCCGGTCCGGCGCCGGCGACCACGCCGCCAGCAGACCGCCGATCTCACCCCAGAAGACCGCCAGCCCGGGCAGCCCGCTGGAGGCCGCCATACCGACCATCAGCGCCAGCCCGAGGTGCGGCGTGACCTCGCGCAGCGCGGCGTGCCGGAGGGTCAGGTCCGCGCTGCCCCACCGGTGCTTGAGCCCGCCGACGACGACGAAGAGCAGGGCCGAGACCAGGCCGTGCGCGACGTTGCCGAAGAGCGCCGCCTGCAGCCCGGCCTGCGTCCC
This sequence comes from Serinicoccus sp. CNJ-927, assembly GCF_001942435.1. Taxonomy (NCBI): domain Bacteria; kingdom Bacillati; phylum Actinomycetota; class Actinomycetes; order Micrococcales; family Ornithinimicrobiaceae; genus Serinicoccus; species Serinicoccus sp. CNJ-927. The sequence continues at coordinate 99,147 of NZ_MKKF01000002.1, read as the reverse complement.
GGAGGCGATCCCGAGGACGACGAAGCCCAGGTGCGCCACCGAGGACCAGGCGATGAGCCGTTTGAGGTCGCGCTCGACGAGACAGATGAGCGAGGCCCAGACGATGCCGGCGACCGCGAGCCCGGCCAGCAGCGGCGACCAGGCGGCGAAGCCCTCGGGCACCACCGGCACGACCAGCCGCACCATGCCGTAGGTGCCGAGCTTGAGCAGGACCGCCGCGAGGAGCACCGAGCCGGCGGTGGGGGCCGTGGCGTGCACCCACGGCAGCCAGGTGTGCAGCGGGAAGACGGGGACCTTGAGCGCGAGCCCCACGAGCAGAGTTGCGGCGATCGCGAGCTGCGAGCCGCGACCCAGGGTGGCGCCCCCCTGCGCCGCCCACACCTGGAGGTCGGTGGTGCCCAGCGCCGTGGCGAGCGCGAGGATGCCGAGCAGCACCAGCGAGGAGCCGACGACGGTCACCAGCAGGAAGCGCAGCGCGGCGCCGTCCCGGTCGCTCCCGGGGTCGCCGTGCCGGGCCACCAGCAACCACATGGGCACGAGCACCAGCTCGAAGCCGACGAAGAAGAGCAGGGCGTCCCCGGCGAGGAACGCCAGCAGCGCCCCCAGGAGCACCAGCAGCAGGCAGGCGTGGTAGCTCGCCAGGCCCGGCACGTCGACCCCGCGCACCACCGGGATGGGCGAGGTGGGGTCGCTGTCCTCGAGGTCGACCGCGACAGTGCGGGCCTCCCGGGCCGGGTGCAGGTGGAGCGCCGTGGCCACGACGCCCACCACCGCCGTCAGCAGCAGCAGCGGCACGGACAGCCCGTCCGGCCGGAGGGTGAACCACACGCCGAGGCTCGGGATCCAGCTCACCTCGACGACGGGGCGGTCCAGCGCGACCCCGGCCACGCCGAGGGCGCTGACCAGCGCCGCCGCCACCGAGCTGCGGTGCACCGCGCGATGCCCGGGCTGCTCGGGCCAGCGGCCCACCACGAGCAGCATCACGGCGGCGAGGAGGAGCGGGGCGAGCGCGAGGGCATACCACCAGGCGCCCAGGTCGGGCACCAGGGCGAGGACGTCGTCCCGCACCCGGCTCAGCGTCCCGGTCACGCCGTCACCACCCCGATCGCCGCCAGCAGCAGCATCCCGGCCAGCACCAGCGCCAGGCCCGCCGTCGCCCGCCGCGGGCTGGTGAGGTCACCGACCCGGCCGAGCGGTCGCGCGCCGGCCCCCAGGCCCCGGACCCAGGCGTCGAGGACCTGGTCGTCGAACCACGCGACGCCCCGCGCCAGGGCGAGCACCGGCATGGCGACGAGCACGCGGTAGGCGGCGTCGGCGTGCAGGCCGCGCTCGGCGGCGAGGCTGGCCGCGCCCGGTATGCGTGCTGCCGCGTCGCGGGTGCGCACGCCCCCCGCCGCGAGCCGGACGAGCAGCGCGCTCACCAGCATGAGCAGCAGCGTCGCCGCGGTGAGCTGCAGGTCGAGCGCGACCTGCGGCCCCCAGACCGGCAGCAGCGCGACCAGCCCGCCGAGCAGGGTCATGATCATGAGGAAGGAAGTGCCCATGCGGGCGGAGGAGCTGATCGCCGCCTCGGCCCGCTCCACCCCCTCGGCCTCCTGCAGCACCTGCGGCTCGTCGAAGAAGTCGTCGATTCGCTGCACCGGGCCGGGGTGGTAGGTCTGCGCCAGGCCCTGCACCGCCGTCGGTCGGCTCAGCACCAGCCAGGCGCGCATGCAGTAGGCCGCCGTGAGCGGCGCGCTCGCCCCGACCGAGGCCAGGACAAGCACGGAGACCAGACCTCCGGCCGCACCCGGGCTCGTGCCGGCCTCCGCGGTGCCGAGAATGAGCTCCTTGGAGAAGAAGCCGACGAAAGGCGGCACCCCGGCGAGGGCGAGCAGGCCCCAGCCGAACCGGTGCCGCAGGACCCGGTAGCGCCGGGCACCGGAGGCGACCAGGGCCATGGCGGTGCCGCCGACCAGGACGCCCAGCCAGCCGGTGGTGAGGAAGAGCAACGCCTTGAACCACGCGTGCGCGACGAGGTGCTGCAGCGCCGCGTCCGGGCCGGTGGCCGGGGTGGCGGCCGCGAGCACGGCGAGCATGAGCGCGACCTGGCTGACGGTGGACCAGGCCAGGAGCCGTTTGAGATCGCCCTGCGCGAAGGCGAGGACGGCGGCGCCGATCATGGTCACGCACGCCAGCACCGCGAGCAGCATGCGCGCGGGGCCGGAGAGGACGAGCAGCCCGAAGAGCTGGGTCAGCACCACGGTGCCGGCGGCCACCATCGTCGCCGCGTGGATGAGCGCGGAGGCCGGCGTCGGTCCCTCCATGGCGTCCGGCAGCCAGTCCTGGAAGGGGAAGAGCGCCGACTTGCCGGCGACGCCGAGGACAAGCAGGCACAGCGCCGCCGTGAGCGTGGGCGAGGTGGCGACCTCGGCCCAGTGCTGCACCACCTCGGTCGTGCGGGTGGTCCCGGCACCGGCGGCGAGCACGACCAGGCCGAGGACGAAGCCGATGTCGGCCGTGCGGGTCACCAGCAGCGCCTTGCTCGCGGCGCGCGCCGAGGCCGAGCGCGTCGACTGGTGCCCGATGAGCAGGTAGGAGCACCAGCCCATCACCTCCCAGCCCACGAGCGTCAGCAGCAGGTCGTCGGAGTGGACGAGCAGCAGCATTGCCGCCGTGAAGAGCGACACGGTCGCCGCGAACGGTCGGTAGCGGGGGTCGTACCAGAGGTACCACCGGGCATACCCCTGGACGACGAGGGCCACGGCGGCGACCGTCGCCGCGACCAGCGCCGTCGGCCACGTCACCAGGAGGCGCAGCGGCGCCTCGAGGTCACCGAGCCGCAGCGCTCCGATCGTCCCGACGTCGCGCTGCGCGCCCTCGATCCGGGTGAGCGTGTAGAGCTGCCACGTCGTCGCCACGACGGCCACGAAGGAGCCGCCGACCCCGACCCAGGCGGCGAGCCGGTTGGAGCGTCCGGTCAGCCCGAGCCCGGCGAGCGCGGCGAGCAGCGTCGCCAGGACCGCCCAGTGCGCGGGCGAACCCCAGAGGTCCGGCATCGGCAGCTCCGGCAGCGGTATGTCGGGCAGCTGCAGCTCGGACCAGGGCAGGTCGGGCAGCTCAGGCACGCTCCCCCACCTCCCCGGGGTCGGGACCGTCGAGCTGCGCGTGCAGGTCGACGTGCCCGCGGGCGCGGAAGAGCGCGAGCAGGACCGCGAGCGCGACCACCACCTCGGCCGCCGCGATCGTGATGACGAAGAGGGTCAGCACCGCGGCTCCCGGGTCGCCCGCCGCGCCGGTCTGGGCGACCGTCACCAGCAGCAGGCCCGCCGCGCCGAGCAGCAGCTCGACCCCGACGAGCACGAGGACGGCGTGCCGCCGGGCGAGGATGCCGTAGGCCCCGAGGCCGGCGAGGAGGGCGACGAGCAGGTAGGGCAGCGCGGGGCGGATCACGCGTCCTCCCCCCGCACGGCCTCGACCTCGGGCGGCGCGTCCGGCCGCTGGCTGGGGTCGTCCTGGCCGCCGACCGGGGCGCGGGCCACCGCCACCGCCGCGACCAGTGCCGTGAGCAGCAGGACCGAGAGCAGCTCGAACGGCCAGACGTCGGTGCCGAAGATCGTGGCGGCCACCGCCTCGTTGCCGGCACCGTCGACCGGCACGCTGCCCCACCCGAAGGCGGAGAGCAACGCCCCGCCGAGCACGACCGTCGTGCCGCCGCCGACCAGCCCCGCGGCCACCCGCTGCGGCACCGACGTCACGACCGGCACGCCGCCGGAGCGGGTGAGCATGAGGGCGAAGAGCACGAGCACGACGACGGCACCGACGTAGACCAGCAGCTGGACCAGGGCGACCAGCTCGGCCCCCAGCACGAGGTAGCACCCGGCCAGGCCGCCGAGCGTCACCACGAGCCACAGGGCGGCGTGCAGCACCTGCCGCGAGGACACCGCCAGCAGGGCGGCGCCGGCGGTCACCAGCCCGACGGCGCAGAAGAGGACGTCCAGACCGCTCACGGCCCGTCCTCCGCAGCGGGCAGCGCGCTGTCGGGCACCGTGTCCATGAAGGTGCCGAGCCGCTCCTTGTCGTGCAGCAGGTTGCGGATGTCGCCTTCGGCGTAGGCGAAGTCCGGCGCCCAGAAGAGGGCGTCGAAGGGGCATACCTCGATGCAGATGCCGCAGTACATGCACAGCGAGAAGTCGATGTCGAAGCGGTCGAGCACGTTGTGCGAGCGCTCGCGACCCCCCTCGGTCTCCGCGGGCAGGGTCTGCTTGTGCGAGTCGATCGTGATGCACCAGTCCGGGCACTCGCGGGCGCAGAGCATGCACGACGTGCAGTTGTCCTCGAGCAGCGCGATGACGCCGCGGCTGCGCTCGGGCAGCTCGGGCTCGGTATGCGGGTACTGCGCCGTGTGCGCGCGCCGGGCCGCGGTGCGCCCGGTCGTCGCCAGCCCCCGCAGCAGACCCGTGACGCCCCTCATGCGAGGACCACCACGCCGACGCCGGTGATCGCCAGCTGCAGGAGCGCGAGCGGCAGCAGCACGAGCCAGGCCAGGCGCTGCAGCTGGTCCTCGCGCACCCGCGGCCAGGCGACGCGCAGCCAGAGGACGAGGACCGCGACCCCCGTCGCCTTGAGCAGCGTCCACAGGCGCCGACGGCGCCGATGTCGCCCCAGGGTCCGCGCCACCCGCCGAGGAAGAGCACGGTGAACAGCAGTGCCATGACGACGATGCCGGCATACTCGGCGAGCAGGAAGAAGGCGAAGCGCAGCCCGGTGTACTCGGTCAGCGGGCCGAAGACGATCTCGGAGTCGGCGACCGGCGCGTCGAACGGGGTGCGCTGCAGCTCGGCGACGCTCGCGGCGAGGAAGACCACGGCGGCCGGCAGCTGCCAGGCGATCCACCACCAGGACCACTCCTGGACGATCCCGGTGAGGGAGAGGGTCCCGGCGGCCATGGCCACGCTGGCCGCCGCCAGCACCAGCGGCAGCTCGTAGGACACCAGCTGCGCGCCGGCGCGCAGGCCCCCGAGCAGGGAGTACTTGTTGCCCGAGCCCCACCCGGCCATGAGCGTGCCGATGACGCCGACGCTGGTCACCGCCAGCACGAGGAGCAGGCTGGCGGGGACGTCGACGGCGACCCAGGTGGCGGCGAGCGGGATCGCGGCGAGCGCCACGAGGTAGGGGATGAGGGCCACCGCGGGCGCCAGCCGGAAGACGGGACGGTCCGCGGCCGCGGGCACGACGTCCTCCTTCTGGGCGAACTTGATGCCGTCGGCCACGAGCTGGCCGATGCCGTGCGGACCGGCCTCCATCGGCCCGAGCCGTCCCTGCATGTGGCCCATGAGCTTGTGCTCGAGCTGGCCGACCGCCAGGGGCAGCACGAGGAAGGCCGCCAGCACGCAGGCGGCCTTCAGCCCGGCCTCGAGGGCCCACGGGAGTTCGGCGAGCATCGCGCTCACCCTAACGACTGGCACCCACGACCTGCGGGAGCCGCACCGCAGGGCTGACCGCCCCGTACGTGCAGACCGACCGCGGGGTCTGCGCGCAGAGTGCGCGGGGTGGTTGACGCAGCACGCGCGGGCGTCCGGGCATGACGTCAGATCGGTTGATGGTGACGTCATAGTGATGTCACTATGCCGTCATGGATCTGTCGCCCTACCTCGAGGCCGTGTCCGGAGACCTGGCCCGCTCGACCGCGCTCGCCGACGAACCCACCCGCGAGGTGGTGCGGCGCCTCGTCCCCTCGATCGAGCCCGCGGTGCGGCTCGCACTGGTGCAGGCGCTCTCCGACGCCGCCGCCGCGATCACCGCCGAGCTGGACGACGCGGTCGTCACCCTCCGCATGGACGGCCGAGACCCCGCGCTGGAGGTCCGGCAGCTGCCCTCCCCCGCAGAGGCCGACGACCCGGAGCGCGGCGTCCGCGGCGCCGACGACGAAGAGGACGACGACGACAAGGGTCGTGGCACCGCGCGCCTCACCGTCCGGCTGCCCGAGACGCTGAAGCGTCGGGCCGAGGCCCGGGCCGAGCAGGCGGAGACCTCGCTCAACACCTGGGTCGTGCAGACGCTGCGCCGGGCGACCGACTCCCCCGTCCAGGGCGCCGCCGCAGACCTCGACGCCGCCATCCGCAGCAGCGCCACACCGACTCCCCGCCGGGTCACCGGCTGGGCCTGAGAGGACACCATGAGCACCACGGCACAGAGCACCAGCACCTACAGCTTCACCGAGGACGACCTCGTCCACGTGGAGGTCAAGAACCACCGCGGGGACATCGCCGTCGTCTTCGACGCATCGGAGGGGTCGGCCGAGATCACCCTGAGCTGCGCCCGCCCGGTGGACTTCGGCCCCGTGACGGCGGTCGCGCAACGAGGTCGGGTGCTCGTCGACGTGCCCGCGCTCGTCGACCCGGAGGGCCCGGGCCGGGGCTTCTCGGTGTCGATCGGCTCCTTCTCCTTCGGCACCGGCCACGAGGCGGTGCACGTCGAGGTGCACCTCCCCCCGAGGACCGAGCTGAAGACCAGCACGAAGAACGGCGACATCGTCCTCCAGGGCCTCGGCGGTGCGGCCACGGTCCGCTCCGGCTCGGGAGACCTGTCGCTCGAGGAGGTCGGCATGCTGAGCGCGTCGACCGGCTCCGGCGACGTCCGCATCGGCCAGCTCCGCGCCGGCTCGCTCACCACCGGGTCCGGCGACGTCGTGCTCGACGAGGCCACCGGGCCGGAGTCCCTGGAGGTGCGCTCGGGCAGCGGCGACCTGACCCTCGCCCGGACGGCGCAGGACACCACCCTCACGACCGGCAGCGGCGACGTCGACGTCGCGCACTCCCGGGGAGAGCTGTCGGTGCGCACCGGGACCGGCGACGTCCGGGTGCGGGTGCGCCGGGGCATACCCGTGTGGCTCGACCTGTCCAGCGGGCTCGGCCAGGTCCGGCGGGACGTCGAGGGCGTCGGCGCCCCGGGCGAGGACGAGGACTTCCTGCGCGTCGGCGTGCGCACCGGCACCGGGGACATCACGGTCCAGCACTGACCCGGGCACGATGGGGGTATGCAGATCCGCCCCCTCACCCTCGACCACGCCGATGCCGCGGCCCGCCTCTGGGAGCAGGGTGGTCTCACCCGACCCTGGAACGACCCGCGCGCCGACTTCAGGACCGCGGTGCAGGGACCGGCCTCCGCGGTGCTGGGGGCGCTGGAGACCGACACCCTGCTCGGCACGGTCATGGTGGGCCACGAGGGGCACCGCGGGTGGCTCTACTACCTGGCGGTCGACGCCGAGCGTCGCGGCGCCGGGGTCGGGCGGGCGCTGGTCGCGGCGGCGGAGCGGTGGATCGAGGACCAGGGCATCCCCAAGGTCATGCTCATGATCCGCGCGGAGAACGACGCTGTCCGGCGCTTCTACGCCGGGCTGGGCTACGTCGACCAGGAGGTCTCCGTGCTCGGTCGCTTCCTCGACGACGACCTGCAACGGCTGCGGCAGGCGCGGGGGGCGGGTAGGTCGCTTCGGGCGGCAGCTCAGTCCGGCCGCGGCCCCCAGGACGGGTCCGGCACCCCGGGCGGGAGCAGCCGCTTGCGTGGTCGCCGCGGCCGTGCCGCCGCTGACGCCGGTCCTGCCCCCTCGCCCGAGCCCTCCCCCGGCTCCTTGGCGCCCGGCCACGGCTTGGAGGCACGCGCCCCCAGCACGAAGTCCTTGCGCAGCGGGGTCCCCTCGAAGCCCTCCGGCAGCAGCAGCGGACGCAGCCCGAGGCCGGTGCCGTCCTCGAAGCCGGTGAAGCCGACCCCGAACATCTCGTGCGTCTCCCGCTCGTGCCACGCGGCGCCGGCGAAGAGGTCCGTGACCGAGGCGAGGGTCCCGCCCTCGGGAAGCCGGGTGCGCAGCAGCAGCCGCCGGAGCCCGCCGCGACCCGCGCCCCGGACGTCGAGGAGGTGCGCCAGGACCTCCACCCCGGCGCGAGCGGCGCCTCGGGGTCGGCACCGTCATCCGGCGCAGCCCCTGCCTCTCTGCCCTCGGAGCGCTCCGCGGCCTCGTCCTGCGCCACCTCGGCGTCGGTCTCGTCGACCGCGGACAGCCAGTCGAAGAAGGCATACCCCTCCTCGCGTGCGGCGCGCACCGCGTCGTACCACTCCTCCGGCGGCACGCGACGCTCCGTCACCGAGGGAGCGGCGTGCGCCGGGTCGCCGAGCGTCATGGACCCACCGTAGAGCGCGTCCTGCGGCGGTGCTCGCACCGACGACGCGGACTCAAGCCTGCTCCGGTGGGGCGACGAGGCGCGGGTGACCTCGGCCGCGGTGACCGGACGGTCGGCATACCGCCCGCCGTGGCGCGCCCGCGCCCGTCCCGGTGTCTCGGCGGCGATCTGCTCCTGCAGGGTGACGATGCCGTGCAGCAGCGCCTCCGGGCGCGGCGGGCAGCCGGGCACGTAGACGTCCACCGGGATGAGCTGGTCGACCCCCTTGGTCACCGAGTAGCTGTCCCAGTAGGGGCCGCCGGAGTTGGAGCACGCACCGAAGGAGATGACGTACTTCGGCTCGGGCATCTGGTCGTAGAGCCGCCGGATGACCGGCGCCATCTTGTCCGTCACGGTGCCCGAGACGACCATGAGGTCGGACTGTCGCGGCCCGGGGGCGAAGGGGATGACGCCCAGCCGGATGAAGTCGTGGCGCGCCATCGAGGCGCTGATGAACTCGATCGCGCAGCACGCGAGGCCGAAGTTGAAGACCCAGAGGGAGTACCTCCGGCCCCAGTTGAGGACGACCTGGACCGCGCGGGGCGCCTTCTCGACCGGCGCGCCGACGCGCGGCGTCGGCAGGCTGGTGGTCTGCCCGCTCCCGGGCCTGGGCTCGCTCACCTCACCACCACCGCAGCAACCCGCGCCGCCACACGTGCAGCAGTGCCACGACGAGGACGCCGATGAAGATCGCCATCTCGACCATGCTGGCGAGGCCGAGGTCGGTGCGGATCACCAGCGCCCAGGGGAAGAGGTAGACCGCGTCGACGGCGAAGACGACGTAGAGCAGGGCATACACGAGGTAGCGGACGCTGCCCTGCTCCCAGCCGCTGCCGACGGGGTCGACGCCGGACTCGTATGTCGTGACCTTGGCCGGGGTCGGGTCGCTCGGCGCCAGCAGCCGCCGGGCGCCGAAGGCGGTCGCGACCAGGGCCACGCCCAGGAGCGTGACCAGCACGACGACGAGGTAGTCGGACATCGCCGTCAGACTAGCCGGGACCCTGCGCCAGGTGCTGGAGGCCGGCCTTGACGATCGTGATCGCCCGGAGCTGGTCGACGGGCTCGCCGCTGGCGGTGAGGACGACGAGCACGACCCCCTCGGGCGGGAAGGCGTCGGGGTCGCCGTAGGGCTCGGAGGTCTCTAGATAGAACGAGAGCGCCAGCACGCCCGGCACGGAGCCGCCCTTGAAGGCCTGGTAGGCGACGCCCTCTGGCGGGGTGAGGCCGGGGTTGACGGCGAGGATGTCGCGCACCGGCCCGGCCTGCTCGGTCCTGGCCTGCAGCTGCAGCCGGGCGTGCAGCCCGCAGACCTCGGCGCCGGTGAGGAACCAGTCGGCCCCGCTCTCCCAGACGGGCTCGGTCACCGACCCCGGTGCGAGGTCCAGCTCCTCGGGCAGGTCGGCCAGGATCGCCTCCCGGCGCTCGGGGACCTGCGCCTCGGACCAGCGGTCCCGCACCTCGCTGTCCACCTGCCACCCGAGCTGGAAGAGCTGCCGGGTCGTGGGCACCGGCATGATGCGCGTCGGGTCGATCCCGGCGGTGAGGGCGCTCTCGCGCAGGGCGCGCTGGCCGACGGCCTCGATGAGCAGGTCGGTGGCGGTGTTGTCGCTGATCGAGATCATCAGCTCGGCGGCCTCGCGAACGGTGACCGTCGATCCGTCCTCACGGTCCTGCAGGACGCCGGAGGGCAGGCTCTTCACCTCCGGGATGATCGTCAGCTCGTCCTCCCAGGCGAGCTCCCCCTCGATGACGGCATCGGCCACCGCCGCGAGCACCAGCAGCTTGACGACCGAGCCGGTGGGGTAGGCGGCGTCAGCGGGGTCGAGGCCGGCGGTGGTGTGCTTGACCTCGCAGTCGCCGTTGCCGACGTAGCCGACCACCACCTGGCTCACCCCGCCGAGTTCGGCCAGGGCGGTGTCGAGGTCGGCCCACGAGTCGATCTCGGGCGGCTCGCCGGAGGTGTCCGGCTGGAAGAGCAGGGTGCTGATCCGCCCCTCGTCGTCGAGCCCGAGGGTCATGACGAGCGGCTGCTCGGCGGCGTGCAGGGTCAGCGTCGCGGTGCGCCCGACGCCGTCGCTCTGCCCGGACGCGGTGACGGTGTAGGGGGCCGCGCCGCGCAGCCCGGCGAAGATCGCACCGAGCTGGAGCACCGAGGCCTGCTCCAGGAAGGTCGGCGCGAAGCGCTGCACCGACTCCTCGGCGGCCGGCCCACGGGCACCCTCCTCCAGCAGCCCCAGGACCCACTCGGTCTGCTCCAGGAGCTCCGCGTCGGCGATGCCCTCCGCCGGGTCGACCGGCTCGGCGGCCTGCCTGGCGAGGGCGGGGTCAGGCGGGGACGTCGAGGTGGCGGCGGGCTCCGGCGGCGCAGCGGTCTGCACGACGAGCGGCGGGGTGGTCCTCGCAGCCATGTCGTCGTCGTACTCCCGGGTGCAGGATGCTGTGGGCACGAGGAGGGCGCCCGCGAGCACGGCACCGAGCGTCCGCCGCATCACGCACCTCCCTGGTCGCCTGCTCCTATCTCAGCACGCCGCCGCGCGCAGCGCCTCGGCGGCCTGCACGGCATACCCACCGCCGAAGAGGAGGACGTGCACGAGGAGCGGGACGGTCTGGAACACCGGAACCCGCTGTTCCCACCCGTCGGCCAGCGGCAGGTCCTCGGCGTAGGCCGCGAAAACTCGCCCACTGAAGCCGCCGAAGAGCTGCATCATCGCCAGGTCGACCTCCCGGTGGGCGTGGTGGGCGCAGGGGTCGATGAGCCAGCTGTGGCCGCGCCGGTCGACCAGCCGGTTGCCCGCCCACAGGTCGCCGTGCACGAGGGTGGGCGGTTCGACCGGGCCCAGGTGCGCGGCGCTGAGCCGCTCCGCGTCCGCGAGGCTGCTGGGGTCGAACTGCCCACGCTCCACGCACTCCCGTGCCAGCGGGACCACCCGGCGCTCGAGCCAGGACTCGGCGAAGGTGTCGGACGGGGTGAGGTCCACCGGGCAGTCGCCGAGGTAGGCCCTGGGCTCGCCGTCGAGCGCGCCGTAGCGCTCACCCGTGGTCCGGTGCAGCGCGGCCAGCTCGCGCCCGAAGGCCTCCTCCGAGGCGGCGGTGCGGTGACCGCCCGCCTCGACCCGGTCGATCGTGATGCCCTCGTCGGACACCTCCCGCACGGCGGGCACCCGCGCCCCCGCGGCGGCGAGCGCCCGCAGCCCCATCGCCTCGCGGTCGAAGAACAGCGGCGGCGCCCCGGCGCGGGTCTTGGTGAAGGTCTCGCTCATCACCCCACCCTCGCAGGCCAGGGCCGGTGAGAGAGTGAGGGCATGCACCTCATGACCGTCTGCCTGGGCAACATCTGCCGCTCCCCTGCCGCCGAGGCGGTCCTGACCGCCCGGCTCGAGGAGGCCGGGCTCGACGACGTCACCGTCAGCTCCGCCGGGACCGCGGACTACCACGTCGGTGAGCGCCCGCACCCGCAGTCGAGCGCCGAGGGCGAGAGCCGGGGGTATGCCTTCACCAGCCGCGGCGCGCAGTTCGACGCCGCCGACTTCGACACCGCCGACCTCGTCCTGGCGATGGACTCCTCCAACGAGGAGGACCTGCTCGCGCTCGCGCGGACTCCCGAGGACGCGGCCAAGGTCGCGCGGCTCGGGGCCTTCGCGAGCGACGTGGAGGAGACAGGGGTCCGCGACGTCCCGGATCCGTGGGGCCAGTCCCGCGAGGCCTTCGTCGCGATGTACGACCAGGTCGAGGATGCCGTCGCCGGGCTGGTCGCCGCGATCGAGCAGGGCCGGGTCGAGGAGGCCCTCGCCGCCTATCGCGCCGCCCGCTGACGACCTCGGCCTCAGGTGTCCAGACCGACCTCGCGCCGCATCCACGCGACGGTGCCTGCCGCGAGATCACGATCCAGCGCGGCAGGTGACCGGGGGATCAGCGTCGGGCGGCCGCGCAGGTGCTGCCACCCGTCCGGCCCGACGTAGGACCCCGGCGGCAGCGGCTGGGGCAGCGCGAGCAGGACGGCGGCCGCGCCCTGGGTCGCGGTCATCGCCAGCGGCCTGCTGGCGGCCGTGACCGCGCGGTCGAGCAGCGCGCTGCCGCTGGCGTTCTGCAGGTTGGTGACCACCCAGCCCGGGTGCGCGAGCTGCAGGTCGGTGCCGGAGGGCATGCGGGAGCCGAGGTCGAGGCCCCACAGCATCGCGGTGAGCTTGGCGCGGGAGTAGGCCCGGGGCAGGGTCCACCGGGTCCGACGGGAGTGCATGTCGTCCAGGTCGATCGACCAGCCGCACCGGGTCCGGCCCGGTGGCGCGGGTCTCGCGGAGCAGCCGCCGCCGGACCACCTCGCCCTTGCCCCGGGTGCGGACCGGCAGGACCAGCCGGGCGCCCCACCGCGCCAGGTGCAGCGCCACCTCGCGGCCGATGCCGTCGCTCGCCCCGGTCACCACCACCGTGCGTCCACCCAGGTCAGGGGCCGTGAGGTGCTCCCACCCCAGCACCGTCGCAGGACCCTCGTCCACCACCGATCCGGACATGCCGGTCAGTGTGCCAGCGGCCCGGCTCGGCCTGGCCGGACGGCCTCGCTCCGAGGGCTACCCTGTCGGCATGACGGTGACCCTGGAACCCGCCGACGACCGCGCCTCCTTCACGGCCGCCGTGGCCGAGATGCCGATCACCAGCCCGCTCCAGGGCTGGGGCTACGGCGAGGCGCGCAAGGAGCTCGGCCAGGAGCCGGTACGCTACCTCGTCCGACGCGGCGGCCAGGTCGTGGGCGCGCTCCAGCTGCTGCGCAAGCGGCTCGTCCCCGGCGTCAGCACCCTGTATGCCCCGCGCGGCCCGGCCCTGACCGACCTCGACCTGCTGCCCGACGTGGCCGCGGCCGTCAAGCACGTCGCCCGCCGCACCGACCACTACCTCACCATCGAGCCGCCGCACCCGATCTTCGCCGGCCACAGCGCCACCCAGGAGGATCTCGCGCAGGAGCAGGCACGCATCCCGGACCGGCACGGGCCCTTCCGCCGCGCGAAGACCGAGCAGCCCGAGCACACGATCCTCATCGACACCACCCCCGACCCGGACACGATCTTCGCCGGGCTGCACAAGATGGCCCGGCGCAACGTCCGCACCGCGGATCGGATGGGGGTCGAGGCCGGACGCGACGACAGCTTCGAGGACTTCTGGGAGATCTTCACCGCGACCAACGAGCGCTCCAGCCTGGGCGCCTTCCCGCGCCCCTACTACGAGGCGCTGCGGCGGGAGGCCGACCAGGACGGCGGTGAGGCATACCTCGTGCTCTCCCGGCACGAGGGGCGCGCCCTGGCCGGCGGCTTCTTCATCGCGCTCGGCGACACCACCTGCTACCTCTACGGCGGCTCGGTGCGCGACGACCGGCCCCCGCTGGAGGGCGAGAAGCGCAAGGACGCCAAGCGCCCGACGCCTTCTACTGGGCCTCGATCAAGGACGCGCACGAGCACGGCTACGCCACCCTCGACCTGTGGGGCATTCCCCGGCTGCTGGACGAGAGCAAGCACTCCTTCGGCGTCTACAAGATGAAGCTCAAGTTCGGCGCGGACCGCTACTGGTTCCCCGCCTACGACCTGCCGCTCAGCCCGCTCAGCCCCGCGCTGCGGCACGCGCTGCGGTTGCGTCGCTCCTACCTCAACTACCGCAGCTTCGGCACCACCGACGACGTGCTCTGAGCCCGTCGCCGGTCGGCCGCGTGCGATGCTGGGCCGATGCACGAGCAGACGCGGGCGCAGCTGGAGGCCAAGGAGGCCGAGCTGGTCGCCCAGATGGACCAGCTGGCCGCCCCGGTGCAGGACCAGGGCAGCATATCCTTCGGCAAGCGGGTCGGGGACGGCACGGCGATGGCTGTCGACCGGCTCACCGCGGTCACCGCGCACGACAACCTGCAGGCGCTGCTGACCCAGGTGCGCGCCGCGCTCGCGGCGCTCGACGACGGCAGCTACGGCCGGTGCATCGTCTGCGGCGAGCCCATCCCGGAGGGCCGGCTGCAGGCCCGCCCCTGGGCGACCACCTGCGTCCGGCACGGCTGAGCGCGCTGGGCACTGCGCCGTCCCCGACGGCGTCCAGACCAGCGTTTAGGGGAGAGTAGCCTTGTCTATTGACATGTCTTCTACTCCCCTCCACCAGCTCGAGCGGGTCGTCATCCGCTTCGCCGGGGACTCCGGCGACGGGATGCAGCTCACCGGCGACCGCTTCACCTCCGACACCGCGGCCCTGGGCAACGACCTGTCGACGCTGCCGAACTTCCCCGCGGAGATCCGCGCGCCCCAGGGCACGCTGCCGGGGGTCAGCTCCTTCCAGGTGCACTTCGCCGACCACGAGATCGCCACGCCGGGCGACGCCCCGGACGTGCTGGTCGCGATGAACCCGGCCGCGCTGAAGGCCAACCTTCCGGACCTGCCGCGCGGGGCCACGGTCATCGCCAACTCCGACGAGTTCAGCAGGCGCAACCTCGCCAAGGTGGGGTATGCCGCGAGCCCCCTGGACGACGACTCCCTCACCGACGCCGGCTATCACGTGCACGCGCTGCCGCTCACCTCGATGACGGTCGAGGCACTCGCCGATGTCGAGGGTCTCACCCGCAAGGAGAAGGAGCGGGCCAAGAACATGCTGGCCCTGGGCCTGCTCTCCTGGCTCTACTCCCGCGACACCGAGTCCACCGAGGCCTTCCTGCGCGCGAAGTTCTCCGGCGCCCCGGAGATTCTCGACGCCAACCTCACGGCGCTGCGGACCGGGCACGCCTACGGCGAGACGACGGAGGACTTCGCGGTCCGCTACCAGGTGGCGCCCGCCCCCATGACGCCCGGCACCTACCGGACCATCACCGGCAACCAGGCGCTGGCGCTCGGGCTCGTGTCGTCGGCATACCGGACCGGGCTCCCGCTGGTCCTGGGGTCCTACCCCATCACCCCGGCCTCCGACGTCCTGCACCAGCTGTCCGCGCTCAAGGCGCACGGCGTCACCACGCTGCAGGCCGAGGACGAGATCGCGGCCGTCGGCATGGCGCTCGGGGCCAGCTTCGGCGGTTCGCTGGGGGTCACGACCACCTCCGGCCCGGGCCTGGCCCTCAAGAGCGAGACGATCGGGCTCGCGGTGGCGACCGAGCTGCCGCTGCTCGTCATCGACATCCAGCGCGGCGGCCCCTCGACCGGGCTGCCGACCAAGACCGAGCAGGCCGACCTGCTCCAGGCCCTGCACGGGCGCAACGGCGAGTCGCCCGTCGCGGTCGTCGCGGCGCAGTCGCCGACCGACTGCTTCGACGCCGCGCTCGAGGCGGTGCGGATCGCCACGACCTACCGCACCCCGGTGATCCTGCTCTCCGACGGCTACCTCGGCAACGGCTCCGAGCCCTGGCAGATCCCCACCGCCGCGGACCTGCCCGACCTGACCGTCCGGCACACCACCGAGCCGAACGCCACGGACGACGCGGGCGAGCCGGTCTTCCACCCCTACCTGCGCGACCCCGAGACCCTGGCCCGGCCGTGGGCGGTCCCGGGCACGCCCGGCCTGGAGCACCGGATCGGCGGCATCGAGAAGGCCGACGTCACCGGCAACATCTCCTACGACCCGGCCAACCACGACCGGATGGTCCGGCTGCGGGCCGACAAGATCGCGAGGATCGCCGACTCCCTGCCCCCGCTGGAGGTCGACGACCCCAGCGGCGAGGCCCGGGTGCTCGTGCTCGGCTGGGGCTCGACCTACGGCCCCATCGCCGCTGCCACGCGCCTGGTCCGCGCGACCGGGGCCAAGATCGCCCGCGCCCACCTGCGCCACCTCAACCCGCTGCCCGCCGACCTCGGCGACGTCCTGCGCCGCTACGACCGGGTCGTGCTGCCGGAGATGAACCTCGGTCAGCTCGCGCTGCTGCTGCGGGGGCGCTACCTCGTCGACGTGCGCAGCCACACCGCCGTCCGGGGGCTGCCGTTCACCGCCGGTGAGCTCGCGCAGGTGATCCACGAGAACCTCATGGAGGTCCAGGGACAGGAGGTGCGCGCATGAGCATCGACCTCGGTATGCCGACCGCCGGGACCGCGGGGGTGCCCACCCTCGACGCGGGCGAGCGGCAGACGAAGAAGGACTTCACCTCCGACCAGGAGGTGCGCTGGTGCCCCGGCTGCGGCGACTACGCCGTGCTCGCGGCCGTGCAGGGCTTCCTGCCCGACCTCGGGCTGCGCCGGGAGAACATCGTCTTCGTCTCCGGCATCGGCTGCTCCAGCCGGTTCCCCTACTACCTCGACACCTACGGCATGCACTCCATCCACGGACGTGCCCCCGCCATCGCGACCGGGCTCGCGACCGCGCGGGAGGACCTGTCGGTCTGGGTCGTGACCGGGGACGGTGACGCGCTGTCCATCGGCGGCAACCACCTCATCCACGCGATGCGACGCAACGTCAACCTCACGATCCTGCTGTTCAACAACAAGATCTACGGGCTGACCAAGGGGCAGTACTCCCCCACCTCGGACGTCGGCGCCGTGACCAAGTCGACGCCCGCCGGGTCGGTGGACCACCCCTTCAACCCGGTCTCGCTCGCGCTCGGCTCGGAGGCGACCTTCGTGGCCCGCACGATGGACTCCGACCGGGCGCACCTCACCGAGGTGCTGCGGGCCGCGGCGGCGCACCGCGGCACCTCGCTGGTGGAGATCTACCAGAACTGCCCGATCTTCAACGACGGCGCCTTCCAGCTGCTCAAGGACCGCGACGAGGCCACCGGCCGGGTGGCTCACCTGCGCGCCGGTGAGCCGGTGCGGATCGGTGCCGAGGGCAGCGAGGAGGCGAGGGTCGTCGCGCGGGACCCGGGCGGGCACCTGCACGTGGTGCCCGAGGCCGCGGTGCCGGACGGGCATACCGTCGTCGTGCACGACCCCACCGACCCGGACCCGACGCCCGCCTTCGCCCTCTCCCGGCTCGACGACCCGAGCATGCAGACGGTGCCGATGGGCATCTTCCGGCAGGTCGACCGGCCGACCTACGACGACGGGGTGCGCGAGCAGGTGGCGTCGGCGACCGCGGGGAGCGCACGCGACGAGGGCTCGCTCGACACCCTGCTGCGCGGCCGCGACACCTGGACGGTGGACGGCACCCGCCCCGGGGAGGTCGAGCAGACGCTGGAGGGCGAGACCACCGAGGGGCCGATCCCGGCCGCCGGTGAGGCGCTCGCCGACGAGGCCGACGAGGTCTTCGAGGGCCCCCAGGAGTGACCGACGAGCAGGCCGTGCGCCAGCAGCGCGGCACGGCATACGGCTTCCTCGCCTATCTCCTCTGGGGCATCTTCCCGCTCTACTTCGCGACCCTCCGCCCGGCCGGGCCGTGGGAGATCGTCGCCCACCGCATCGTGTGGACGCTCGTGCTCTGCGGGCTCATCCTGCTCGTCCGGCGCGACCTGCGGTGGATGGTCGCGCTGGCACGCACCCCGAGGCGGCTGCTCGGCGTCGCGCTGGCCGGTGGGCTGATCGCCACGAACTGGGGCATCTACACGTATGCCGTGCTCTCCGGGCACGTCACCGAGGCCGCCCTCGGCTACTTCCTCAACCCGCTCGTGACGGTCGCGCTCGGGGTGGTGATCCTGCGGGAGCGGCTGCGCCGGCTGCAGTGGATCGCCGTGGGCATCGGCGTCGTCGCCGCGGTCTACCTGACGATCGACTACGGCTCGCCGCCGTGGATCAGCCTCGCGCTGGCGTGCTCGTTCGCCCTCTACAGCCTGCTGAAGAACCGGCTCGGGGTCTCGCTGAGCGCGCTACGCTCCCTCGTGGGCGAGACGTTGGCCATCCTCCCGGTCGCGGTGGTCATCCTGCTCTGGCTCGCCCGGGAGGACGCGACCACGTGGGGCGGCCACGGCGCGGTGCACACCGGTCTGCTCATGACGACCGGGGTCGCCACCGCGGTGCCCCTGCTGCTCTTCGCGGCCGCCGCGAGCCGGGTGCCGCTCTCCACCGTCGGTCTGCTGCAGTTCCTCACCCCGTTCCTGCAGCTGCTGTGCGGGGTGCTCCTGCTCGGGGAGACCGTCCCGGCGTCGCGCTGGGTGGGCTTCGCGCTGGTCTGGCTCGCCCTCGTCGTGCTGTCCACCGACATGGTGCGGCAGGTGCGGCGGGCCCGGCGCGAGCGGCGCGCGAGCCGCCAGGCCGGACGAGGGCGGCCGAGCACCGAGACCGACCCCGAGCCGGACCTCACCGACCCGGCCCCGCTCTGACCGAGCGCCGCCTGTGGTGGCCTGACCCCCACCGAGCGCCGCCTGTGGTTGCCTGACTCCCCACCGAGCGACGGCCGGTCGAGGGGGACGCCCAGTGGTGCACGTCGTGCAAGTTTGCACGGTGTGCATGTTGCGTCGTATGCTCGTCGGCATGACCGAGGCACCCCCCGTCGGACGGCGCGAGCTCAACAAGGCGCGGACCCGTGAGGCCATCCTCGGCTCGCTGCGCGAGCTGGTCGCCCAGCTTCCCGCCGAGGAGGTCACGGTCGACCAGGTCGCCGAGCGGGCGGGCATCTCCCGGCGCACCTTCTTCAACTACTTCGGGAGCATCGCCGCGGCACTGAGCGCCGTCTTCGCCGAGCACGCCGCCGGCATGATCTCGAGCCTGGACCCGCAGCAGATCCGGGTCGACCCGCTGGCCGCGCTGCGCCGCCTCGTGCAGGCCCGCGAGATCCCGCCGGACTTCATCGGCTGGCTGTCCGACCTCAACTGCCACGAGCAGGGCACCGACGGGCAGATGCTGCTGGAGCGCACCGTCTGGGCGGACATGGCGGGGTGGCTGCGCGAGCAGCTGCACGACCTGCTGCCCGGCGCCGACCCGCTCTTCGTCGCCACCCTCTCCTCGGCGGTGATGAGCTGCTTCCAGGCGGCCGAGGAGGCCTGGGCCGACGACCCGGCCCGCCCGGCCCCCCTCACCGAGGCGGACACCGCCGCCTTCCATGACCACCTGGACCGCGCCCTGGCCCTGCTGGCCTCGGGCTGGCGGTCCGACCTCGACTGACCACTGCGAAAGGACCCTCGTGGCCACTCTCCTGCACCGCCTGGGGCGCTGGTGCGCCCACCACCGGCTCGGCGTCATCGCGATCTGGGCCGCCGTGCTCGCCCTCACCGTGACCGGCATGGCCACGCTCGCCAAGCCTCTGTCCAACGAGTTCTCCATCCCCGGCAGCCGCTTCGAGCAGGTGCTGCAGACCTTGCAGGAGGAGATCCCCGAGGCGGCCGGCACCACCGGCACCGTGGTCTTCCGCAACGACGACGGCTTCACCGACGAGCAACGGGAGGCGATCGCCGGGGCCGTGGAGGACTGGGAGGACCTGGACGGCGTCACCTCCACCGACCCCTTCGAGGCGCAGGCCGAGCTCGACTCGGCACCCCAGGACATCACCGACGGCGAGGCCGAGCTGGCCGACGGCCGCGCCCAGCTCGAGGACGGCCGGGAGCAGCTCGAGCAGGGGCGCGCCGACCTCGAGACCGCGCGTGAGGAGCTCGCCGCGGGCCGGGAGCAGCTCGAGGCCGGTCAGGCCGAGCTGGACGCCCAGGCCGCCACGCTGGAGGAGTCGCAGGCCGAGCTGGACGCCCAGCTGGAGCAGCTCGAGGCCGGGGTCGCCGCCGGGCAGGTCCCGCCGGCCGCCGAGGAGCAGGCCCGGGCCGAGATCGCCGCGGGCCAGCAGCAGCTCGACGCCGGTCGGGAACAGCTGCAGGCCGCCCAGGCGGAGATCGACGCGAATGCCGAGCAGCTCGAGGCCGGCGAGGCCGAGATCGCCGAGGGCGAGACCCAGCTCGAGGAGAACGCCGCCGAGCTCGAGGACGCCGAGGCAGAGATCGCGCAGGGCGAGGAGGACCTCGCCGCAGCCCGGCGCACGGTCGAGCTGACCGACGGCTTCCGGGTGGTCAACACCGACGGCACCGTCGCCCTCACCCAGGTGTCGGTGGCCGACGCCGAGGGGTTCATCCCCCCGGAGACGACCGAGGCCATCCAGCGGATCGGCGACGACCTCGAGGGCGAGGGCCTGACCGTCGACTTCTCCAAGGAGATCACGGACGACCTGTCCAGCCTGCTCGGCCCCGGGGAGGTCGTGGGTCTGGTCGTCGCGGCGGTCGTGCTGCTCGTCATGCTCGGCAGCCTCGTCGCCGCCGGCCTGCCGATCCTCATGGCCCTGGTCGGGGTCGGCGTCGGGCTCACCGGTGCCCTGGCCCTGTCGCAGTGGGTCGACATGCAGTCGATCACCCCGGTGCTGGCGCTCATGCTCGGGCTCGCCGTCGGGATCGACTACTCCCTCTTCCTCATCAACCGGCACCGGCAGCAGGTGCGCCAGGGTATGCCGCTGCGTGACTCGATCGCGCTCGCCGTGGGCACCTCCGGCAACGCCGTGACCTTCGCCGGGCTCACGGTCATCATCGCGCTGGTGGCGCTCACCCTGACGGGCATCCCGTTCCTGGGCGTCATGGGCCTGGTCGCCGCGGCGACGGTGGCCATCGCCGTGCTCGTCGCGATCACCCTGACCCCGGCGATGCTCTCGCTCATCGGCGACAAGGTGCTGCCCCGGCGGGAGCGCGCCGAGGGACACCGGGGCAAGCACGAGGAGGACCCGGCGACCGAGCACGCCGACGACGCCTCCCGCGGCTGGGCCGCCCGGGTGCAGCGCCGGCCCTGGCTGGCGGTGCTCGGGGTGCTGGCCGTCGTCGGCGCGCTGGCCTGGCCGACCCTGGACCTGCGCCTCGGCCTGCCCGACGGCAGCAGCGAGCCCGCCGGCTCCACGGCATACACCACCTATGACACCGTGCGCGAGGAGTTCGGCGCCGGTGCCAACGGGCCGGTCCTGGTCGTGGCCGAGCTGGACGAGCCGCTCGCGGAGGGCGACACCGCGCTCCTGACGGCGCAGGCAGACCTCGGCGAGGAGCTGGCCGCGGTCGAGGGTGTCGAGCAGGTGCTCCCCGCCGGGGTCAACGACGACCGCGACGTCCTGGCGTTCCGGGTCCAGCCTGAGGGCGGCCCGGCCGACGCCTCCACCGAGGCGCTCGTCGACCGGCTCGGCCCGGCGGTCGAGCAGATCGGCGAGGAGCAGGGCGCGACGCTGGGGCTCACCGGGCAGACGGTCGCCAACATCGACATCTCCGAGCAGCTCGCCGATGCCCTGCCGATCTACCTCGTCGTCGTCGTGGGCCTGTCGCTGGTCCTGCTGCTTCTGGTGTTCCGGTCGGTCCTGGTGCCGCTGCTGGCCACCGGCGGCTTCCTGCTCAGCGTCGGCGCCGCCTTCGGGGCCGTCGTCGGGGTCTACCAGCTCGGCTTCGCCTCATCCTTCTTCGGGGTCAACGAGGCCGGCCCGATCCTGTCCTTCCTGCCGATCCTGCTCATCGGGATTCTCTTCGGCCTGGCGATGGACTACCAGCTCTTCCTCGTCTCGGCGATGCGCGAGGAGCGGGTCCACGGCAAGGACGCCCGCACCGCTGTGGTCACCGGCTTCAACGCCAGCGCGCGGGTCGTGACGGCCGCGGCGATCATCATGATCTCCGTCTTCGCCGGCTTCGTCTGGGCGCACCTGACGATGGTCCGGCCCATCGGGCTGGGGCTGGCCGTGGGGGTGCTCGTCGACGCCTTCGGTGTCCGGATGACGCTGACGCCAGCGGTGATGTCGCTGCTGGGCGAGCGCGCCTGGTGGCTGCCGCGCTGGCTGGACCGCATCCTGCCGGACGTCGACGTCGAGGGTGCTCAGCTCGAGCGGACCCTGGGGATGAGCCACGGGTCGGAGGACGAGGGGGCCGTCGCGGCCGGCGAGCGTGCGGACGGGTCCGCGGAACCCGCCGGACCGTCGGCTCAGGAGAGCGAGCCCTCCCCCACGCGCTGACCCGCGGCCTGCAGCAACGTCGCGGCGCCGGCGCGCGCGGCAGCATCACCCTCGGTGATCTGCAGCGCGAGCCGGCGCCCGTCGCGCTGGTAGACGACGATGCCAGGTCCTCCGCCGGGGCCGACGATGTAGGCGGTGCGGTCCGGTAGTGCCCGGAGCCCGACCCCGCCCCACCGCATCGGGTCCAGCTGCTGCACGTCCGCCCCGGCGACCCGCTCCGCGGCACCCGGACGACCCCCCACGGGAGCACCCGGGAGCGCACCCGCAGCCCCGTGGCGTCCACCTCGACCCGGACCGCGGACCACAGCAGCGCGAGCCCGCCGGCGCCGGCACCGGTCAGGAGGACGACGAGCAGCACCGCGAGGCTCTCCCCGGTCCACCAGACCACCACGCCCACGACGACGAAGACGACGACCAGGCCCACGCCCAGCACCTGCAGCGTGCGCGACGACACGTCCGAGCTCCAGGGCTCCACCGGTCGCGGCTCGCGGACCGGGCGGACCCGGGCCTGCTCGGGCACGAGATCCTCCAGCTCCTCCTCGCTCGGGACCTGCCGGCCGTGCAGGGCATACCCGACGAGTCCGGCGAGCCCTGCCGCGGCGAGCGCGAGCAGCGGCCACCACTCCCGCACCTGCTCCGGCCCGTCGATGCCGACGCGCCAGACCGTGACGCCCCAGAGCGCCACAGCGCCCCAGCCGACCGCCGCGACCACGGCCAGCACCCAGCGGCACCAGCTCGGGGGCACGACGCGGCGGGCGATCGCCGTGAGGGCGGCGACGACGGTGCACACCACGGTCGTCGCCAGCACGCCGGAGAGGAACCCGGCTCCCCCCACGAAGTCGTCCGGCAGCCGGCCCGACCAGTGGCTGGGCACCCGCTGCGGGGTCGGCAGCACCGTGACCGCGACCAGCAGCACCGCCAACGGCAGCATGGCCCACAGTCCCGCCAGCATGCGTCTCACGGGTCGTCCTCCTCCGCTCTCCGGCCTCCCAGGGTATGCCCGTGGGCCCGTTCCCCGACCCGTCACCCACTCGCCGTGGACGATTCACCTCGGTGTCGCCCGGCGCAGGGGGTCCGGCGCCTACGTTCGAGGACGTCGGCGGCCCCGGTCCCGGAGCACCGCCGCGCCCACCCACCGACCACGGAGGATCGCCCGTGTCCATGCCCTCGACCACCACCCGCCGCAGCCTGCTGCCGATCCTCGCCGCCCACCCGGGGGGCCGGAGCGCGGCGACGTGCCGCTACCGCTGCGGCGACGCCTGCTCCCAGCCGGTGCCCAACACCAGCGACAACACCTACTTCGGCGACGTGGTCCAGGGCGCGGTGCGTCGTCGATCGGTCCTCGCCGGGGGGACCGCTGCGCTGGCCGGCGTGGCCTGGGCCGCCGCCCCCGACGCCGCCGCGGCCGCCTCGGAGCTGCCGGACACCGACCACCGGCTGCGGGGGTTCCCGTCCATCTCCCCCACGCCCGCCGACGTGGACGACCTCGTGGTGCCGACCGGCTTCACCTGGGCACCCGTGATCTCCTGGGGCGACCCGGTGGAGCCCGGCGCTCCCGCCTTCGACGTGGACCGGCAGTCGGTCGAGGCCCAGAAGGGTCAGGCCGGCTACAACGCCGACTACCTGACCCTGCGCCAGGACGGCGACCGCGGCTGGGCGAGGCGGCGCGGCGTGATCGTCTTCAACAACGAGTACACGAACCCCGAGATGATGTTCCCCGACTGGGACGGGTCGGTGACCGCCGAGCAGGCGGAGATCGAGATGGCCGCCCACGGGATGACCGTGGTCGAGGTGCGCCGCAAGAACGACCGCTCCCCCTGGGTCTACCAGCGGCGCGCGAGCCGCAACCGCCGCATCCACGCCTGGACGACCTTCGCGCTCGACGGCCCGGCTGCCGGGGCGGAGTGGATGCGCACCAGCACCGACCGCCGCGGGCGCCGCGTGCTGGGGACGCTCAACAACTGCGCCGGGGGCGACACCCCCTGGGGCACGGTGCTGTCCGGCGAGGAGAACTTCAACCAGTACTTCGACTCGACCGGGGCGCCGGACCCCGAGGGCAGGCTCGCCCGCTACGGCATCACCTCCGGCGGGCGTGGCTGGGAGCAGGCGGACCGGCGCTTCTCGGTCGCTGACGAGCCGCACGAGGTCAACCGCTTCGGCTGGATCGTCGAGGTGGACCCGGACGACCCCGGCTCCACGCCGGTCAAGCACACGGCGCTCGGCCGGTTCAAGCACGAGGGCGCCACGATCCGGCTCGCGCACGACGGGCGCGCCGTGGCCTACATGGGCGACGACGAGCGCTTCGACTACATCTACAAGTTCGTCTCGCGGCGCCGCTACCGCGAGGGTGACAAGCGGCACAACCTGAAGCTGCTCTCCGACGGTGACCTCTACGTCGCCCGGTTCACCGGCGACGGCTTCCAGGACGGGCAGTACGACGGGCGCGGTGAGTGGCTGCCGCTCGTCGTCGACGGTGAGTCCCGGGTCGAGGGTATGACCGTGGCCGAGGTGTGCACCTGGACCCGGCTCGCCGCGGACCGGGTCGGACCGACCAAGATGGACCGTCCCGAGGATGTCCAGCCCGACCCGCACACCGGCCGGGTCTACGTCGCGCTCACCAACAACACGGCACGCACGCCCGGCCAGATCGACGAGCCGAACCCGCGGGCCAACAACAAGTTCGGTCACGTCATCGAGTGGCGGGAGCAGGGCGACGACGCCGCGGCGCTGCGCTTCCGCTGGAAGATCGTGCTCGTCGCGGGCGACCCCTCGGACCCGGGCACCTACTTCTCCGGCATGGACCGCCGGGAGGTCACCCCCATCAGCTGCCCTGACAACGTGGCCTTCGACGGCGAGCCCGGCCACCTGTGGATCTCCACCGACGGCGCCCCCGGCACGATCGGCACCTGCGACGGCCTCTTCCGCATGCCGACCCGCGGCCGGGACCGCGGCCTGGTGCAGCAGTTCCTCTCGGTGCCGACCGGCGCGGAGTGCTGCGGTCCCGTGATCGACTGGCAGGACCGCTCGGTGCTCGTCAGCGTCCAGCACCCCGGCGAGGGCGGCACCAGCGCCTACCCCTACCTCGGCGACAGCGTGCCCCGCCCCGGCGTGGCCCACGTCTACCCGGGCCGCGGTCGTCGCGGCTGAGGCACTGGCATACCCGGGGAGGGTAGGGCGGGAGGGCGCGGTGTCGGTCGGTGAGTGGGGTGGGCCGCTGACGTGGCGCTGGACGTGGTGGTGCTCAGCGGGAGCGGTCGGCGACGCCGTCGACGAGGGCCCGTAGCGCCGCGACCGCGGGTGAGTCGGGCAGGCCCTCCAGCAGCTCCCGGGCCTGCGCGGCGACCCGCAGGGTGTGCTCCCGCGCCTGGGTCATCGCGGGGTGCGCGCGCAGCAGGGTCAGCGCCTCGGCGAGCTCGTCGGCGTCCTCGACCGGGCCGCGAGTGAGCTCGAGCAGCCGGGCGTCGGCGGGGTCCTCGCTGCCCCGGGCGTAGAGCACCGGCAGCGTCGCCTTGCCCTCGCGCAGGTCGGTGCCCGGGGTCTTGCCGGACACCTGCGCGTCGGAGGCGACGTCGAGCAGGTCGTCGGCGAGCTGGAAGACGACGCCGACCTTCTCGCCGTAGGCCGTCAGCGTGCGGGTCGTCGCCTCGTCGCAGCCGCCGAACATCGCGCCGTAGCGAGCCGCGGTCGCGATGAGCGCCCCGGTCTTGTCCTCGAGGATCTCGAGGTATGCCTGGACCGCCTGGTCGCTGGGCAGCTCGGCGTCGGCCTGCCGGTCGTCGCGGATCTGGCCGGCGCACAGCCGCACGAAGGTGTCCGCCTGGATCCGCACCGCCTCCGCACCGAGCCCGGCCACCACCGAGGACGCGGTGCCGAAGAGCAGGTCACCCACGAGGATCGCGGTGGAGTTGCCGTAGCGGGCGTTGGCGCTCTCCACCCCCCGCCGCAGCTCCGCCTCGTCCATGACGTCGTCGTGGTAGAGCGAGGCCAGGTGGGTCAGCTCGACCCCGACGGCGGCATCGACGACCCGCTCGTCCCAGCCGTCGCCGACCTCGCTGGCGAGCAGCGTGAGCAACGGCCGGAAGCCCTTGCCGCCGGCGCCCGCGAGGTGGTGGTTGGCCTCGGAGACGAAGGGGTCGTCGTGGTCGACGACCTCCTCCAGCCGCTGCGTGACCCGGGCCAGACCCGCTTCGACCCGACCGGTCAGCTCCTCGTCGGCACCCGGGATGCTCGGGGGTCTCACCGCAGGAACGCCGCGGTGCTCTGCGCCAGGTCGAGGACCGGGGAGGGCATGACGCCCAGGGCCAGGGTCATGGCGACCCCGACGAGGATCGCGACCGAGGTCATCCACGACGGACGGACCACGACCGTGTCACCGCCGGCGTCGGCGTCCCCGAGCCACATCTGCACGACGAGCACGAAGTAGATGTAGGCGGTAACCGCGCTGGCGAGGACACCGATGACGGCCAGCCACGCCCAGCCCTGGCTCATCGCCGCGGAGAAGACCGCGAACTTGCCGGTGAACCCAGAGGTGAGCGGGATGCCCGTGAAGGCCATGAGCAGGAAGGTGAAGCAGGCGGCGATCCACGGGGAGCGCCGGCCCAGGCCGGACCACTGGTCGACCAGGGTGGCCTCGGTGCCGGCGCTGCGGACCAGCGCCACGATCGCGAAGGCCGGGATCGTCATGAAGCCGTAGGTCGCGAGGTAGAACATCGTGCTGGAGACACCGGCCACGTCCAGTGCCACGACCCCGGTGAGGATGAAGCCGGCGTGGGCGATCGAGGAGTAGGCCAGGATGCGCTTGACGTCGGTCTGCACGATCGCCAACAGGGCGCCGCCGATCATCGACAGCGCCGCGACGACCGCGATGACCGGCTGCCACTCCAGCCGCGCGCCCTCGACGGCGACGTAGAGCACGCGGAGCATCGCGCCGAAGGCGGCGACCTTGGTGCAGGCGGCCATGAAGCCGGTGACCGGGGTCGGGGCGCCCTGGTAGACGTCCGGCGTCCACGCGTGGAAGGGCACGGCACTGACCTTGAAGAGCAGGCCGACGGCGACCAGCAGCACGCCCGGCACGAGCAGGCCGTCCATGCCGACGCCGGTGCTGATGGCGGCGGCGATGTCGGCGAAGCGCATCGAGCCGGCGTAGCCGTAGAGCAGGACCGCTCCGAAGAGGTAGAAGGCCGAGGAGAAGCTGCCGAGCAGGAAGTACTTCAGCGAGGCCTCCTGCGACAGCAGCCGCCGGCGCCGCGCGAGCCCGGTGAGGACGTAGAGCGGCAGCGAGAGGATCTCCAGGGCGACGAAGAGCAGCAGCAGGTCGTTGGCCGCGACGAAGAGCATCATGCCCCCGACCGACATGAGCGTCAGCGGGTAGACCTCGGTGGTGGTGGCCCCGACCTTGGTGGCCAGGGTCTCCTCCGCCGAGCCGGGGGTCGAGACCCCGGACTGGGTGAAGGCGTCCGGCTGCTGGCCCCCGAAGCGCTCGCTCATCGCGAGCAGACCGAGGATCGACAGCACGAGCACGAGCCCCTGCAGCGAGAGCGCCACGCCGTCCACGGCGACCGTGTCGGCGGCGGTGAGTCCCTGGTTGTCCCGACCGAGCAGCACCAGCGCGACCAGCGCCAGCACGAGCGTGGCGACCGAGAGCGGCACCTGCACGGCATACCGGGTCCGCCGCGAGGCGAAGCCCTCCACGGTGACCCCGACCAGCCCGCCGACGAAGACGATGATCATCGGGAGCAGCGCCGTGTAGTTGATGTCCGGCGCGACGAACATGGAGCCACCCATCAGTGGTCACTCCCTTCGGTCGAGTGGTCGGCGGTCGTGTCGACAGCGGGGGAGACGTCGCTGATCCCGACGGTCTGCAGCGTCTGCTCGACGGCCGGCTCCAGCAGGTCCAGGACGGGCTTGGGGTAGAAGCCGAGGACCAGGAAGGCGGCGATGATCGGGGCCACGACCCACTTCTCCCGCCCGCTCATGTCGGGTATGCCCTCGACCTCGGCGCCCTCGGGCCTCGGCCCGGTCGCGACCTTCTGGTACATCACCAAGATGTAGACGGCCGCGAGGATGACGCCCAGGGCGGAGATGATCCCCAGCCACGGGTGCCGGCCGAAGGTGCCGACGATGACGAGGAACTCGCTGACGAAGGAGTTCAGGCCGGGCAGCGCCAGGCCGGAGAGGCCGGAGACGAGCAGCGCGCCGGCCACGAGCGGGGTGACCCGCTGCCAGCCGCCGAAGTCACGCAGGTCGCGCGAGCCGCGCCGGACGATGAGCATGCCGGCGACGAGGAACAGCCCGGCGGTGGTGAAGCCGTGGTTGACCATGTAGAGCGTCGCGCCGGTCTGGCTGACCGTCGTGAAGGCGAAGATGCCCAGCACGATGAAGCCGAAGTGGCTGATCGAGGTGTAGCTGATGAGCCGCAGCATGTCGGTCTGCCCGATGGCGAGGAAGGCGCCCACGAAGAGCGAGACCAGCGCCAGGGCGAGGATCACCGGGGTCGCCCACTGGCTGGCCTCGGGGAAGAGCGCCAGGCAGAAGCGGATCATGCCGTAGGTGCCGACCTTGTCGAGCACGCCCACCAGCAGGACCGAGGTCGCCGGCCGGGCCTGCTCGGCCGCGAGCGGCAGCCAGGTGTGCACCGGCCACATCGGCGCCTTGATCGCGAAGGCGATGAAGAAGCCGAGGAAGAGCCAGCGGCCCGCCTCCACCGAGAGGTCGAGCCCGGTGAGGTTGGACAGCAGGAAGCCGTCGGTGCCGCGCGGGCCGGCCAGGTAGACCCCGATGACCGCGACCAGCATGATGAGCCCGCCCGCGAGCGAGTAGATCAGAAAGCTGGTCGCCGCCCTGGCCCGGCGGGTGCCGCCGAAGACCCCGATGAGGAAGTACACCGGGATGAGCATCGCCTCGAAGAAGACGTAGAAGAGGAAGACGTCGATCGCGGCGAAGACACCGACCATCATCGAGGTCAGCGCCAGCATGAGGGCGAAGTAGGCGTGCTGGCGGCGGCCCACCGCGGGCACGTCGTCCCAGGCGGCGACGATGCAGATCGGCACGAGCACCAGCGCGAGCAGGATCATCGACAGCGAGATGCCGTCGACGCCCAGGGCGTAGGAGACGCCGAACTGCGGGATCCAGGAGTAGACCTCGGTGAGCTGGAACTGCTCGCCGCCGCTGCCGCCGCCGCCGAAGCGGTACTGCGTGGCGGCGCCGATGCCGACCGCGAGGGTGAGCAGGGCGACGCCGAGGGCGACGGGGCGCACCAGGGCACTGCCCTTGGGCAGCAGCGAGACCAGGAGCGCGCCGACGAGCGGCAGCACGAGGAGCGTGGTCAACCAGGGGAAGTTCATCACTGCATCACCCAGACTGCGCCGAGGATCGCGACGACGCCCAGGAGCATCGTCAGGGCATAGGAGCGGACGAAGCCGTTCTGCGCGCGGCGCAGCAGGCCGGAGGCGGCGTTGAGGCCGCCGGTCGTGCCGCCGGTCACGCTGCCCTCGACGAGGGTGCTGTCGGCGTCGACGGCAGTGCGCGCCAGGGCCATCGTCGGCCCGGTGAAGAGCGCGTCGTTGACGTCGTCCTGGAAGAGGTCGCGGCGCGCCGCCACGGTGACCAGGCTGGCCCGCGGCGCGGTGCGGGGGACCTCGCGGCGGGCATACATCATCCAGGCCAGGCCGGCGCCGATCACCATGAGCACGAAGGCCAGGATCTGGATCGCCAGGACCGGGATGAGCGGCTCACCGTGCTCGGCGTGACCGAAGACCGGCTCCAGCCAGGCGGTGATGATGCCGGTCGGGTAGAGCACCGCACCGAGAACCAACGAGCCCAGGGCCAGCACCATCATCGGCACCGTCATGAGCAGCGGCGACTCGTGCGGGTGGTCGTTCTCCTCCCAGCGCTTCTCCCCGAAGAAAGTCATGAAGAACAGGCGCGACATGTAGAACGCGGTGATCCCGGCGCCCAGCAGCGCGATGCCGCCGAAGACCCAAGCGCGCCAGCCCGGCTCGGCGAAGGCGGTCTCGATGATGTAGTCCTTCGAGTACCAGCCCGCGGTGAACGGGAAGCCGATGATGGCCAGCCAGCCCGCCATGAACGTGAGCCAGGTGATCTTGATGTCGGTCCGTAGCGCACCGAAGCTGCGCATGTCGACCCGGTTGTTCATCGCGTGCATGACCGAGCCGGCCCCGAGGAACATGTTGGCCTTGAAGAAGCCGTGCGTCACCAGGTGGAAGATCGCGTAGAGGTAGCCGACCGGGCCGAGCCCGACCGCGAGCATCATGTAGCCGATCTGGGACTCGTCGAGGCGGCCAGCGCCTTCTTGATGTCGTCCTTGGCGCAGCCGACGATCGCGCCGTAGAGCAGCGTGACCGCACCGACGATCGCCACGACGAGCCGGGCATCCGGGGTGAGGTCGTAGATCGCCTGGCTGCGGGCGACGAGGTAGACACCGGCGGTGACCATCGTCGCCGCGTGGATCAGGGCCGAGACCGGGGTCGGGCCGGCCATCGCGTCACCCAGCCAGCTCTGCAGCGGGAACTGCGCCGACTTGCCGCAGGCCCCGAGCAGCAGCGCGAGCCCGATCAGGGTCAGCGTGAGGTCGCCCGCGCCGGAGGCGTTGCCGTGCACCGTCGCGAAGTCCAGCGCCCCGAAGGTCGCGAGCATGATCGCCATGGCCGTGATGAGCCCGACGTCACCGACGCGGTTGACGACGAAGGCCTTGTTGGCGGCCGCGGCATACTCCGGGTTCCAGTTCCAGAAGCCGATGAGCAGGTAGGACGCCAGACCCACGCCCTCCCAGCCGACGAAAAGCAGCAGGTAGGAGTCGGCGAGCACCAGGATGAGCATCGCCGCCACGAAGAGGTTGAGGTAGGCGAAGAACCGGCGCTTGTCCGGGTCGCCCTCCATGTAGCCCAGCGAGTAGACGTGGATGAGGCTGCCCACGAAGGTGATGAGCATGACGAAGGCCAGCGACAACGGGTCCAGCAGCAGCCCCGCGGTCAGCGACAGCTCGCCGACGCTCACCCAGTCCCACAGCGGCACCGACAGCGAGCGCTCCTCCGCGGGGAGCCCGGTGAGCTGGACGATGACCGCGACGCCCACGGCGAAGCTCGCCCAGGACAGCAGCGTCGCCAGGGCCGGGCCCCAGCGGTCGGTCATCCGCCCGCCCAGGAGCAGCAAGGCCGCACCGATCAGCGGCAGCGCGATCATCAGCCAGCCCAGGCCGGCGATGCCGTCGGCCTGGGTGGCCTGGGTCGCGCCGAGACCGCCCGGGTCGTCGGCGAGGGTCAGGCTGACCGAGGCCAGGCCCTGACTCAGGTCGTGCACAGACACGAGCGCTCCTTACAGCTTCAGCAGGTTGGCGTCGTCGACCGAGGCCGACCGGCGCGCACGGAAGATGGACATGATGATCGCCAGCCCGACGACGACCTCGGCTGCGGCGACGACCATGACGAACAGGGTGTAGACCTGCCCGTCGAGGGTGCCGTGCATGCGGGCGAAGGTGACCAACGCCAGGTTGCAGGCGTTGAGCATGAGCTCGATGCCCATGAAGACGATGATGGTGTTGCGGCGCGTGAGCACGGTGACCGAGCCGAGCGCGAAGAGCACCACGGACAGATAGATGTATGCCTCGAGCCCCATCAGTGCTCACCCCTCCCCTGCTCGTCGGTGCCCTGGCCGCTGTCGCCCAGGTCCGCCTCCGGCTCGACGTCGTGGCCGCGGTTGTCGACGGCGGCGTTGGTGCCCGAGGGCAGGTCCTGCGGCGACTGCTCGGCCGGCGGCTGACCGTCCGCGCGCCCGGTCGACCCGGCCAGACGGTACTCCGCCGGGTTGGTGACCTGGCCGCGCGCGACAAGGACCCGCGGCACCGACTCCTCGATCGGGCTGCCGTCGGGCGCGAGCGCCGGCGTGTCCGCGGCGTTGTGCCGGGCATACACCCCGGGGTTGGGCTTGCCGGCGAGCCACTGGCCCGAGCGCAGCTTGTCCCGCGAGGTCTCCCGCTGCGTGCGCCGCGGCGTCAGCCGCTCCCGGTGCGCCAGCACCATCGCGCCCATGACCGCGATGACCAGCAGGGCGCCGAGCGTCTCGAAGGTCAGCACCTGCCGCTCGAAGATCTCGCGGGCCAGGGCCGTGACGCTGCCCTCGGCCTGCACCGCCTCGAGCCCGACGGCCTGCGGCCAGGACACCTGCGCCAGGGCCACCGTCGCGACGACGACGAAGAGCGCGCCCAGCCCGAAGGCCCAAACCCGCTGCCCGCGCAGCGTCTCCACGGTCGAGTCGGAGGCGTCCACGCCAACGAGCATGACGACGAAGAGGAAGAGCATCATCACGGCGCCGGAGTAGACGAAGATCTGGATGATGCCGACGAACTCGGCCCGCTGCACGATGTAGATGACGCCGAGGCTGATCATCGTCATGGCCATCCCCATCGCGGCGTGCACGGCCTTGCGCGCGAAAAGCAGCCCGAGGGCGCCCATGACGGCGACGATGGCGAGCACCCAGAACAGTCCGACCTCCATGCCGTCGATCCGGTCGGGGGTCACGACCCGACCTCGACGTCGCGCCCGCTGTCCTCACGTGACTGCACGTAGTCCCGCTGCGCCTGCGTGGGGCCGGTGACCTTGCCCTGGTAGTAGTCGCGCTCCTCCATGCCCTCGACCATGGGGAACGGCGGCGCGAGCATGTCCGGGCGCAGCGGCGCGAGCAGCTGGTGCTTCTCGTAGATGAGCGGCGCCCGCTCGGAGTCGGCCAGCTCGTACTCGTTGGTCATCGTCAGGGCGCGCGTCGGGCAGGCCTCGATGCACAGCCCGCAGAAGATGCACCGCAGGTAGTTGATCTGGTAGACGCGGCCGTAGCGCTCGCCGGGGCTGAAGCGGGCCTCGTCGGTGTTGTCCGCTCCCTCGACGTAGATCGCGTCCGCCGGGCACGCCCAGGCGCACAGCTCGCAGCCGACGCACTTCTCCAGCCCGTCCGGGTGCCGGTTGAGCTGGTGCCGCCCGTGGTAGCGGGTGGCGGTCGGGCGCTTCTCCTCGGGGTACTCCTGCGTCGGGACCTTGCGGAACATCGTGGCGAAGGTCACCCCGAAGCCGGCGACGGGTGCGAAGAGCTGACCCAGGACGCCGGGCTCCTTCTTGCCGCCCGCGGGATCGACGTCGCGCCCGGGGCGGGCCGGGGTCGCGGCGTCCTCCCGGCGGGCGGGCTCGGGGGCGTGCTGAGGCTCGGTCGGGTCAGCCACGGCTCTCCTTCTCATCGGTCGGGCTCGTGCGTGCGTCGTCGGTGTCGGTCGGGGCGCCCCGCGGGGACGGTCACCGGGGCGGCCTGCTCGACCGCGGGCCGCGGCTCGACGAGCCGCTGACCGGGCATCGGCGGGACAGGGTAGCCGTCCGCGAACGGGTCGATCTCCTCGGGGACCTCGCGCGCCTCCTCCTTCGCCGCGGCGCGGCGCTGGGCATACCGGTCCCAGACGAGGATCCCGATGAGGACGAAGACGCCGATGCCGCCGAGGGTGAGCACGGTCACCCAGCGGCCCTCGCCGAAGTAGCCCTCCTGGGCCGACCGGATGAGCATGACCGCGACGACCCACACGAGGGACAGCGGGATGAGGATCTTCCACCCCAGCGCCATGAACTGGTCGTAGCGGACGCGCGGCAGCGACCCGCGGACCCAGACGTAGAAGAAGATGAAGGCCCACATCTTGAGGGTGAACCACAGCAGGCCCCACCAGCCCTGGTCGAGCATGCCGTCGCCGACGAGGTTGAGCGGCCACGGCGCGTGCCAGCCGCCCATGAAGAGCGTGGTCGCCAGCGCCGAGACGGTGAACATGTTGATGTACTCGCCGAGGAAGAACATGCCGAACTTCATCGAGGAGTACTCGGTGTGGAAGCCACCGCCGAGCTCGCCCTCGCCCTCGGCGAGGTCGAAGGGCAGCCGGTTGGTCTCGCCGATCATCGTGATGACGTAGACGACGAAGCTGAAGAAGAGCGGCACGACGTACCACAGCGGGATGCCCAGCACGGTGGTCTGCTGCTGGGCCTCGACGATCTGGCTGGTCGACATCGACCCGGCGTAGAGGAAGACGGCGACGAGGGAAAGTCCCATCGCGATCTCGTAGGAGATGACCTGCGCCGTCGAGCGCAGCCCGCCGAGCAGCGGGTAGGTCGAGCCCGAGGACCAGCCGGCGAGGACGAAGCCGTAGGCGGAGACACCGGCGACGGCGAGCACGAGGAGCACCGCGACCGGGGTGTCGGTGAGTTGCAGCGGCGTGGTGTGGCCGAACATCTCGACGTCGCCGCCCATGGGGATGATGGCGAAGGAGACGAAGGCGAGCGAGGCCACGATCAGCGGCGCCGCGTAGAACATCAGCTTGTCCGCGCCCTTGGGCGTGACGTCCTCCTTGAGGAACAGCTTGATGCCGTCGGCCACGGTCTGCAGCAGCCCGAGCGGGCCGAGGCGGTTCGGGCCGGGGCGCTGCTGCATCTGGCCGATGATGCGCCGCTCGAACCAGATGACGATGACGACCGAGAGCATCACGTAGACGAAGAGCAGCGAGGCCTTCATCAGCGACAGCCACCAGGGGGTGTCGCTGAAGTCGGCGGCCGGGAGGTCCTCGGTGAGCAGCTGCACGCTCGCCGCGAGCTCGGGGTATGCCGTCAGCAGGTTCATGCCTCACCTCGCGTGGTCGTGGCGGCGGCGGGGGCAGCGGCGCCGGCCAGGCGCACGACGTCACCGGCGCCGACGCCCAGCGTCGGCCGCACCGTCGAGCCCACCTGGTTGGCCGGCACCCACACCACGCCGTCGGGCATCGGGGTGATCGCGGCGGGCAGCGCGATGCCGCCCCGGTCGGTGGACACCTCGACCGGATCGCCGTCGACGACGCCGAGCGAGGCCGCGGTGACCGCCGAGATGCGGGCCACCGGGGTGTGCCGGGTGCCGGCGAGGAAGGGCTCCCCGTCCTGCAGCCGGCCCGCGTCGAGCACCTGGTGCCAGGTCGCCAGCACCGCCTCGCCGGGGCCGACAGCCGCCGGCCCGGTGGCGGGCACGTCCGGCAGGCCGGTCCGGTCACCGGACCAGTCGCCGAGCGCCTGGATCTCCTGCCGGACCGCGGGCAGGGTGCCGGTGCCCAGGGTGACGCCCATCGCGCCGGCCAGGCGGTCCAGGATGACGTGGTCCGAGCTCGCGCCGGACTCGATCGCCCGGTCGAAGGGCCGCGGGCGGCCCTCCCAGTTGAGGAACGACCCGGACTTCTCCTGGTGCGGCGCGACGGGGAGGATGACGTCGGCGAACTCATGGACCGCGCTCTCGCGGACCTCCAGCGACACGACGAAGGCACGCGCCAGCGCGCGTCGGGCGAGCTCGGGGTCGGGCAGGTCGTCGATCTCGACGCCCCCGACGACGAGCGCGCCCAGCTCGCCGGACGCGGCGGCCTCGAGGATCGCGGTGGCGTCCCGGCCGGGACCGGCCGGCAGCGCGGCACCGTCCAGGCCCCAGCGCGTGGCGACCTCGTGGCGGGCGGTGCCGTCGGAGACCGGTCGGCCACCGGGCAGCAGGCCCGGCAGCGTTCCCATCTCCACACCGCCCCGCTCGCCGGCGCGGCGCGGCACCCAGGCCAGGCGGGCACCGGTGGCCCGCGCCAGCCGGACGGCGGCGGACAACGCGCCCGGCACCATGCCGAGGCGCTCGCCGACCAGGATGACCGCGCGCTCGCCGAGCGCGTCGGAGGCGGCGTCGAAGCTGTCCTGCTCGAGC
Source organism: Serinicoccus sp. CNJ-927 (assembly GCF_001942435.1). Taxonomy (NCBI): domain Bacteria; kingdom Bacillati; phylum Actinomycetota; class Actinomycetes; order Micrococcales; family Ornithinimicrobiaceae; genus Serinicoccus; species Serinicoccus sp. CNJ-927. The sequence continues at coordinate 63,397 of NZ_MKKF01000002.1, read as the reverse complement.
GGGCTCGTCGCGCCGTCCACCTGCTTCTGGCCGCCCTGCTCCCGACGCGTGGTCAGGGCCTGCAGCACCTCTGCCTCGGTGCCCGGTGCGGCGGGCAGCAGCGTGCCGGCCATCTTCTCCAGGCCGCGGGTGGCCCAGGGCGCCACGGCGTAGACCTGGGTCGCGTTCTTGCGCATCGCCTTGCGGAGCCGCAGGAAGACCATCGCGGCCTCCTCCTCGGCCTCCAGGCCCACGAGCAGCACCGAGGTCGCGTGCTCGAGGTCGGTGTAGCTCACGTCGCGGGTCCCGACCACGGTCGAGGCGAGGAAGTCCTCCTCCTCGGCGCTGTGCGGGCGGGCGCGGTGGTCGACGTCGTGGGTGCCGAGCGCGACCCGAGCCAGCTTGGCGTAGGCATACAGGTCCTCGACGCTGCCCCGGCCACCGGGCAGGACACCGACACCCCCCGCGTCGCGGGCCGTGGTGAGGCCCGCGGCCGCCGCGGCGTAGGCATCACGCCAGGAGCTGACGGCGTAGTCGCCGTCGGCACCGCGGACGACCGGGTCGTGCAGCCGGTCCGGGAGCGTGGGGTAGGCGAACGCCCAGCGCCCCTTGTCGCAGTTCCACTCCTCGTTGACCTCGGGGTCGTTCAGCGCCATCCGGCGCAGGACGGTGCCGCGCCGGTGGTCGGTGCGGATGGCGCAGCCACCGGCGCAGTGCTCGCAGACGCTCTCGGTGGAGACGAGGTCGAAGGGGCGCGAGCGGAAGCGGTAAGCGGCGCCGGTCAGCGCGCCGACCGGGCAGATCTGGACGGTGTTGCCGGAGAAGTAGCTCTCGAACGGCTTCTCCTCGTAGATCCCGACCTGCTGCAGCGCGCCGCGCTCGATGAGCGCGATGAACGGGTCGCCGGCGATCTGGTCCGAGAAGCGGGTGCACCGGGCGCACAGCACGCAGCGCTCGCGGTCGAGCAGCACCTGGCTGGAGATGTTGACCGGCTTGGGGAAGGTGCGCTTGACGTCCTCGAAGCGGGACGTCGGGCGGCCATCGGACATCGCCTGGTTCTGCAGCGGGCACTCGCCGCCCTTGTCGCAGACCGGGCAGTCCAGCGGGTGGTTGACCAACAGCAGCTCCATCACACCGCTCTGCGCCTTGTCGGCGACCTCGGAGGTGTGCTGGGTGTTGACGACCATCCCCGGGGAGACGGCGATGGTGCAGGAGGCCTGCGGCTTGGGCATGGGCTTGAGGTTGCCCTCGCGGTCCGGGGTCGACACGTCCACGAGGCACTGCCTGCAGGCGCCCACCGGCTCCAGCAGCGGGTGGTCGCAGAAGCGCGGGACGTGGATGCCGACCTGCTCCGCGGCCCGGATGACCAGGGTGCCCTCGGGGACCGAGACGGGCACGTCGTCGATCGTGACGTCGACCATCTTCACCTCGGCGTCCTGCTCGGCGCGGGTGTCGGTGTCGATACTCATGCGGGCTGGCTCTCCTTCGCGAAGAGGGTGTTGCGCTCGGCCGGGAAGAGCTCGTGCCACGGGGTGTGCATCCCCTGCTCGAACTCCTCGCGGAAGTACTTGATGCCGGACGTGACGGGGCTGGTGGCACCGTCGCCCAGCGCGCAGAAGCTGCGGCCGAGGATGTTGTCGCAGATGTCGTCGAGCTTCTCGATGTCGCCCTCGCGACCCTGGCCGGCCTCCAGCCGGGCCAGGATCTGCTTGAGCCAGAAGGTGCCCTCGCGGCACGGGGTGCACTTGCCGCACGACTCGTGGGCGTAGAAGTCGATCCACCGCGAGACCGCACGGACGACCGAGACGGACTCGTCGAAGATCTGCAGCGCGCGGGTGCCCAGCATGGACCCCTCCGCCGCCACCGACTCGAAGTCGAGCGGCACGTCGAGGTGCTCGTCGGTGAAGATCGGCGTCGAGGACCCGCCAGGGGTCCAGAACTTCAGTTTCTTGCCGCCACGCATCCCGCCGGCCATGTCGATGAGCTCGCGCAGCGTGATGCCGAGCGGCGCCTCGTACTGTCCGGGACGCTCGACGTGCCCGGAGAGGCTGAAGAGCCCGAAGCCCTGGGACTTCTCGGTGCCCATGCCGGCGAACCAGTCCGCCCCGTGCAGCACGATCGGCGGCACCGAGGCGATGGACTCGACGTTGTTGACGACGGTGGGCCGTGCGTAGAGGCCCGCGACGGCGGGGAACGGCGGCTTGAGGCGCGGCTGCCCACGTCGGCCCTCGAGGGAGTCCAGCAGCGCGGTCTCCTCGCCGCAGATGTATGCCCCGGCGCCCGCGTGCACGGTGATGTCCAGGTCGAAGCCGGTGCCGAGGATGTCCTTGCCGAGGTAGCCCGCGGCATACGCCTCCTCGACGGCCCGCATGAGCCGGCGGTAGACGTGCACGATCTCTCCCCGGAGGTAGATGAACGCGTGGTTGCACCCGATCGCGAACGAGGTGATGACCATGCCCTCGATGAGGAAGTGCGGGGCGGCCATGAGCAGCGGGGTGTCCTTGCAGGTGCCCGGCTCGGACTCGTCGGCGTTGACGACGAGGTAGCGGGGGCCGCCGTCCGGCGGGGGCAGGAAGCCCCACTTCATGCCGGTCGGGAAGCCGGCGCCGCCGCGTCCGCGCAGGCCGGACTCCTTGGCCGCCGCGACCAGGTCCGCCGGGTCCGTCGTCAGCGCGGCCCGGAGAGCCTGATAGCCCTCGTGCTGCTCGTAGGTCTCCAGCGTCCAGGACCGCTCGGCGTCCCAGAAGGCGGAGAGGATGGGGGTCAGCTGCGTGCTCACGCGTCGTCTCCCTCGTGCGTCTCGTCGACGTCCTTGACGCCCTCGGAGGTCGGGACCTCGTCGGCGTCGTTGGCGTCCGTGTTCACCGAGTCGTGCTGGCCGGCCGCGAGGCCGCCCGCCTGCCCCTCGGCGGTGGGCTCGGTGTCGGTCTCCGGCTCGGGGCGGGGTGCGGTCCACCCCTTCTCCTTGGCGAGCAGGGTGCCGCGCAGCGAGGGCTCCCCCGCCCCCGGCCCCTCGTCGGCCAGGCCGTCCGGGAAGCCGGCGAGCACGCGGGACACCTGCTTGAAGGTGCAGACCCGGGACGGACCGCGGGTCGGGGTGACCGGCTCTCCGGCGCGCAGCCTGTCGGTCAGCGCCTTGGTGCTCTCGGGGGTCTGGTCGTCGAAGAACTCCCAGTTGACCATGACCACCGGCGCGTAGTCGCAGGCCGCGTTGCACTCGACCCGCTCGAGGGTGATCGTGCCGTCCTCGGTGGTCTCGTCGTGCCCGACCCCGAGGTGCTCGCTCACCTCGTCGAAGATCTGGTCGCCGCCCATGATGGCGCACAGGGTGTTGGTGCAGACGCCGACGGTGTACTCGCCGTTGGGGTGCCGCTTGTACTGCGTGTAGAAGGTCGCGACCCCGCTGACCTCGGCGGTCGTCAGGTCGAGCAGCTCGGCGCACAGCTGGACGCCGCGGCCGGTGACGTAGCCGTCCACCGACTGCACCAGGTGCAGCATCGGCAGCAGCGCGGAGCGCTTCTGCGGGTAGCGGGCGATGATGAGCTCGCTGTCCGCCACGAGCTGGGCCCGGACGTCCTCCGGGTATGCCTCCTCCGAGGCGTGCAGCGGCGTGTGGTGGTGGAGCGGTCCGTGGTCCGCGTGGCCCGCGACGCTGTGGTGGACGCGCCGCTCGGAGGCCTCCTCGAGCTGGCTGCGCATGTCCTCCTGCTCATGAGCCGTCATCGGTCCACTCCTCCCATCACCGGGTCGATCGAGGCGACCGCGACGATCACGTCGGCGACCAGGCTGCCCTCGGACATCGCCGAGGCCGCCTGGAGGTTGTTGAAGCTCGGGTCCCGGAAGTGGACGCGGTAGGGCCGGGTGCCGCCGTCGGAGACCGCGTGCACCCCCAGCTCGCCCTTGGGCGACTCCACCGCGGCATACGCCTGCCCGGGCGGGACCCGGAAGCCCTCGGTCACCAGCTTGAAGTGGTGGATGAGCGACTCCATGGACTCGCCCATGATCCGGCGGATGTGGTCCAGGCTGTTGCCCTGCCCGTCCGCGCCGACCGACAGCTGCGCCGGCCAGGCGATCTTCTTGTCGGCCACCATGACCGGCTCGCCCTGGCTCGCGCGCAGCCGGGCGATGGCCTGCTCGGCGATCCGCAGCGACTGCCAGATCTCGTCCAGCCGGATGCAGATGCGGCTGTAGGCGTCCATGTCGCGGCGGGTGATGACGTCGAAGTCGTAGGTCTCGTAGCCGCAGTAGGGCTCGTCCTTGCGCAGGTCGTGCGGCAGGCCGGTCGAGCGCAGGATCGGTCCGGTGATGCCCAGCGCCATGCAGCTGGCGAGGGAGAGGTAGCCCACGTCGACGGTGCGGCCCTTGAGGACCGGGCTCTCCAGCAGCAGCTTCTCCAGCTCGCCGATCCCGCGCCGCAGCGCGGGCAGCTCGGCCTCGAACTGGTCCAGGTGCTCGGGCAGGACGTCCTGGGCGACGCCGCCGGGCCGGACGTAGGCGTTGTTCATGCGCAGCCCCGACACGGCCTCGAAGAAGCGCAGCAGCCGCTCCCGCTCCCGGAACCCGGTCGTCATGACCGTGGTGGCACCCAGCTCCATGCCACCGGTCGCCAGCGCGATGAGGTGGGAGCCGATGCGGTTGAGCTCCATCATGAGGACGCGGATGTCGCTGGCGCGCTGCGGGATCTGGTCGGTGATGCCGAGCAGCTTCTCGACCGAGAGGCAGTAGGCGGTCTCGTTGAAGATCGGCGTGAGGTAGTCCATCCGGGTGCAGAACGTGGTCCCCTGCACCCAGGTGCGGAACTCCATGTTCTTCTCGATGCCGGTGTGGAGGTAGCCGATCCCCGCACGGGCCTCCCGCACGGTCTCGCCGTCGAGCTCCAGGATGAGCCGGAGCACGCCGTGCGTGGAGGGGTGCTGCGGCCCCATGTTGACCACGATGCGCTCCGCGCCGAGGGTCGCGACGTCCTTGGCGATGTCGTCCCAGTCGCCGCCACCGGCGGTGTAGACGGCGCCGCCGTCGACGGAGTCCGAGGTCGGTCCGCCCTCGGCATACAGGTCCGTCGGGGTGCCGCCGAGGTAGTCGGCGCCCTGGTCTGCCTTGGTCTGGTCGTGCGTGGTCGCCATCAGGTGTAGCTCCTCCGCTGGTCGGGAGCCGGGATGGTGGCCCCCTTGTACTCGACCGGGATGCCGCCGAGCGGGTAGTCCTTGCGCTGCGGGTGCCCGGGCCAGTCGTCCGGCATGAGGATGCGGGTCAGCCCCGGGTGCCCCTCGAAGACGATGCCGAACATGTCCCAGGTCTCGCGCTCGTGCCAGTCGTTGGCCGGGTAGATGCCGACGATCGACGGGATTCGCGGGTCGTCGTCCGGACAGGTGACCTCGATGCGCACCCGGCGCACGCCGTGGGTGATCGACTGGAAGTGGTATACCGCGTGCAGCTCCGCGCCGGTCTGCTCGGGCCAGTGCACCCCGGAGACCCCGGTGCAGATCTCGAAGCGCAGCCGCGGGTCGTCCCGCAGCGGGCGGACGAGCGCCTGCAGGTGGTCACGGTGCACGTGCAGCGTCAGCTCCCCGCGGTCGACGACCACGCGCTCCAGCCCGGCGGCGACAACCTGCGGGGCGGCCGCCTGCAGGGCGTCCACGACCTCGTCGAAGTAGGAGCCGTAGGGCCGCTCCGCGGCGCCGGGGAAGAGCACGGGCGCGTCCAGCCCGCCGTAGCCCGAGGTGTCGCTGCCCATCGACCCGCCGAACATCCCCTGCTTGCGGGCCATCGTGACCGGCTCGCCGGCGCTCTGCGCCGCCGGCACCGAGCCGCCCGCGGTCTCCTGGGCGGTCCCGGTGTCGACCTTCTGGCCCTCGGTCCGCGAGGGGGCGTGCTCCTCGTCGAGGGTGGTCTCCTGCGTCGCCGGCTCGCGGTTCGGGGTCTCCGGGCCGGTCTCGACCTTGTCGCCGGCGCTGTCGTCACGCGTGGTGTCGTCCGCGCTCACGCGAGCAGCCCCTTCATCTCGGAGGTCGGCATCGCCTTCATGGCAGCCGCCTCGGCCGCGCGGGCCGCGGCCTCGCGGTCGACGGAGAACTTGAACTCACGGATCTGCTTCTGCAGCTCCAGGATGGCGTTGAGCAGCATCTCGGGCCGGGGCGGACACCCGGGGAGGTAGACGTCGACCGGCACGATGTGGTCCACGCCCTGCACGATCGCGTAGTTGTTGAACATGCCGCCCGAGCTGGCGCAGACGCCCATCGAGATGACCCACTTGGGGTTGGGCATCTGGTCGTAGACCTGGCGCACGACCGGCGCCATCTTCTGCGACACGCGCCCGGCGACGATCATCAGGTCAGCCTGGCGCGGGGTCGCCGCGAAGCGCTCCATCCCGAACCGGGCGATGTCGTAGTCGGGGGTGCCGACGGCCATCATCTCGATGGCGCAGCAGGCCAGCCCGAAGGTCGCCGGCCACACGGAGTACTGCCGCAGCTGGCCGGCCAGTCCTTCGACCGTCGTCAGCATGATCCCACCGGGGATCTTGTCCTCGAGACCCATCGTCAGCTCACCACACTCTCGGAGTTGTGCACGTTCAGTCCCATTCCAGCCCGCCCCTGCTCCACTCGTAGACGAAGGGCACCGAGACGACGACGAGGAAGAGCAGCATCGCCAGCACGGAGAACAGCCCGACCTGGTCGAAGGCCACGGCGAAGGGGTAGAGGAAGAGCACCTCGACGTCGAAGACGATGAAGAGCATCGCCGTGAGGTAGTACTTGACCGGCACGCGCCCGCCCTCGTGCGCCTGCGGCGTCGGCTGGATCCCGCACTCGTAGGCCTCGGCCTTGGCGCGGTTGTAGGTCACCCGGCCCAGCAGCCCCCCGCCGAAGACCGACCCGAAGGCGAAGAGCAGGCCGAAGAAGAGGAAGAAGATGATGGGCAGATAGGTGGTAGTCCATGTCTTGCCTCAGCACTCCTTTCGGGACAGGCCCAGCGCTGGGCTCACCGGGGTCGCGCGCATACTTATCCTAAGGTCAACACAGCGTCTCATGCCGCCGGAGTCATCCTGCTCAGGGCGTTGATGACGCGGTCGTCGAGCCCGCCGCCGCGCTCCTGCGGCAGGTTGGCCATGATCTTGAGCAGCAACCGCATGAGCGAGCGGCGCGGCAGGCCGTACTTCACCGCGAGCCGCATGATCTCGGGCTTGCCGATGAGCGTGGCGAAGCCGCGGCCGAGGGTGTAGTAGCCGCCGAGGGCGTCCTTCATGGCCGCGGTGTAGCTGTGGAGCACGGCCTCCCGCTCCCCCGGCGTGGCCCGCGCCAGCGCCGCGCTGATGACCTCGGCGGCGTGCCGTCCGGCCTCCATCGCCTCGGCGATCCCCTCGCCGTTGAACGGGTTGACCATGCCGCCGGCGTCACCGACGAGCAGCAGCCCCCGGTCGTAGAGCGGCTGCCGGTTGAAGCACATCGGCAGCGCGGCACCCCGGATCGGGGCCTGGCGGGTCTCCTCGGAGAAACCCCAGCCCTCCGGCATCGTCTCCACCCACCGCCGCATGACGTCGCGGTAGTCGAAGGTGCCGAAGGCCTCCGAGGTGTCGAGGATCCCGAGGCCGACGTTGGCGGTGCCGTCGCCCAGCGGGAAGATCCAGCCGTAGCCGGGCATGAGCTCGTCCCGCTCCCCGCGCGCGTCCTTCGTCCACAGCTCCAGCCAGGACTCGAGGTAGGCGTCGTCGTGCCGCGGGGTCTCGTAGTAGGCCCGCACCGCGACCCCCATCGGCCGGTCGTCGCGCTTGGGACGGTCCATCCCGAGCGAGAGCCGGCTGGAGTTGCCGTCGGCGGCCACGACGACCTGGGCCCGGAACTCACGGCGCTCCCCCGTGGCCCGCCCGTCCGGACCCATGACCTTGGCCTGCACGCCGCAGATGTGACCGCGCCCGTCGAGGACCGGCGTCTGGACGTTGATGCCCTCGAGGAGCCGCGCCCCGCGCGCCGCGGCGTGGCGGGCCAGGGTCTCGTCCAGGTCCTGCCGGGTCCGCACCAGCCCGAAGGGCGGGAAGGTCGCGTTGCCGGGCCAGTCGAGCTCCAGGCGCATCCCGCCGCCGATGATCCGCAGACCCCGGGTGCGGTGCCAGCCGTCGGCCTCGTCGATGGGGACGCCGAGGTGGATCAGCTCGCGGACGGCGCGCGGGGTGAGCCCGTCGCCGCAGATCTTGTCGCGCGGGAAGGTGGACTTCTCCAGCAGCAGGACGTCGAGGCCGTGGGACGCGAGGTAGGCGGCGGTGCTCGAGCCTCCCGGCCCGGCGCCGACGACGATGACGTCGGCTGTCTCGACCTGCTCACTCACTGTTGGCGCCTCGCTTGTGACAACGTTCACGAACTCTGGGAAGTCTAGGCTCCTGCCGGCCGCCGGATCGGCGCAGGGACGCCTCAGACCAAATACGTCAGGACGACGCGGGCTAATGGGCGATCAGTCGACGGGGGCGACCGCGTGGTGCAGCGCGACGACACCGGCGCTGAGGTTGCGCCACCGCACCTGCTCCCACCCGGCCGCGCGGACCTGCTGCGCCAGCGCGCGCTGGTCGGGCCAGGCGCGGATCGACTCGGCGAGGTAGACGTAGCTCTCCGGGTTGGAGCTGACGCGGCGGGCCACGCGGGGCAGGGCCCGCATGAGGTAGTTGTTGTAGACGGTGGAGAAGACCGGCACGACCGGCCGGCTGAACTCGCAGACCACGAGCCGGCCGCCCGGGCGGACCACCCGGAGGAACTCGCGCAGGGCCGCCTCGACGTCCGCGACGTTGCGCAGCCCGAAGCTCATCGTCACCACGTCGAAGGAGTCGTCGGCGAAGGGCAGCCGCATCGCGTCCGCCGCCGTGAACGGCAGGTCCGGCCGCCGGCGGTAGCCCTCGGTGAGCATGCCGAGGGAGAAGTCCGCGGGGACCACCTGGACACCGCGGTCGGCATACGGCTCGCTGGAGGTGCCGGTGCCAGCGGCGATGTCGAGGACCCGGTCCCCCGGCGCCGCGTCGACCGCCTTGACGACCGCGTGCCGCCACAGGTGGTCCATGCCTCCGCTCAGCACGGTGTTGGTGACGTCGTAGCGCCGGGCCACGCCGTCGAACATCCGGGCCACCTCGTGCGGCTGCTTGTCGAGGTCGGCGCGCGTCGGGCTCATGCGGGCCATCCTCCCATCACGTCTTACAGTGGTCGGCTGTGGCTGTGACCCGCACCCTGCCCCGCCTGCGCGCCCGCACCCTCGCGGTCGACGCCCCGGGCGACCTGCTGACCCGGGTGCCCGACGAGGTCGACCCGCGCGAGGTCGCGGCGTGGCTGCGCGAGGGCGACGGCCTGGTCGGGTGGGGCCGGGTGGCCGGGGTGAGCGCCACCGGCCCGGACCGGTTCCGCGAGGCCGAGACGTGGTGGACGCAGGTGCGCGCCGCGGCCGAGGTCGAGGACGAGGTCCGGCTGCCGGGCACCGGTCTCGTGACCTTCGGCTCCTTCACCTTCGCCGCCGACTCCCGGGACGAGAGCGTCCTCACGATCCCCCGGGTCGTCATCGGGCGCCGGGACGGCCTGGCCTGGGTCACCCAGGTGGTCGCCGAGGACGAGCCGTGGCCGGTCGAGCACCCCGCGGAGCTGCTGGGGCGCGTCAATGAGGACATCGAGGTGGCCGACCCGCTGGTCGAGTCCGACGGCTCCGTGGGCGCCGAGGACTGGCCGGGCGTCGTGGCGGCCGCGGTGCGCCGGATCGACCTGGGTGAGGTCGACAAGGTGGTGCTGGCCCGGGACGTGACGGTGCGGCACCGCGAGGGTCGGGTGGTGCGGGTCGCCCCGGTGCTCGAGCGGCTGGAGAAGCGGTATGCCGCCACCTGGACTTTCGCCGTCTCGGGGCTGGTGGGGGCCACCCCGGAGATGCTGGTCCGGCTGCAGGGCGGCAAGGTCCGCTCGCGGGTCCTGGCCGGCACGATCCGACGGCCCAACGGCATCCCCGCTCCCGACACCGACGTGCCCGGCACCGGCGACCCCGCGCACCCGGTCGACCCTCGGCTGCGGCTCGTCAGCAGCACCAAGGACCTGGACGAGCACGACTACGCCGTGCGGTCGGTGGCCGAGGCCCTGGCGCCCCACTGCAGCGACCTCGTCGTCCCGGAGGCGCCCTACGTGCTGGAGCTGCCGGACGTCTACCACCTCGCCAGCGACCTCATCGGCACCATGCACAGCGAGGCCACCTCGCTGCGGCTGGCCGCGGCGCTGCACCCCTCGGCGGCGGTCTGCGGCACCCCCACCGAGGCGGCGGCGCGGGTGATCGGCGAGCTGGAGGGCATGGACCGCGGCCGGTATGCCGGCCCGGTCGGCTGGATGGACGGCTCCGGCGACGGCGACTGGGGCATCGCGCTGCGCTGCGGCGAGCTGGCCGACGACCGGCACTCGATGCGCATCTTCGCCGGCGGCGGGATCGTCGCGGCCTCCGACCCGGCCGCCGAGCTGGCCGAGACCGAGGTCAAGCTCACCGCGATGCGGCACGCCCTGGGCCTCACCGACGCCTGAGCGGCACCACCGGGGCCGGGATCCAGTAGCGGCGCTGGGTATGCCGCCGCCGGGCGGGGTGCGCAGGTCCGCGAGGACTCCGCCGCAGCGCTCGATGGCTCGCGCGGAGCCGACGTTGTCGTCGTCGCAGGTCACCAGCACGTCCCCCACGCCGAGGCCGCGCAGCCGCTCGACCGACTGGCGCAGGATCTCGGTGGCGTGACCGCGGCGGCGGAAGGGCGGGGCGACGGCATACCCCACGTGGCCGCCGACCTCGCGCAGGAAGGGCGTGAGCTCGTGCCGGATCGACACCCGACCCACCGGTATGCCCTCGGCCTCGGCCACGAGGAAGTCCGCGCGCACCCGGCCCGGGGGCAGGTCGGACCCGTCGGCCTCGCGCCGCACCTGCGCCAGGATCTCCTCCCAGCTCCCCTCGGCGAGCAGCAGGTCGAAGCCCTCGACGGCGAGCTGCTCGTGCATGCGGCGCAGCGCGGTCTCGTCGGCCGCGGTGGGCGGGCGCAGGGTGAGCATCAGCCCAGGGTGGCGGGCGCGCGCCCGGGACGGCCAGCCGTTTTCTCCCGCATCACCGGGGACAGCACGAGGAGCAGCCCGAGGAAGCCCACGACGAGGAAGAGCGCGCGGTCCAGGCCGATGGCCTCGGCGAGCACGCCGATCGTCGGGGCGCCGAAGAGGAAGGCGCCGTAGGCGATGGTCGACACCGACGTGATGGCCCGGTTGCCCCGCCCGGGCACCTCGCCGGCGGCGGAGATCGCGGCCGGGAAGATCGTGGCCACGCCGAGCCCCCACATCAGCCCGCCGACCAGCGCCAGCGTGAGCGAGGAGGTCAGGGTGACGAGCAGGATGGCCGCGGCCGCCAGCACCGCCCCGGTGCGCACCACGGTGGCGCGCCCGAAGCGGTCGATGGCCGGCCCGCCGGCGAGCCGCCCGATCGTCATCGTCAGGTTGAAGGCGGTGAGGGTCAGCGCACCGAAGGCGGCGGGCGCCCCGTGCACGTCCACGAGCAGCAGCGCCAGCCAGTCGTTGGCCGACCCCTCGGCCAGGGCACCGGCGAGGCAGATGAGCCCGATGAGCACCTCGGTCGCGGTCAGCCCGCGCCGTGCCGGCTCGGGGGCAGCCCCGGACGCTGCGGCGCCGTCGGGCACCGGCTCCGGATCCAGCACCTCCGGCGCCTCGGGCACGAAGCGGCTCGCCCCCCAGACCCCGGCGACCGCCGCCACCGCGGCGAGCACCGGCAGCTGGCCGAGCCCGATCCCCCACCACGCCGCGAGCGCGCCCGACCCGGCGCCGAGCACCGCACCCCCGGAGAAGGCGGCGTGGAAGTAGGGCATGAGCGAGCGGTGGCGCGACTGCTCGACATGGGTGCCCTGGATGTTCATGGCGACGTCCCAGACGCCGATGTTCATGCCGGTGAGCACAAGGATGCCGAGCAGCACCGGCACCGAGGGCGCGAGCGCCACCAACCCCCACCCCAGGCACCCGAGCAGCACGGTGACGAGCACCACCCGGCGGGACCCGAAGCGGTCCACCGCCCGGCCGGTGAAGGGCATCGCGAGCAACGAGCCCAGGCCCATCCCCATGAGCACCAGACCCAGCTGTGCCTTGTCGGCACCGAGGTGGTCGCGCACGGCGGGGACCCGGGAGAGGGCCTGGCCCATGACATACCCCGAGCTCGCGAAGACCACGAGCACCGCGAGCACCGACCCGCGCACGTCCCGCTCCACGCGGTCCTCCTCCTCAGTCCCACGAAAATCCCCTGACGGACCAGCGTAGATGGTCCAGACTGACCCCGTGCCACCCGAGACCGATGCCGCCTTCACCTTCACCGACCTGACCACCGACGACCTGGCCCGCGTGCGGGACCTGGTCGAGACGGTGTGGTTCAGCGTCACCCCCGGCAAGACGCTGGAGGACCTCGACGACGAGGTGGACCTCAGCCACGCGCGCGGCGTGGTGCGGACCGGTGGACCGTTGCCCGGCGAGGGCGACGAGGGCGGGGCCGCGCCGCTCATGGCGTTCTACAGCGCCTTCGACATGGGGCTCACCGCCCCCGGACCGGGCGACGCCCTGACCAGGGTCCCGATGGACGGTCTGACCTTCGTCAGCGTGCACCCCGACGCCCGCCGCCGCGGCGTGCTGCGGGCGATGATGACCGACCACCTGCACCGGGTCCACGAGCGCGGCGAGTGCGCGATCGCGGGGCTGCACGCGTCGGAGACCGCGATCTACGGCCGCTTCGGCTACGGCTGCGCCTCGGTCGAGGCCAAGCTGACGCTGGGGCGTGGCACCGAGCTGAGGGCGCCGGCCCCGCTCGCGGCCGAGGCGGACGGGGTGTCGACCCACGTCGTGACCGTGGACTCCGAGGCCGCGCTCGCCGTGCTGCACGAGGCGCACCTCGCCTGCGCCGGCGTCACGCTCGGCGCGGTCACCCGGCCCGAGGCCCTGGCGCAGCGATGGTTCGCCTTCCGCGACCACCCGCAGGCGCGGGGCAGCAAGGAGCCCCAGCGGCTGCTCGTCGCGCGGCGGGACGGACAGGTCAGCGGGTATGCCGTCTTCCGCCGGGAGAGCAAGTGGGAGGACGGCAAGCCGGCGGGCGAGGTCGCCGTGGGCGAGCTGGGTGCCACCGACGACGCCACCCTGCTCGCGCTGGCCCGACGCCTGGTGGACCTCGACCTCACGGCGAGGACGACCTTCTGGTCCCGGCCGACCGACGACCCGGTCGCGTGGTGGACGGGCGGGCCGCGCGGCGCTGACGTGCAGCTCTTCGACGCGCTGTGGATCCGGCTGGTCGACCTGCCCCGCGCGCTGACCGAGCGTGGCTACGCCGACGGCTCGCCGCTGGACCTCGTGCTCGAGGTGACCGACGACGTCTGCCCGTGGAACGCCGGGCGGTGGCGGCTGCGGATCGAGGCTGACGGGCGGGCCGAGGTGAGCGCGAGCGACGCCGACCCGGACGCGAGACGCCGGTGGCGGCGCTGGGCGCGGCATACCTCGGCGGGCGGACGCTGCTCTCCCAGGCGGCCACCCTCGGGGTCACCGAGCGGACGCCGGGCGCGCTGCGCAGGCTGTCGCGCGCCCTGCGGGCCGACCGCGAGCCGGTGCCGGCGATCGGCTTCTGACCCGGCCTGCTACCGCGAGCGGTCGGTGACGACCGCCGTGTGCTGCTGCGCGAGCAGCCGCAGCGCCGAGAGCACGGCGTCGACGAGCACCGTGCCGACGACGACCTGCCGGACGGCCGCCTGCGGCTCGTCGGGGACGGAGGCGACGTCGACCCTGGCCACCCCCTCGACCGCGTCCGCATAGGCGTCCATGCGCTCCTCGTCCAGTCCGATCCCGGCGTCCTCGCAGGCCCGCCAGGCGCGCTCCAGCGGGGCGACGGCGGGGTCCTCCCCCGACACCCGCCAGCCCCGCCGCTCCAACCAGCGCCGGGCCCGCCCTGGCTCGACCTGCCCGGGGCCCTCGTCGTCGCCCAGCGCCGGACCTCCGCCGAGCAGCGCCTGCTGGGCGGCCGCGAGCACACCCAGCCGCGCGACGTCGGGACGGTCGATGACCTCGAGCACCCTGCCGACGGTGGCGAGGTCCAGGCCACCGACCTCCACCAGGGCACGCACCAGCCGCACCCGGTCGACGTGCGAGTCGTCGTAGTCGGCCTGCGTCCGGGACCGGGAGACGCCCGCGTGCAGCACCCCCTCGCGCAGGTAGAACTTCAGCGTCGGCACGCTCACGCCGGTCGCCGCTGCCACCTCGGAGATCCGCACGGTGCTCCTCGCTTGCTCTGGATAGTCAAACTATCTATATTGGTGAGTGGAACTATCCAAGACTACGGCAGGGGACCACGGATGAGCACCAGCACCACCCACGCGCACGAGGACGCCCTCGTCGTCTTCAACATCGGCATGACGATCCGGGCCAAGCACCGGCCCGACCTCTGGCTCCCGGTCTTCCGGGCGATGCCGCGCATGCTGCGCGAGCTGCACGACAACCGTGCCCGGGCCGAGCGCGGGGAGGCGGACGACCTGGGCTTCCTCGGGCACGAGCTGCTCGTCGGTGGGAAGGGCCCGTGGGTGGTGCAGTACTGGCGCTCGACCGAGCAGCTCTACGCCTACGCCACCGACTCGACCCGCGAGCACCTGCCGGCCTGGCGCGCCTTCAACTCCGCGGCGCGGCGCCACCCGGGAGCGGTCGGCATCTGGCACGAGACCTTCGCCGTGCCGCGCGGCGGCGTCGAGACCGTCTACGCCGGCGGCGCGCACCTCGGGCTCGGGGCTGCGACGGGCATGGTCGCGATCGGCCGCCGCGGCCGGCACGCCCAGCAGCGGCTCGGCGGCGCGCTCAGCGCCTGACGCACCGTGCGCGCACAGGGGTCAACGCAGCGCGTCCCGCAGCCGGCGGTGGCCGGCCCGGTCGACCGGGACCTCGACCACCTGTATGCCCCGCGCCGGCTCCGCGAGCGCCGCCCGGAGGTCGTCGAGGGAGGCGGCGCGGAGGTGGTGCACGTGGTGCGCCGCGCACAGCGCGGCCAGGTCGGTGCCGTGCGGGGTGCCGAAGACCCGCTCGGTGACAGCGGCCCGCTCCGGGGTGTCGCTGCGCCCGGGCTCGCCGTACTCCAGCGTCGAGAAGATGCCGCCGCCGTCGTCGTTGACGACGACCAGGGTGAGGTCGGGGCGCGGCTCCCCCGGCCCGACGAGCAGCCCGCCCGCGTCGTGCAGGAAGGTGAGGTCGCCCAGCAGCGCGGTCGTCCGCGCGCCGGTGGCCAGCGCGGCGCCGACGGCCGTCGACACGGTGCCGTCGATCCCCGCGAGCCCGCGGTTGGCGACCACCTGCACCGGCGGCTGCCCGCCGTCGAGCACCAGCGCGAGGTCGCGCGGCGGGTTGGACGAGCCGAGCACGAGCAGGTCACCCGCCGCGAGCGAGGCGACGACGGCGGCCGCGACGCCCGGACCGGTGAGGTCTCCCCCTGCCACCGCGTCGGACACCCGGGGCCCGAGCGCCCTCCCGGCGCCCACCCAGGCGTCCACCCACGCACGAGCACCCGGCGCGGGCTTCGGCGGCACGGCCAGCACGCCCGGGCCGTGCACCCGGCTCACGACGTGCGAGGGATCGGTCCACGTCGCCCGGGCCGACACCTGCTCCACCTCGACCCCCGGCAGCCGCCCGAGGGCGCCGAGCTCGCGGAAGAGCGTCAGCCGCCCCACGGTGAGCACCCGGTCGGGCCGCAGCTCCGCCAGCTCGCCGCGGGCGACCCGGTCGGCCACGAGCACCCCGTGCGGCACGACACCGGGCCCGGTGGGCAGCACCCCGAACGGCTCGGCCAGCACCGGCCACCCGGCGGTGGCCGCCCAGCGCAGCGCGGCCCGGGTCTGCTCCGGGTCGGGCAGGTCGCCGAGCAGCACCACGGTGCGCTCCCTGCCCGCGACCGGGTCGGCCGCCGCCGGCGGCGGTGCGGCCACCACGGTCCACGGCGACCCGTCCGGCCTGCCCGGCGGCGCCTCCCCCGTGCTCTGGAGGTCCGGGGCGAGCGGGTCGCGGAAGGCCACGTCGAGGTGCACCGGTCCACCGTGAGCGCCACCGCCCTCAGCTCCGGTCCCGTGCCCCCGGGCGGCGGCCAGCGCGCGGCACACCGTCGTCCGCCAGTGCGCCGCCGCGGTCGCGCCGATGCTCTCCGGCGCGGGCAGGTCCGCCTCCCACGACACGGCACCCGCGAAGATCCCCGGCTGGACGGTCGTCTGGTTGGCGCCGGTGCCGCGCAGCTCGGCGGGGCGGTCGGCGGAGAGCACGACGAGCGGTATGCCGCTGTGGTGCGCCTCGAGGACGGCCGGGTGGAGGTTGGCGACCGCGGTCCCCGAGGTCGTGACGACCGGGACCGGCCGCCCGCTCCCCCGGGCCAGGCCCAGCGCCAGGAAGCCGGCGCTGCGCTCGTCGACCCGCACGTGCAGCCGCAGCCGGCCGGCCCGGTCGGCCTCGGCGAGCGCGTAGGCCAGCGGCGCGGACCGGGAACCGGGCGCCAGGACCGCCTCCCGCACCCCGCCGCGGACCAGCTCGTCGACGAGGACGGTGGCCAGGGCGGTCGAGGGGTGCACGCCCCGATGCTCCCACGGACCTCGCTGCGTCCTCGCCGATGCCTCGGATCGCCCCGATCCGGCCTAGAGTTGGCACTCATGGCCTCGAACTTCGACATCGAGCGCAAGGACGCCGAGCTGCCCCTGGTCCTCGCGGTCGACGTGGGCTCCACCGCCAGCCGGGGGATGATCTACGACGCGCAGGGCCGCCCGGTGGGCAAACGGGCCAAGGTCGCGCACTCCTTCACCGTGGCCGCCGACGGCACCTCCGAGATCGATCCCGACCAGGTCGTCCAGGAGGTCCGCGGGATCATCGAGGACCTGCTGGCCGCCCTCAAGGACGAGCAGGTCGCCGGGGTCGCGCTCGACACCTTCGCTTCCTCCCTGGTCGTCGTGGACGCCGACGGGGCAGCCCTGACCCCCTGCTTCACGTATGCCGACGGGCGGTGCGCGGCGCAGGTCGTCGAGCTGCGCGAGGAGCTCTCGGAGGAGAACCTGCAGCAGCGCACCGGCACCCGGGTGCACTCCAGCTATTGGCCTGCCCGACTGCGCTGGCTGCAGGCCGAGCGCCCCGAGGTGATGAAGCAGGCGGCCACCGTCCTGTCCCTCGGCGACTACGTCATGCTCCACCTCACCGGGACCCTCGCGACCGGCACCTCCACCGCCTCCTGGACCGGTCTGGTCGACCGGCACACGGCGCAGTGGTATCCCGAGCTCGTCGAGATCAGCGGCATCGACGCCGACCAGCTCCCGCCGATCCACCACCTGGACGAGCCGGTGGCGGTCGCGCCGGAGCACGCCGAGCGGATCGCGCAGGAGTGGCCGGCCCTGGCGCAGGCGCGGTGGTATGCCCCCATCACCGACGGCCTGGCCGCCAACGTCGGCCTCGGTGCGCACGACGAGACCGCGATCGGCGCCTCGTGCGCCACCTCCGGAGCGATCCGCGTCCTGGTGCGGGAGATGCCCGAGACCCTCCCGCCGGGGCTGTGGTGCTACCGCGTGTCGCACGACCGGTCGCTCATCGGCGGCGCGCTCAACGACGTGGGTCGTGCCCTCGCCTGGGCGGACGTCACCCTGGCCGTCGACGACGTCGGCCCGGAGGCGCTCTCCGAGGCGCTGCGTGCCGAGCCGCACGAGACGACGCCGCTGGTGCTGCCGTTCTTCACCGGCGAGCGGAGCACCGGCTGGGCCTCGGAGGCACGGGCGGTCATGGTGGGCGTCACCGCGGCCTCGGCGCCCGCCGAGGTCTACCGGGGTGTCGTCGAGGGGATCGCGCTGTCCTACGCCCGCATCGCCAAGCAGCTGCGCGAGGTCGCGCCGCAGCCGGAGAAGCTCTACGCCGGCGGCGGCGTCGCCGCGGACCGGCCCGAGCTCATGCAGATCATGGCCGACGCGATGCGGACGCCGGTGACGCCGGTGAAGATGAAGCGCTCGACGCTGCACGGCACCGCCCTGCTCGCGCTGGAGAGCCTGGCCCCGGACGTGCGCCGGGCCCGGCCGGAGCGCGGCGAGACCCTGGCCCCGGACTACGCCCGCCGGCCCTACTACAGCGAGCGATTCGGCCGCTTCCAGCTCGTCTACGAGGCGCTCTTTGACTGACCGGCCCGCCCGCTCCCTCGCCGACGACCTCCGGGACCGCACCGACGACGAGCTGGCCGCCCTGCTCCAGCGCCGTCCGGACCTCGCGCGACCCGCCCCGGCCGACGTCACCGCGCTCGCCGGGCGCGCCACCACCCGCACCAGCGTGCAGCGCGCGCTGGACGGGCTGGACCTCGCGCACCTGCAGGCGCTGGAGGCGCTGCTCGTGGCCCACCCGGCCGAGCCGGCCGACCTCGCCACCCTCCTCGCGACCGACGAGGACACCGCCGCGCGCCTGACGTCGGACCTGCGGGAGCTGGCCCTGGCGTGGCGCTCGCCGGAAGGCCTGCGGCCGGCCCGGACCCTGGGCGAGGTCGTCGGCGTCCCGGCGGGCCTCGGGCCGGTGGGCGAACGGGTCCCCGGGCCCGATCGGCTGAGCACGGCGCTGGCGGAGCTGGACCCGCGGCAGCGCAGCCTGCTCGACGCGCTGATCTGGGGCCCGGCCCGCGGCGCGGTGGCGATCGCCGCCCCGGACGCACCGCCTCGCCGGTCGCGGCCGCGGCCGCCGAGCTCGTCGCCGCCGGGCTGCTGGAGCGTGAGGACGAGGGCCACGTGGTGCTCCCCCGGGAGGTCGCGCTCGCCCTGCGCGGCGGGCGGCTGCACCAGCACCCGGCACCGCGCCCACCGGCCGTGGAGCACGCCGCTCTCGACCCCGACGTCGTCGACGCCGCCGCCGGGGGCAGGGCCGGCGAGCTCCTCGTCCTCGTGACGGAGGTCGTCGAGGAGTGGGGCACCCGCCCACCGCGGGTGCTGCGCTCCGGCGGCGTGGCCGTCCGCGACCTCTCCCGCCTCGCGGCCCACCTCGAGACCTCCCCGGAGGAGACGGCCTGGCTGCTCGAGACCGCGCACGCCGCCGGCCTGCTGGCCGTCGACGACGGCAGCCGCCGCCAGGACCAGCCTGCCCAGTGGGCGCCGACCCCGGCGGCGGACGACTGGCTGGACGACGCCGCCGGGGCCCGGTGGGCCGCTCTCGCGGGCGCCTGGTGGGCCTCCTCCGCCGCGGCGGACCTCGTCGGGACCACGGACGGCGGCCGGGTCAACGCGCTGTCGACCGCGACGTCATACCCCCTCGGGCGGCAGCGCCGCCAGGACGCGCTGCGCGCCCTCGCCACGCTGCCGGCCGGAGCCGTGGCGCAGGAGGACGCGCTGGGCGAGCTGCTGCGGTGGCGGCACCCGCTGCGGATGGCGCGGCACGCCGCCAGCACCGACACGGCTGCCAGCCTCGTCACCGTGCTGCGCGAGGCGGAGTGGGCCGGGGTCACCGGTCGGGGGGCGCTGAGCGGACCGGGCCGGGCGGTCGTGGCGGACGACGCCGCCGGTGCCGCCGACCTCATGGAGCCCCTGGTCCCGGCGGCCGTCGACCACGTGCTGCTGCAGGCCGACCTCACCGCGATCGCGCCGGGCCGGCTGGACGGCGCGGCGCGGGCGCTCATGCGGCTCGTCAGCGACGTGGAGTCGCGCGGCGGCGCGACCGTGCACCGCTTCGGCGAGGAGAGCGTGCGTCGCGCGCTGGACCTGGGGTGGACCGCCGACCGGGTGCTCGAGGAGCTGGCCGCCGTCTCGCGCACCGGGGTGCCGCAGCCGTTGGACTACCTCGTCCGCGACGTGGCGCGGCGGCACGGGGTGGCCCGGGTGGGGGCCTGCTCGGCCTACCTGCGCTGCGACGACGCCGCGCTGCTGGACCGGATCGAGCGGGACCGCGCCCTCGGCATGCTCCAGTGGCGACGGATCGCCCCGACGGTGCTCGTCTCACCGGTGCCCGCGCCCACGGTGATGGACCTGCTGCGCGAGGAGCAGTATGGCCCGGTCGCCGACGGCGTCGACGGCGGGCTGGAGCTGGCAGGTGCCCGGCAGCACCGGGCCGCCCCGGCCGCGACCCCGGCGGTGCGCACCCACGGCGTCGACGAGGTGGTGGCCCGCCAGGTCGTCGGGGTCATGCGCCGCGGCGACACCGGTCGTGCGGCGAGCCACGACGAGGAGGGCACGATCACCGACCCGGTGGTGGTCGCCGCCACGCTGCGCGAGGCCGCGGTGGACGGGCAGGCGCTGTGGATCGGGTATGCCGACGACGTCGGCGGCGTCGCCACCCACCTGGTGCGGCCGCTCGCGGTCGAGGCCGGCCGGGTGCGCGCGAGCCTGGGAGACGCCGACAACGACAACGTGCGCACCTTCTCGCTGCACCGGATCACGAAGGTGCGTCCGGCGCGGTGAGCGGCGGCGACACCGGGGGCACCGGCACGGTGACCGCCCCGACGACGGCGGCGCGCGCGGACCCCGTCGGCCGGGACGGCGGGGCGGGCAGGGGGCCACGGCCCGAGGTGGAGCACCCGGTCCTGGAGGCGCACCACCGTCCCGAGCTGCACGGCCTGCGCGGCCTCGCCATCGCGCTGGTCGTGGTCTTCCACGTCTTCGGGGACGGGCGCGTCTCCGGCGGCATCGACGTCTTCCTGGCGATCTCCGGCTTCCTCTTCACCGGGATGCTGGCGCGCGAGGCGGTGCGCACCGGCGGGGCGGTCCACGTCGGGCGCTACCTCGGCCGGATCGTCCGCCGCCTCCTGCCGAGCGCGGTGCTCGTCCTGGCCGCCACGTGGGTCGCGGGCCGGCTGCTCCTGCCCGAGACGCGGTGGGAGCAGCTGGGCCGGGAGCTGCTCGCCAGCCTCACCTACCGGGAGAACTGGGAGCTCATCGACTCCCAGCTCGGCTACGGCGCGGCGGGGGCGCTGACCAGCCCGGTCCAGCACTTCTGGTCGATGTCGGTGCAGGGGCAGTTCTACCTGGTGTGGCCGCTCGTGGTGGTCGGGTGCGTGCTGGTCTCGCGGGCGCTGCGCCGGTCGGTGTGGCCGGTGCTGCTCGTGACCGTCGCCGGCGTCACGACGGCCTCGATGGCGTGGGCGGCCCGGTTGCACCTGGCCGACCAGCAGGTGGCCTACCTGCACACCGGTGCGCGGCTCTGGGAGCCGGCGCTCGGCGGGGTGCTGGCGCTGCTCGCCCTCGAGCGGCGGCTGCCACGGGGCGTGCGCGTCGTCTGCGGCTGGGTCGGCGTCGCGCTGGTCGCCACCTCCGGGCTCGTGCTGGACGGCGCCGCGCTCTTCCCCGGCCCGGCCGCGCTGTGGCCGGTCGGCGGCTTCGCGCTGGTCATGGCTGCCGGGTCGACGGGCACCCGGTGGGGCGCCGACCGGTGGCTGTCCGGCCGGTGGCTGGCGTGGGCCGGCGACATCGCCTACCCGCTCTTCCTCTGGCACTGGCCGATCGTGGTCTTCACCCTCGTCGTCACCGGGCGGGACCGGCTGGGGCCGTTCGACGGGGCCCTGGTGATCCTCGCCTCGGTCGTCGTCGCGCACCTGACCCACACCCTCGTGGAGCGCCCCCTCACCGGCCCGCCGCTGCGGCGGCCCTGGTGGGTGGTCCTCGTCGGGGCGCTGGTCGTCGGGCTCGGCGCCGGTGCGCTCGGCGCCTGGACCGCCACCCTGGTCCAGCAGCGCGAGGCCGCGCTCGCGCAGGCGGCGCAGGACGATCCGGCCTACCCCGGGGCCGCGGCCCTGGGCGAGCCCGGCTTCGGCAACACCGGCGCCACCCCCGTGCCGGACCTGGCCGCCGCGCCCCGGGACAACGCCGACGTCTACGACCAGGGGTGCATCCAGGACCACGCGGACACCGAGGCGGCCTCCGAGGTGCTGGTCTGCGAGGGCACGGCCCCCGGCGCCGACACCACGCTGGTGCTCACCGGCGGCTCGCACATGGTGCACTACCTGCCCGCCCTGCAGGTGGTCGCGGAGCAGCAGGGGTGGGACGTCGTCGTCATCAGCCGCTCCGGGTGCCACCTGAGCGCCAACACCGGCGACTACCCGACGGCGACGGACGCCCTCCCGACGGACAGCTGCGTGGCGTGGAACGACGCGGCGCTGGAGACCTTCGTCGAGCTCGACCCGGACGCCGTGCTCACCCTCGGCTCGACCACCCAGCCCGGCAGCGAGCAGGTCTCGCGCGGCTTCGTCGACGTCTGGGACGAGCTGGACCGGGAGGGCATCGAGGTCATCGGCTTCCGCGACACCGCGCGCCTGCCCCAAGGGGTGCCGGACTGCCTGTCCGAGCAGCCGGAGGACACCGGCGGCTGCGGTATGCCACGGGCGCAGGGCTACCGCGACGCGCCGCCCTGGACCGGTCGCGACGACCTGCCCGGCAACGTCTCCTTCGTCGACCTGATCGACGGCGTGTGCACCCACGAGACCTGCCCGCCCATCGTGGGCGACGTCGTCGTCTACAGCGACCACAGCCACCTCACGGCGACCTACGTCCGCACCCTCGCGCCGATGCTGGACGCCGAGCTGCGGCGGGTGGCGCCGCAGCTCTACCGCTGAGCCCGGGGCATACCCGCTCTCAGAAGATCCGGACCCGCTCCTGCGGGTCGAGCCAGAGGCCGTCGCCCTCCTGGGTGCCGAAGGCCTCGTGGAAGGCGTCGACGTTGCGCACCGTGTTGGCGCGCAGGTCGGCCGGGGCGTGCGGGTCGACGGACAGCAGCCGGCGGGCCTCCTCCTCCCGGGCGACGGTGCGCCAGACCGAGCCCCAGCCGAGGAAGAAGCGCTGGTCACCGGTCCACCCGTCGACCTCCGGGGCCTGTCCGTCGGTGGCGATGCGGTAGGCGAGGTGGGCCAGCTCGAGGCCGCACAGGTCACCGATGTTCTCGCCGACGGTGAGGCCGCCGTTGACCGTCGCGGTCCCACCCGGGATGTCGCGCGGGGAGAAGGCGCCGAACTGCTCGACGAGCCGCTGGCTGCGGGCGTCGAAGGCTCCCGGTCGGCCTCGGTCCACCAGTCGGTGAGCGACCCGTCACCGGCATACCTGCTGCCCTGGTCGTCGAAGCCGTGCCCGATCTCGTGCGCGATGACCGCCCCGATCCCGCCGTAGTTGGCGGCGTCGTCGGCGTCGACGTCGAAGAAGGGCGGCTGCAGGATCGCCGCCGGGAAGACGATCTCGTTGAGCATCGGGTGGTAGTAGGCGTTGACCGTCTGCGGGGTCATCAGCCACTCGTCCGGATCGATCGGGCCACCGATCTTGCCGAGCTCACGGTCGGTCTCGAAGGCGGCGCCGCGGCGCACGTTGCCGACGAGGTCGGCGGCGTCGAGCTGGTAGGCCGAGTAGTCGCGGAAGGCGGGCGGATGGCCGATCTTGGGCCGGAAGGCCGCGAGCTTCTCCAGGGCGCGCTCCTGGGTCTGCTCCCCCATCCACTCCAGCTCGGTGATGCGCTGCCGGAAGGCCTCGGTGACATGGGCGACCAGCTCGGTCATCCGCTCGCGGGCGGCCGGCGGGAAGTGGGCCTCGACGTAGAGCTCGCCCGCCGCCTCGCCGAGCAGCGCCTCGACCAGCCCGACGCCGCGCTTCCACCGCTCCTTGTTGGCCGGCGTGCCGGACAGGGTGCGGCCGTGGAAGTCGAAGTGCGCCTCGACGAGGTCATCGGTCAGGTAGGGCGCGAGCGAGTCGACGAGCCGCACGACCAGCCAGGCCTGCCAGTCGGCCAGCGGCACCTCCTGGAGCGCCTCACCGACGGCGGCGAGGACGTCGGGCTGCCGGGCGACGACCGCGTCGAGCGCACCGGCGGGGGCACCGAGGCCGTCCGCCCAGGCGTCCCAGTCCCAGCCGGGCGTCCGCTCGGCCAGCTCGGCGCGGGTGAGCCGGGTGTAGCTCTTGACCGCGTCACGCGCGGCGACCCGGTCCCAGTGCGCGGCGGCGATCCGCTCCTCGAGGGCATACAGGCGCTGCACGGCGTCGTCGCCGAGCACGTCGTCGAGGCCGGCCTCCGCGAGGGCCGGGGCGGCCAGGTCGAGCAGGCGGGCGAGGTAGGCGCGGTAGGCGTCGCGGACCGCGGCGTGCTCGTCCGCGGTGTAGTAGGCCTCGTCGGGCAGCCCGATGCCCCCCTGGTGCAGGTAGGCGATGTAGCTGTCCGGATCCCCCGCGTCCGCGGTGACCCACACGTGCGCCAGCCCGTCGACGCCCTCGCGCTGCAGCCGGGCGGACAGCCCGACGAAGGCGCTCGCGTCCGTGACCTGCGCGACCTGCCGCAACGGCTCGACCAGGGGGTCGAGCCCGACCCGAGCCACCTGCTCGGTGTCCATGAAGCTGGCGTAGAGCGCGCCCACCTTGCCGGCCGGGGTGTCCAGCGCGGGCTGCCGCTCGGCGGCGCGCTCGATGAGGTCGCGGACCGCGGACTCGGCGTTCTCCCGCAGCGTGTCGAAGGCGCCGTAGCGCGACCGGTCCTCCGGGATCGTCGCGGACGCGAGCCAGCCCCCGTTGACGTGGGCGAAGAGGTCGTCCTGCGGGCGGACGTCGGTGTTCATGGTGCTGCGGTCGATCCCAGACTTCATGCCCCCCACGGTATGCCGTGCCGCCGCGCGGTTCGCGCCCAGCAGGCTTGCCGCGGCGTCAGGTGCGGCGGGCCCGTGCGCGCAGGTGCGTCCACAGGGAGGCGATGGCCCCGGCATACCGCGTGAGTATGCCAGCGCGGGCCGGCACCTCCGGCCGCAGCGTCCGCGCGAGGCCTCAGGCCACCGACCCGCCCGGCCTGAACGGCTCAGGCGTTCATGTGCGCGGCTGAGCCGGTCCGGCCCGGGCGTGTCTCGGGACGGAGCACGCATCCTGCGTCAGGTGCGGCGAGCCCGTGCGCGCAGGTGCGTCCACCAGAAGGCGATGGCCATGAACGTCCAGGCTGACGCGAAGATCACGTACCAGATCAGCCCGTCGTCGAACCAGGTCCTCCCTTGCCGCACCCCGAGCAGCACCCCGGCCCAGTAGAGCACCGCGAAGACCGGCGAGGACCACCTCAGCAGACGGACAACGAAGTCGTCCCCGCGCGCGGCTGCCTCGCGTCGCTGATCCTCGCGCGTCCCCGGTCGCCAGCTCCCGTCCTCGCCCATCGGCATACCGCGTGAGTATGCCAGCGCGGGCCGGCCCGCGGGCCTGCCTCAGAGCAGGTCGGCGAGGGCGTCGGGCACGAGCCGGGGCAGGTCGACGCCGGTCGCCGCGCGCCACACCCCGACGTCGCTGGGCGCGTCGAGCACCGGGAACGGACCGGCGCCGAGCATCGCGCGGCCGGTGAAGGTCGCGTCGTGGACCACGATGTACTCGTGCCCGGGGCGGCCGTTGAAGACGAAGATGTTCTCGATGACGCCGAGCCGCTCCCCCACCTCGAGCTCGGCGCCGAACTCCTCGCGGAACTCCCGCCGCAGCGCCTGCTCGGAGGTCTCGCCGAACTCGATCCCGCCGCCTGCGGGCCGGTGCAGGGTCTCGTCACGCGCGGGGTCGAGGTATTCGGTCACGAACAGCGCGCCCGTGCCCGGGTGGCGGATCAGGGCGAGGCTGAGCACCCTGATGTGCGTGGGCGGCAGGTAGTCGCTGGCGCTCGCCCCGGCCGGGGTCTCCTCGGTCACCTGCGCAGCGTAGTCCGGGGCGGACCGACCTGCGCCCCGGTCTACCGCCGCTCCCGACCGCGCAGGTGTCCCCGCGACGTCCGGCCAAGCGGCGGTGACGAGGAGTAGCGTCGGTCGCGTGGACGCCATCGAGCTCGTCGAGGTCACCAAACGGTTCGGCACGACCACGGCGCTGGACCGCCTCACCATGTCGGTCGAGCAGGGCGAGGTGCACGGCTTCCTCGGCCCCAACGGCTCGGGCAAGTCGACCACCATCCGCGTCCTGCTCGGGCTGCTGCGCGCCGACAGCGGGACTGCGCGGCTGCTCGGGGGCGACCCGTGGGCGGACGCACCCGCGCTGCACCGGCGCCTGGCCTACGTGCCCGGTGACGTCGCGCTGTGGCCCGGGCTCACCGGTGGCGAGGTCATCGACCTGCTCGGACGGCTGCGCGGCGGGCTGGACCAGGGCCGTCGCGCCGACCTGCTGGAGCGCTTCGACCTCGACCCGACCAAGAAGGGCACCACCTACTCCAAGGGCAACCGGCAGAAGGTCGCGCTCGTCGCGGCCCTCGCCTCGGACGTCGAGCTGCTCCTCCTCGACGAGCCGACGAGCGGGCTGGACCCGCTCATGGAGGCGCAGTTCCGTCTCGTCGTCGAGGCCGAGCGCGAGCGGGGCCGGACCGTGCTGCTCTCCAGCCACATCCTGTCCGAGGTCGAGCACCTCTGCGACCGGGTCTCGATCATCCGCGCGGGGCAGATCGTGGAGTCCGGCACGCTCGCCGAGCTGCGCCACCTCACGCGCACCTCCGTGGTCGCCGAGCTCGCCGTGCCGGTGCCCGCCGGGGTCGCCGACGCGCCCGGTGTCCACGACGCGCAGATCGAGGGTCACCGCCTGACGTGCCAGGTCGACGACACCGAGCTGGGGTCGGTGATGTCGCGGCTCTCCGCCCTGGGCATCCGGTCCATCACCTCCACCCCGCCGACGCTGGAGGAGCTCTTCCTGCGGCACTACGACAAGTCGGCGCCGTGACCGGCCTCGGCGAGCTGGTCCGGCTCGCGGCCCGGCGCAGCCGGTGGTTCTATCTCGCCTGGGTGCTCGCGCTCACGGTCGTCGTGCCGGCCACGGCGGCCGCCTACGAGCAGATCATCGACCCCGACAACGCCGACCTCCTCATCACCACGATGACCGCCAACCCGACGATGCGGGCGATGCTCGGCCCGCCCGTGGACCTCACCACCGCGGGCGGGTTCACCGTCTGGCGGGTCGGCACCTTCGTCGCCGCGATGACCGCGATCATGGCCGTCCTCGGCATCATCCGCTCGACGCGGGCCCAGGAGGAGGACGGGCGCACCGAGCTGCTGCGCTCCGGCGCGGTCGGGCGGCACGCCCCGCTCGTCGCCGGGATACTCGTCACCGTGGGCGCCTGCCTGGCTCTCGGGGTGCTCGTGGCCGGGGCCATGACGGCCCTCGGCGAGCCGGTGGCCGGGTCCGTCGCCTTCGGTGCCGGTCTCGCGCTCGTCGGCGCCACCTTCGCCGGGGTCGGGGCGGTCGCCGCCCAGCTGAGCGCGTCGGCGCGCACCGCCCGCGCGATCGGGATGTGGACGATCGCGGCGGCATACACCCTGCGCGCGGTGGCCGACGGGTCGAGCGACGACGCGGTGTCGCGGCTGGCGTGGGGCTCGCCGCTGCAGTGGATGGCACTGGTGCGGCCGTATGCCGGTGAGCGCTGGTGGGTGCTGCTGCTGCCCGCGGCGGCCGGCCTGCTGCTGCTCGTCGGCGCCGTGGCGCTGGAGGCGCGACGTGACCACGGGTCCGGGCTGTGGGCGGCGCGGCGGGGCCGGGCGGCTGCCCCGGCGGGTCTGCGCAGCGGCGCCGCCCTGGCCTGGCGGCTGCACCGGGGTCAGGTCGTCGGCTGGAGCCTGGGGATGCTGCTCTTCGCTCTCGCCATGGGCTCGTTGTCGACGAGCTTCGCCGACATGCTCGAGCAGGTGCCGCAGCTGCGGGTCGTCTTCGAGCGCATGGGCGGCGGCGCCGAGCAGCTGGCGGAGGCGTTCTTCGTCGCGATGCTGGGCATCGTGTCGGTCGTCATGGCGGTGGTCGCGGTGCAGCTCTTCGGGCGGCTGCCCGAGCAGGAGGAGCGCGGGCACGCCGAGCTGGTGCTCTCGACCGCCCTGCCCCGGGGCCGGTTGCTCGCCAGCCACCTCGTCATCGCCGCTGCCGCGCCGGTGCTGCTGCTCGCCGCGGCCGGGGCGGTCCTCGCGCTCAACCAGGCGCGGGCCACCGGGGACGCGTCCTGGGTCGCGCAGACCGCGGGAGGTGCGCTGGCCCTGGCACCGGGCGGTCTCGTCGCGCTCGGGGTCGCGGTGCTGCTCCACGGGTGGGCGCCCCGGTTCGGGTGGCTCGCCTGGGTGGTCGTCGGGTGGAGCCTGTTCATGGTCTGGGTGGGCACGGCGCTCGGCCTGCCGGAGTGGCTGACGCGGCTGACCCCGTGGGCGGCGCTGCCGCAGCTGCCGGTGGAGGAGATGGACTGGGCCGCCGTGCTCGGCACGCTCGCGGCCGCGGTGGCGCTCATGGCCCTGGGCGCGGTCGGCTACCGACGGCGGGACATCGCCGGCACCTGACACCCGCGAGCGGTCCACCCCGGGCGGCGACGCCGATGGACGCGGGAGCACGGGCATACCTCTCAGAGCTCGCCGAGCACCCGCACCAGCGCGCGCACCGGCAGGCTCAGGAGCCGGCCGGCGCCGACCACCACGTCCAGGAACTCCAGCGCCTCCCCGACCCCGGAGAGGACGTCGCCCATGCCCTCGGCAACGTCCCGCCCCTCGACCCGCTCGCGGGCGTCGTCACCCAGTGTCGTCGGGAAGTAGTGCAGGTCGGTCCGCAGCGTCTCGACGATGGCGGCGGCCCGGTGGTCGAGCGTGAGGACGTCCTCGCCGGGGAAGAGGGTCGGCAGCAGGCCGAGCTCGAAGACGAGGGCGACGAGTAGCGCGGTATGCCGGTCCGGTCGCCGGTCCACCCCCAGCGCCTCGCGCAGCCGGGCGAGGACGCCCGCCTCACGGTGGGCGTCGCGCGGGAGGTGCCGGGAGCGGTTCAGCCAGCGCCGGCGGAGCGCGCCGGAGCCCCGCAGCCGCGCCAGCAGCTCCCCGACCTCACCGCGACGAGGGCGCTTCAGCTCGGCCGGGCGCTGCCCCACGACCTGCTGGGCCACCTGCTCCAGCAACCGGTCGCCACCCGTCGTCCCGCTCAGGCCGGCCACCAGCACGCCGTGGTCGTCCAGGGCCAGCCGGCGACGTGCGAGCAGCTCGACCACGAGCGACACCCGCACCGCCGCACGGACGGCCGGGCGCCGGACCAACCAGGTGCCCGTGCGGTCGTCGAGCAGCAGCAGGATGAGCTCTTCCCCCAGCAGCATCGCCTCATCGTAGGCCGCCGACACCCCGCCGGGAACGCTCAGCCGCCGGCGAGTGCCCGCACGACCCGCGAGGGAGCCGGCCGGCCGAGCTGCTCGGCCATCCAGGTGCTGGTCCGCACAAGCGCGTCGAGATCGGCGCCGTGCTCGATGCCCAGGCCGTCGAGCGCCCACACCAGGTCCTCGGTCGCGAGGTTGCCGGTGGCCGACTTGGCATACGGGCAGCCGCCCAGACCACCCGTCGAGGCGTCCACCACCCGGACCCCGCGGCCGATGGCGGTCATGGTGTTGGCCAACGCCTGGCCGTAGGTGTCGTGGAAGTGCACCGCGCTCTGCTCCGGGCCGATGCCTGCGTCGTCGAGCGCGTCGAGGAGCCAATGCACGTGGCCCGGGGTGCCGACGCCGATGGTGTCGCCGATCGAGAGCTGGTCGCAACCGAGGTCCATGAGCCGGGAGCAGACGTCGACGACCTGCTCGACCGGCACCGGTCCCTCCCAGGGGTCGCCGAAGCACATCGAGACGTAGGCCCGCACCCAGGCACCGGCGTCCAGCGCGCGCTTCACCACGGGCGCGAACATCTGGAGCGACTCCTCGACCGACCGGTTGAGGTTCTTGCGGGCGAAGGTCTCGGTCGCGCTGCCGAAGATCGCGATCGAGGTGACGCCACGCTGCAGGGCACGGTCCAGGCCGCGCTCGTTGGGCACGAGGACCGGACGCTGCCGCCCCGTGCCGATCTCGCCCAGCTCGTCCAGCAGCTCCTCGGCGTCGCCGAGCTGGGGCACCCACTTCTGCGGGACGAAGCTGGTGAGCTCGACCGTGTCCAGCCCGGCGGCGAGCAGCCGCCGCACGAACTCGGCCTTGACGTGCGTCGGCACGACGGACTTCTCGTTCTGCAGGCCGTCGCGGGGACCGACCTCGTAGATCGTCACCCGGTCGGGCTGGCCGGGCAGCGGCTCGGTCATCGGCAGGGTGCGGCTCATGCCGTCAGCCTCTCAGATGCCGCCACGGCAGGGGTGAGATCCCCGGCCGGAGCAACCACACGCGACGCCCGGTCGGTTCAGCGCAGGGCCAGGGCGGTCGCGACGGCGGCGGTCGCGGCCTCGTGGCCCTTGTCCTCGCCCGACCCCGGCAGCCCGGCACGGTCGAGCGCCTGGGCCTCGTCGTCACAGGTCAGCACGCCGAAGCCGACGGGCACGCCGGTCTCGACCGACACCTGGGTCAGCCCGGAGGTCGCCGCCTGACAGACGTAGTCGAAGTGCGGTGTGCCGCCGCGGATCACCACACCGAGGGCGACGACGGCGGCATACCCCTCCCGGGCCAGCCGGGCCGCGGCCACCGGCAGCTCGAAGCTGCCCGGCACCCGCACCTCGCGGACGTCCTCGACCCCCATCTCGGCCAGCGCCCGCCGGGCGCCGTCGATCAGACCGTCCATGACGACCTGGTGCCACGACGCGGCGACCACGGCGACGCGCAGCCCGCTTCCCTCGACGCTGAGGGTGGGTGCTCCGGCCTTGCTCATGCTGTGCTCCTCGTCTCGTGGGTCGGGGTCGTCAGGTGCGGGGAGTGCCCGAGGCGCTCCACCTTGGTCCGCAGGTATGCCTGTGCCTCGGCCGGTGCCGGTCGTCCCGACGGCAGCGTCTGCGCCACGACGAGGCCGAGGTCGGTCAGCGCGCTCACCTTGTCGGGGTTGTGCGTGAGCAGCCGCAGCGGCCGCCCGGCCTGCCCGAGGTCCTCGAGGATCGCCGCGGCGACGGAGTAGTCGCGCGCATCCACGGGCAGCCCCAGCGCCTCCTGCGCGGCGACGGTGTCGAGCCCGCCGTCCTGGGCGGCATACGCCCGCAGCTTGTCGACCAGCCCGACGCCGCGGCCTTCGTGCCCGCGCAGGTAGACCACCGCGCCGCCCTCGACAGCGACCCGCGCCAGCGCGTCCTGCAGCTGCGGCCCGCAGTCGCAGCGACGCGAGCCCAGGGCCTCGCCGGTGAGGCACTCGGAGTGCACGCGCACCAGCGGGCTCGGCCCCGGGTCGGGGCGTCCGAGGAGCGCGAGGTGATCGACGCCGGTCACGAGGTCGCGGTAGCCGTGGACGACCAGCTCGCCGTGCTCGGTCGGCAGCGTCGAGCTCGCGACCCGCTGCACCCGGTCGTGCCGCTGCCGGTAGGTGACCAGCTCGGCGATGGTGAGGACCGGCAGGTCGTGCTCGGCCGCGAGCGCACGCACCTGCGGACCGCGCAGCATCTCGCCCTCGTCGTCGACCAGCTCGCCGATGACGCCGACAGGCGCGAGGCCGGCGAGCCGACACAGGTCGACGGTGGCCTCGGTGTGGCCGCGCCGGGCGAGCACGCCGCCGTCGCGGGCGCGCAGCGGCACGAGGTGACCGGGTCGCCGCAGGTCGGCGTGGGTGCTGCGCTCGTCGGCCAGCACCTGCGCCGTGCGGCAGCGGTCGGCGGCGCTGATGCCCGTCGTCACCCCGGTCGTGGCGTCCACGGTGACGGTGTATGCCGTGCGCAGCTCGTCCTCGTTGGCGGCGTCGGCCACCATCGCGGGCAGCCTCAGCCGGTCGGCCCAGGCGCCGGGCATCGGCGCGCAGAGGAAGCCCGAGGTGTGCCGGACCGCCCATCCGGTCCACCCCGGGGTCAGCGTCTGCGCGGCCAGGACCACGTCACCTTCGTCCTCCCGGTCCTCGTCGTCGAGCACGAGCACCGGGCGACCGGAGCGCAGCGCGTCGAGCGCCCGGGGGACCGCCGCGACGGCGCTCATCGGGCGAGCTCCGGGTCGAGCAGCCGCTCGGCATACTTCGCGAGCACGTCGACCTCGACGTTGAGCGCCTCGCCGGCGCCGCGACGGCCGAGCGTGGTCAGCCCGAGGGTGGTCGGGATGAGCGAGACCTCGAACCAGTCCGGCCCGACCGCGGAGACGGTGAGGGAGACGCCGTCGAGCGCGACCGAACCCTTGTGCGCGACGTAGCGCGCCAACCGCGGCGGCAGCGCCAGCCGGACCACCTCCCACCGCTCCCCCGGCGTGCGCGAGACCACCGTCGTGGTGCCGTCGACGTGGCCCTGCACGACGTGGCCGCCGAGCCGGCCTCCGACCGGGAGCGAGCGCTCGAGGTTGACCGGGTCGCCCGCGGCCAGACCACCCAGGGTCGTGACGGCGAGCGTCTCGGCCATGACGTCGGCGACGAAACCGTCCTCGGTGCGCCGCGTGACCGTCAGGCAGACGCCGTTGACGGCGATCGAGGCGCCGTGGGTGGCGTCGGCGGTGACGAGCGGGCCGCGGATCACGACGACGCTCGCGTCCGCGCCGTCGGTGCGGGAGACGAGGGAGCCGAGCTCCTCGACGATGCCGGTGAACATCAGGGGACCTCCTGGTCGGACGGGGTATGCGCGTGCTCGCTCGACGCCGCGTGAACAGCAGCGGTGCCGGTGGACGCCGAGGCGGCGCTGTGGGTGGGTGCGGAGCCGTTCCGGGTCGTAGCCGGGCCGGGCACCGACCGGAGCCGCAGCTGCAGGTCCGGTCCGAGCCGGTCGACGTCGACGAGATCCAGGCGCGCGGCGTCGGTGAGGGTGCCGATGCCGAGGTCGGGGACAGCACCGGGCCCGGCACCGAGCAGGGCCGGCGCGAGGTGGACGAGCAGCTCGTCGACCAGCCCGGCCCGCCAGAACGCCCCGGCCAGCGTCGGGCCGCCCTCGAGCAGCACGCTGTGCACCCCGCGGCCACGCAGCTCGGCCAGCACCTGCGCCGGGTCGTGGGTGCGCAGGTGCAGCACCGGCCCCTCTCTCGAGGAAGAGACCTGGTCGTCGCGAGGTCCTTCTCCCGACGACCAGCCGTCGGCGTTGCCCTCTCCCGGCACCATCTCCCCCGCCCGCGTCTCCCCCAGCCGGCTCCCCGCGGGCAGGTCCCGGTGGCCCACGACGACCCGGAGCGGTTGGTCCGGCAGGAGCCGACCGGCGCGGTCCCGAGCGGTGAGCGAGGGGTCGTCGGCCAGCGCGGTCCCGGTGCCGACGACGACAGCGCCGACCCGCGTCCGCACCCGGTGCGCCTCCGCGCGTGACTCCGGCGAGGTGATCCAGCGGCTGGTCCCGTCGGCCGCGGCGACCCGGCCGTCGAGGGTGCTGGCCACCTTCCACGTGACGTGCGGGCGCCCCAGCGTCGCCGCCCGGGCCCAGTCGGCCACGACCTGCTCGGCCCCGGTGTGCCGGTGCTCGCGCACGACGACCCCCGCCTCCCGGAGCACCCGGGCACCGCCACCGGCGTGCGTGGGGTCGGCACCGGCATACACGACCTGCGTGATGCCGGCGGCGACCAGCGCGTCGGCGCACGGCGGCGTCCTGCCGTGGTGCGAGCAGGGCTCGAGCGTGACGACGGCGGTCGTGCCACGCGCCGAGCCACCCGCCGCGGCGAGCGCCACGGCCTCGGCGTGCGGCGTCCCGTGGCCGGCGTGGAAGCCCTCCCCCACGGTCACGCCCTCGGGGTCGAGCAGGACGCACCCGACCCGCGGGTTGCGGTCGTGGCGGGGCCCGCACCGAGCCAGCTCGACCGCGCGGTTCAGCGCGGCCTCGACCGCGGCCGTCGGCGGCGCGGGGTGCAGGGTGTGGTGGCCGGTCACCCGTCGTCCTCTCCAGGTCGGTGCCCGGGGACGTGGGGAGGCTGCGGGGACGACGGCGACGCCGCCACGGGTCGCGAGGCGTGCCCGCGACGGGTGGGCGGACGGCCAGGCCGCCGACCCACGCGCTGCCTCCCTTCCGGACTTTCACCGTCGGTCCTGGAGTTCCACCAGGTCAACCGGCCGCTGGCTGCGGTCGGGTCGCGGACTGTCACCGCCGGCTCGGAGTTTCACCGACCCCGGAGCGCGTATGTCGTTCCCTGCCAGTCTAGCCCCGCCCTCCCCACCGAGCGTCGCGAATGGTTGCCCAGCTCCCCACCGAGCGCCGCGAATGGTTGGCCGGTACCCCTTCGAGCGCCGCGAATGGTTGGCTCGGCAACCACAGGCGACGCCCGGTCGGGTGGTGGTCGCGCGTCGCGGAATGCGCGCGGGGCGGCATACCGTTATCCGCACGATGAACGGCCCCCTGATCGTCCAGTCCGACAAGACCCTGCTGCTCGAGGTCGACCACGACGGCGCCGAGGCGGCGCGACGCGACATCGCTCCCTTCGCCGAGCTCGAGCGCGCCCCCGAGCACGTCCACACCTACCGCGTCACCCCGCTCGGCCTGTGGAACGCCCGCGCCGCGGGCCACGACGCCGAGCAGGTGGTGCACGCCCTCATCGAGCACAGCCGCTTCCCCGTGCCGCAGTCGCTGCTCGTCGACGTCGCCGAGACGATGGCCCGCTATGGCCGGCTCACGCTGACCAAGGAGGTCGTCGGCTCCGGCGAGGGCGCGGACGAGCCCCGCCTGGTCCTCCGCACGACCGACCGCGCGGTGCTCGCAGAAGTGTTGCGGCACAAGAAGATCAAGCCACTCGTCGGCGACCGGATCGACGACGACACCGTGCTCGTGCACCCGTCCGAGCGCGGCCACCTCAAGCAGGAGCTGCTCAAGGTCGGCTGGCCCGCGGAGGACCTTGCGGGCTACGTCGACGGCGAGGCGCACCCGATCGGCCTGGACACGACCGACTGGTCGCTGCGGCCCTACCAGCAGCACGCGGTCGACGGCTTCTGGGACGGCGGCTCGGGCGTCGTCGTCCTGCCCTGCGGCGCCGGCAAGACCTTGGTCGGCGCGGGTGCCATGGCGAAGTCGTCCACGACCACGCTCATCCTCGTCACCAACACGGTGAGCGCCCGGCAGTGGCGCGAGGAGCTGCTCCGCCGGACGACGCTCACCGAGGACGAGATCGGGGAGTACTCCGGCTCCCGCAAGGAGATCCGCCCGGTCACCATCGCGACCTACCAGGTCCTCACGCTCAAGCGGAAGGGCGTCTACCCGCACCTGGACCTGCTCGACGCCCGCGACTGGGGCCTCATCGTCTACGACGAGGTCCACCTGCTCCCGGCGCCGATCTTCCGGATGACCGCCGACCTGCAGGCGCGGCGTCGGCTCGGCCTCACCGCGACGCTGGTCCGCGAGGACGGGCGCGAGTCCGACGTCTTCTCGCTCATCGGCCCCAAACGCTTTGACGCGCCGTGGAAGGACATCGAGTCCCAGGGCTACATCGCGCCCGCCGACTGCGTCGAGGTCCGGGTGAGCATGCCGGAGGCGATGCGGATGGCGTATGCCGTCGCCGAGCCGGACGAGCGCTACCGCTTCGCCGCGTGCGCGCCGGCCAAGGACGCGGTGGTCGACCGGCTCGTCGCGGCGCACCGGGGCCAGCCCACGCTGGTCATCGGGCAGTACCTCGACCAGCTCGAGCAGCTCGCCGGACGCCTCGACGCCCCGCTCATCACCGGTGAGACGACGGTCGCGCAGCGGCAGGAGCTCTTCCGCCAGTTCCGCGAGGGCGAGATCAGCCTGCTCGTCGTGAGCAAGGTCGCGAACTTCTCGATCGACCTGCCCGAGGCCAGCGTCGCGATCCAGGTCTCCGGCACCTTCGGCTCCCGCCAGGAAGAGGCGCAGCGGCTGGGTCGTGTGCTGCGCCCCAAGGGCGACGGGCGCACCGCGCACTTCTACACCCTCGTCGCGCGGGACACGGTGGACGCGGAGTTCGCCGCCCACCGCCAGCGTTTCCTCGCCGAGCAGGGGTATGCCTACCGTATCGTCGACGCGGACGACCTCGGTGATCTCGACGTCGCGAGCCCCGAGACCGCCTGAGCCGCGCAGCATACTCCCAGGGAACTGTCAGCCTGTCTCGCCACAGTAGAGGCATGACCGCCAGTCAGAGCGACCCGGAGGCCACGCTGCTGGTGGTCGAGGACGAGACCAACATCCGCGAGCTGCTGACGACGAGCCTGCGCTTCGCCGGCTTCGCGGTGCACGCGGCCGCCGACGGGCGCAGCGCGCTGCAGCTCTCCGGCGAGCACGACTTCGACCTCGCCGTGCTCGACATCATGCTGCCGGACATGGACGGCTTCACCGTGACCCGCACCCTGCGCGAGCGCGGCCTGGACCTGCCGATCGTCTTCCTCACCGCCAAGGACTCCCTGGACGACAAGATCAAGGGCCTGACCGTGGGCGGCGACGACTACGTCACCAAGCCGTTCAGCCTGGAGGAGGTCGTGGCGCGCATCCGCGCGGTGCTGCGCCGCACCCGGGTCGCCGAGGAGGGTGACGACCACGCGCTGCGGGTCGCCGACCTCGAGCTCGACGAGGACAGCCACGAGGTGCGCCGGGCCGGCAAGGTCATCGAGGTCTCCCCCACCGAGTTCAAGCTGTTGCGCTACCTCATGCTCAACCCCGGCCGGGTGCTCTCCAAGAGCCAGATCCTGGACCACGTGTGGGACTACGACTTCCGCGGCGAGATGAACATCGTGGAGTCCTACATCTCCTACCTGCGGCGCAAGATCGACGTCGTCGGCGAGCCGCTCATCCACACCAAGCGCGGCGTGGGCTACGTGCTGCGCGAGCCGCGCTGAGGCGGCACACCCCTCCCGTGCTGCAGCACCTGCGCCGCGCCGCCTACTCCAAGCTCCACCGGCTATCCCTGACCCGACGTCTGGTGACCGTGCTGGTCCTGCTGGTCCTGGCGGCCTACCTGCTCACCACCTCGGTCACGATCACGATGCTGCGCGGCTACCTCGTGGACCGCGTGGACGCCGACCTGGAGACCTACATCGACCCGCTCGCGGAGCGGGTGTCGGCCCAGCTGCTGGAGGACGCGACCGGCCAGCAGAGCTCCAGCGCCGAGCTGTGGCTGCCGCCGAACTCCTACTACATCCTGCTCACCCCGGGCGAGCGCTCCTCGCGCACGATCACCCTCGCCTCCCGCGGCATGGACGACACGCCGGACCTGCGCCGGGTCGACCTCGACGACGACCGGCTCGGGACACCGTTCACCGTCGGCAGCACCGAGGGGGTGGGGACCTGGCGGGTCCTGGCGGTGCCGCTCGACGAGCGGCAGGACGTCTTCACCGGCACCATCGCGGTCGCGCTGCCGCTGGACGAGGTCGACAGCACCGCCCGGCAGCTGGCCTTCCTCACCGTGGTCATCGGCCTGACCACGATGGTCGTCGTCGGGGTGCTCGGGTGGTTCGCAGTGCGCCGCGCCTTCCGCCCGCTGAGCCGGATGGAGGACACCGCGGCGGCGATCGCGGCCGGCGACCTCACCCGGCGCATCCCGCCGCCCGGGGCGCGGGACGAGGTCGGCTCGCTCTCGGAGTCGCTCAACGGGATGCTCGCCCGCATCGAGCACTCGTTCGCGGTGCGCGAGGCCTCCGAGCAGCGGATGCGGGACTTCGTCGCGGACGCCTCGCACGAGCTGCGCACCCCGCTCGCGACGGTCAAGGGGTATGCCGAGCTGCACCGCTTCGGCGCCATGACCGACCCCGAGGACGTCGCCGGGGCGATGCGCCGGATCGAGGACGAGGCCACCCGGATGACCCGGCTCGTCGAGGACCTGCTGACCCTGACGCGGTGGGACTCGCAGCCGGAGATGACCCCCACCCGGGTCGACCTCACGGTGCTCGCGTCCGACGTCGTGCAGGACGCGCGGGTGCGGGCGCCGCAGCGCGCGGTGCGGCTGGTGCCGCTGGACGGGACCGAGCCGGACGCCGCACCAGTCGTGACCGGCGAGGACGGCGCGCTGCGGCAGGTGCTGACCAACCTCGTCGCCAACGCGCTGGCGCACACCCCGGACGGCACCCCGGTCGAGGTGGCCGTGGGCCGCACCGGGGGGCGCGTCGTGGTGGAGGTGCGCGACCACGGGCAAGGCCTGTCCGACGGCACGGCCGACCGCGTCTTCGAGCGGTTCTACCGGGCCGACAAGTCTCGGAGCCGGGCCTCCGGCGGCACCGGGCTGGGGCTGGCGATCGTCGCCGCGATCGTCGGGCGCCACCAGGGGTCGGTGCGGCACACCCCGACGCCCGGGGGTGGCGCGACCTTCCGGGTCGAGCTGCCCGCGGACCGGCGTCCAGGGAACTCATAGCCTCTACCCAGGCTCCCCTGACGTCGACGTGATGTCATCGGACCATGACGACGCCACAGCACGACCCGCAGGACCGGAGCGCCGACCACGCGTCCCGGGCTGACGCCACCGGCCCCATCCACCCGGATGCCACCGCGCCGGTCCCCCGGGCCGAGGATTTTCGGGCCGAGGAGTCGCACGCCGAGGGCTCCCGGGCCGAGAGCCCCCGGGTCGAGGCATCCCAGGTCGAGACCTCCGCGACCCAGGCTCCCCCCACGGCGCCCCCGGCCGCCCCCCGCCGGGAGCGCCGACGCATCGGCGACATCGCGGTGGCGAGCGTGCTCGCGGCGCTGCTCGCCTCCGGCGGCACCTATGCCGCCATCCAGCTCGCCGACGACGGCTCCGGGCAGGCGGCGCAGGAGAGCGCCCAGGAGACGGAGGACGAGCAGGCCTCCGGCGACGCCGAGGGCACGACCGTGTCGCTGACCGGCGAGCAGGACTGGGCCTCCGTGGCCGACGCGGTGACGCCGAGCACCGTCTCCATCGCCGTGGCCGGCGCCCAGGGCGAGGGCTCGGGGTCAGGCGTGGTCTGGGACGACGAGGGTCACGTCGTCACCAACGCCCACGTCGTGGAAGGCGCCCAGGAGGTGCAGGTCACGCTGCCCGACGGTCGCTCCTACTCCGCCGAGGTCGTCGGCAGCGACCCCTCCAGCGACCTCGCCGTGCTGCAGCTGGACTCGGTGCCGGACGAGCTCACCCCGATCGCGGTCGGCGACGACTCCGCGCTCGGCGTCGGCGACCCGGTCATGGCTGTCGGCAACCCGCTCGGCCTGTCCGGCACGGTCACCACCGGCATCGTCAGCGCCCTGGACCGGCCGGTCACCACGCAGGGCTCGAGCCAGAACCCCGCCGACCCCAACTCCGCGGTCTTCACCAACGCCATCCAGACGTCGGCGGCCATCAACCCGGGCAACTCCGGCGGGGCCCTGGTCAACGCGGCCGGCGAGCTGGTCGGCATCAACTCCTCGATCGCCTCGCTGGGCTCGGCGATGGGCGGGCAGAGCGGCTCCATCGGCATCGGCTTCGCGATCCCGTCGAGCAAGGTGCAGCTCATCGCCGACCAGCTCATCGAGACCGGCACCGCGACGCACGCCTTCCTCGGGGTGGGCCTGGACGACGCCACGGCCGAGACCGAGGGCGCCACCGTCTCGGGCGCGTGGTGACCCAGGTCGAGCCGGACTCGCCGGCCGCCGAGGTCGGGCTCGAGAGCGGCGACCTCATCGTCGGCATCGACGACGAACCCATCACCAGCTCCACCGCCCTGGTCGGCCAGGTGCGCGAGCGCGGCGCCGGCGACGAGGCGACGATCGCCTACATCCGGGAGGGCGAGCGGGCCGAGGTCACCGTCACCCTGGTCACCCGGCCGGACGAGGAGGGCTGACAGCCCCCACGTCATCTGAGCGCCGGTATGTCACTCAGGAGCCTCCTCGAGCAGGCTGCTGAGTGACATACCGGCGCTCGGTGCGGCCGAGACCCGGGAACGACGCCGGTATGCCCGCTACCGGGCGCGATCGACCCTGGTCTCCTCCCACACCGGTCCGTCGGTCTCCCGCACCCGCCCGTCGGCGCCGAAGACGACGAAGCGGTCGAAGGAGTCGGCGAACCACCGGTCGTGGGTGACCGCGAGCACCGTGCCCTCGAAGGCCTCCAGGCCCGCCTGCAGCGCCTCGGCCGAGTGCAGGTCGAGGTTGTCGGTCGGCTCGTCGAGCAGCAGCAGGGTCGCGCCGGAGAGCTCCAGCAGCAGGATCTGCACCCGCGCCTGCTGGCCGCCGGACAGCGAGTCGAAGCGCTGCTCGCCGGCCCGGGCCAGCTCGTAGCGGTCGAGCACCCGCGCGGCCTCCTGCTGCGGCATACCCCGCCGGTGCTCGTCGCCACGGTGCAGGATCTCCAGCAACGTCCGCCCGCGCAGCTCCGGGTGGTCGTGCGTCTGGGCGAACCAGCCGGGCCGCACCCGGGCGCCCAGCCGCGCCACGCCGGTATGCCCGACCGGCGCCGGCACCACGTCACCGACCGGCCGGTGCTCCGGCTCGGGGTCGCTGCCACCGGCCGCGAGGAGCCGCAGGAAGTGCGACTTGCCCGAGCCGTTGGAGCCGAGCACCGCGACCCGGTCGCCGTACCAGACCTCCAGGTCGAAGGGCCGCATCAGCCCGGTCAGCTCGACGGCCTCGCAGATCACCGCCCGCTTGGCGGTCCGGCCGCCGCGCAGCCGCATCCGCACCCGCTGCTCGTGGGCGACCGCCTCCGGCGGCCCCGCCTCCTCGAAGCGGCGCAGCCGGGTCTGGGCCGCCTGGTACTGGCTGGCCATGTCGGCGTTGTAGGCCGCCTTGGCCTTGTAGCGCAGCATGAGCTCGCGCAGCTTGGCGTGCTCCTCGTCCCAGCGGCGCCGGGCCTCCTCCAGCCGCGCGTTGCGCTCCTCGCGGGCCTGGTGCCAGGTCGCGAAGCTGCCCGGGTGCACCCACAGCGTGCTGCCCGCCGCGCCCGGCTCCAGCGTCGCCACCCGGGTCGCGGCTTGCGCGAGCAGCTCCCGGTCGTGGCTGATCAGCAGGATGGTCTTCGGGCTGGCCCGCAGCTGCCCCTCCAGCCAGCGCTTGGCCGGGACGTCGAGATAGTTGTCCGGCTCGTCGAGCAGCAGCACCTCGTCCGGCCCGCGCAGCAGCGCCTCCAGCGCCAGCCGCTTCTGCTCCCCGCCCGAGAGCGTGTCGGTGCCCCGCCACTGCGCCTGCTCGAACGGTATGCCCAGGGCCGCCACCGTGCACACGTCCCAGAGCGTCTCCTGCTCGTAGCCGCCGACGTCGGCCCAGTCGGCCAGCGCCTGGGCGTAGGCGAGCTGGGCCGGCTCGTCGTCGACGGTCATGATCGCCAGCTCGGCGGCTTCCAGCGCCCGCGCCGCGTCCCGGATCCGCGCCGGCGCCACCGACACGAGCAGGTCGCGCACCGTGGGCGGCTCGGCCCCGGCGGCGGTGTCCCGCCCCATGGTGCCGATGAACTGCGGCATCACCCCCAGCCCGCCGCTGCGCGAGACCGAGCCCTCGTGCGGGCGCAGCTCGTCGGCGACGATCCGCAGCAGCGTGGTCTTGCCGCTGCCGTTCGGTCCCACCAGGCGACCCGTGCCCCGTCGCCGAGGCGCAGGCCGATGTCGCGCAGCAGCGGCCGGCCGTCGGGGAGCGTGTAGCCCACCGCGGCGACGTCGACGTGTCCCATGCACCCATCGTGCCTGGTCCGGCCCGGGCGCCCCAGCCCTTTTCACCGCGCCGCCAGCCGCGGCACACGGCATACCCGGGCGGCATTGATACCTTGACCCCCACGCGCCGACCGGTGCGTGCCCGACGGCAAGGAGCTCCCCACGTGTTGATCGCTGTGCTCGGCGGCGACGGCTTCTGCGGCTGGCCCGCGGCGCTGCACCTGTCCGACCTCGGCCACGAGGTCGTCATCGTCGACAACCTCGTCCGGCGCCGGATCGACGAGGAGCTCGGGGCGCAGTCGTTGACCCCCATCGCCGGCATCGAGGAGCGGCTGGCCGCGTGGCACGAGGTGTCGGGGCAGCAGATGCGCTTCCGCGACATCGACCTGGCGCAGGACTACGACGGGCTGCGCTCCTTCCTCGAGACCGAGCGCCCGGACGTGGTCGTGCACTTCGCCGAGCAGCGCTCCGCGCCCTACTCGATGAAGTCGCCGCGGCACAAGCGCTACACCGTCGACAACAACACCGGGGCCACCCACAACCTGCTCTGCGCCCTGGTCGAGACCGGGCTGGACGCGCACCTGGTCCACCTCGGCACCATGGGGGTCTACGGCTACGGCACCGCCGGTATGGCGATCCCCGAGGGCTACCTCGACGTCCAGATCACCGGTGACGACGGCGCGCAGGTCGACCAGCAGATCCTCTACCCCACCAACCCGGGCTCGGTCTACCACATGACCAAGTGCCTGGACCAGCAGCTCTTCGCCTACTACGCCAAGAACGACGCGCTGCGGATCACCGACCTGCACCAGGGCATCATCTGGGGCACGCACACCGACCAGACGCTGCGCGACGAGCGGCTCATCAACCGCTTCGACTACGACGGCGACTACGGCACCGTGCTCAACCGCTTCCTCATGCAGGCCGCGGTCGGCTACCCGCTCACGGTGCACGGCACCGGCGGCCAGACCCGCGCCTTCATCCACCTGCGCGACATGGCGCGCTGCGTGCAGATCGCGGTCGAGAACCCGCCCGCCCGCGGCGACCGGGTCAAGATCTTCAACCAGATGACCCAGACCCACCGGGTGCGCGACCTCGCCGAGCTGGTGGCGCGGATCAGCGACGCCGAGGTCGAGCTGGTGCCCAACCCGCGGCACGAGGCGGCGGAGAACGAGCTGCACGTGCACAACGAGACCTTCCTCGACCTCGGCCTGGAGCCGACGCTGCTCGAGGAGGGCCTGCTCATGGAGGTCGAGGACGTCGCCCGGCGGTATGCCGACCGCGCCGACCTCGAGAAGATCCCGTGCACCTCGACCTGGACCTCGGCCCAGGAGGCCGGCGTCCCGGCCTCCCGCGCAGCGCTCGCCGGGGCGGGTGCCGCCGTATCCACCGAGGGCCGAGCCGAGGGCAACCCAGGAGACCGCGCCGGGGACCGCGCGGAGCATCCCGCCTGACGCGGGCCCAGGCATACCCCATGCGGATCGCGCTGTTCACCGAGGTCTTCCTGCCCAAGGTCGACGGCGTCGTCACCCGCGTCACCCGCACCCTGGACCAGCTGACCGAGCTGGGGCACGAGGCGCTGGTCTTCGCCCCGGGCGAGCCGCCGACCCACCACGGGCCGCACCGCGTCGTGAAGGTGCGCTCGGTGTCCTTCCAGCCGTGGTACCCCGAGATCATGGTCGGCCTCCCGACCGCCCGCATCGCCCGCGAGATGCAGGCCTTCCAC
Source organism: Serinicoccus sp. CNJ-927 (assembly GCF_001942435.1). Classification (NCBI taxonomy): domain Bacteria; kingdom Bacillati; phylum Actinomycetota; class Actinomycetes; order Micrococcales; family Ornithinimicrobiaceae; genus Serinicoccus; species Serinicoccus sp. CNJ-927. Next base: position 20,433 of record NZ_MKKF01000002.1, on the reverse strand, counting down.
CCCGACATCGTGCACGCGGTGAACCCGGTGTGGCTCGCGGCCTACGGCGTCATCTCCGCCCGCCGCCGCAACCTGCCGCTGCTCGCGAGCTTCCACACCGACGTGCCGTCCTACACCACCCGGCTCGGCAACGGGCTCTCGCTGCTGCGCGCGCCGAGCCAGGCCTGGATCACGGGGATGCACAACCTCGCCGAGGTCAACCTGTGCACCTCCGCGCAGATGGTCGCCCGGGCGCGGGAGGTCGGGATCCGCGAGGTCGACCTGTGGCCCAAGGCGGTCGACACGGTGACCTACCACCCCTCGCGGCGCACCCGCGAGATGCGCGACCTGCTCACCGGGGGCCACCCCGAGGCGCCGCTCGTGCTCTACGTCGGGCGGCTGTCGCGGGAGAAGGACCTGGACCAGCTGCTGGAGCCGATCCGCGAGCTGGCGGCCGAGGGGGTGCGGCTGGCCTTCGTGGGGTCCGGGCCGGCGCGGGAGGAGCTGGAGCGGCTCTTCGCCGGGACGCCGACGGTCTTCACCGGCTACCTCGCCGGGCAGGAGCTGGCCGCGGCCTACGCCAGCGCCGACGCCTTCGCCTTCCCCTCCACCACCGAGACGCTCGGGCTGGTCGCGCTGGAGTCGATGGCCAGCGGCGTGCCCGTGGTCGGCGCGCGGGCCGGGGGGATCCCCTTCGTCATCGAGGACGGCGTGACCGGCTTCCTCGTCGAGCCCGGCGACACGGCAGGGTATGCCGACCGCCTCCGCCGGGTGCTCCTCGAGCCCGAGCTCAAGGGCCGGATGGGCGCGGCCGCGCGGGCCGACGCGCAGACCCACTCCTGGAGGGCCTCGACCGAGTCGCTCGTGGAGTCCTACGAGCTGGCCGTGCAGCGGCACCGGGGCCGGCGGCCGGTCGTCAAGCCGCTGCGCGCCCGGCAGCACCGCGACCTGCGCTGAGCCCGGCCGTTCCGGGAGTGTGGTCGGCCTGCTGGAACCTTCATCGCCCTGCAGAGCGATGAAGGTTGGATCAAGCCGACCGCACTCCCGGCGCGAGGTGGCTCCAGGTCGGGAAGGCCGCAGCGAGCCGCCGCGGTGCTAGCGTGCGGGCCATGGTGATCGACGGGGACTCCACCACGACGGGGCACGAGCGCTCCGCGCGGTCCACCTGGAGCAGCCGGTGGGCGGCGATGGGACCGGGGCTGCTGGCGGCCTCGGCCGCGATCGGCGCCTCCCACCTCATCTCCTCCACCCAGGCCGGGGCGCTCTTCGGCTGGCAGCTGGTCTGGCTCATCGTCCTGGCCAACGTGCTGAAGTACCCCTTCTTCCGCTTCGGACCGCAGTACGCCGCCGAGACCGGACGCAGCCTGGTCGAGGGGTATGCCCGGCGGGGGAAGGCATACCTCTGGGTGTTCTTCGTGCTCGCCGCCGTGTCCTCGGTCATCTCGACCGCCGGCGTCGCGCTGCTGTGCACCGTGATCCTCGCCTACCTGCTGCCCGCGTCGTGGGGCCTGGGCGTGCCCCTGCTCGCGACGGTGCTGCTCGGTGTGACCCTCGTGCTGCTCGTCGGCGGCCACTACAAGGCCCTCGACGGCGTCACCAAGATCATCATGCTCACCCTCGCCCTGTCGACCGTCGTCGCGGTGGTCATGGCGGCGGGCCAGGGAGCGGTCCGGCAGCCCGGCTTCGAGGACCCCTCCCCCTGGACCCTCGCGACCCTCCCCTTCCTCGTCGCGGTCATCGGCTGGATGCCGGCGCCGATCGAGATCAGCGCGCTGAACTCGCTGTGGGTCAAGGCCAAGGCCCAGGGCGCCGGCTCGCGGTGCGCGACGTGCTTTTCGACTTCAACACCGGCTACGTCGTCTCCACCGTGCTCGCGGTCTTCTTCATCGGCCTCGGCGTCTTCGTGCAGTACGGCAGCGGCCAGGAGCTGCAAATGGCCGGCGGCGCCTACATCCCGCAGCTCATGAGCATGTACGGCGCGGCCATCGGGCAGTGGGCGGTGCCGCTCATGGCGCTCATCGCCTTCGCCTGCATGTTCGGCACGGTCATCTCGGTCGTTGACGGGTATGCCCGCGCCTGCGCCGAGTCGGTGCGGCTGCTGCGCTCGCGACCGGAGATGAGCAGCCGCTCCAAGGATCTGTGGATCACCGGGATCTCGCTCATCGCGCTGGCGATCGTCGTGTGGATGAGCGCGTCGCTGGCCGACATGCTGCGCTTCGCGATGGTCAGCGCCTTCCTCACCGCGCCGGTCTTCGCGTGGCTGAACTTCTCGATCATCCGCAGCGAGCGCCAGCTGTCCGGCACCATGCGGGTGCTGTCCTACGTCGGCCTGGTCTTCCTCGTCGGCTTCACGCTGCTCTTCCTGGCCTCGCAGTTCGGCCTGCTCGCCTGACCTCGAGGATCTCGGTCGGCAGTCGCGCAGCGCCGGACGCGGGACTCAGCCGTCGGCGAGGCGTTCGGTGACGCGCTCGACCTTCTCGGTGAGCTGACCGGTATACCCCGGGCGCAGGTCGGCCTTGAGCACCAGCGACACCCGGGGCGAGTGCTCGCCGACGGCGTCGCAGGCCGCCTTGATGACCGGCATCACCTCGTCCCACTCCCCCTCGATCGTGGTGAACATCGAGGTCAGCTCGTAGGGCAGGCCGGAGTCGCGGACGACCCGGAGGGCGTCGGCGACAGCTGCGCTCACCGAGCCGGAGTCGTCGGCGGCCTGGGTCGGGGCGACGGAGAAGGCGAAGAGCATGGGGATCACGCTATCCCTGCCCTGTTGGACGAGGTGGCGCTGCCCCTGCTCACCGGTGACGGGCTCTGGTCGAGCGGACGGCAGGCGCCGGAGGAGTATGCTCGCCCCTCCTCCCCCCTCCCGACGCCACGACGAGGTGAGCCGTCATGCCCGCTGCCCCCACCCACCCTCCTGATCCGCAGGCCGACCTCGCCGCCGAGCAGGCCCACCTGGCCCGCGCCCGCGACGAGCTCACGCGCATGCGCGAGCACACACTCAGCCTGACCGCCGACGGAGGCGACGCCCTCGCCGGTGAGGCGCTGGCGCAGACACTCTGGCTGCGCGCGAAGGCGCTGCAGGACGACCCCGGCACCACGCTGTTCTTCGGCCGGCTCGACACCGCCGAGGACGCGCTCTACATCGGCCGCCGGCACGTCTCCGACGCGGACGGCGACCCCGTCGTCGTCGACTGGCGGGCCGGGGTGTCGACACCCTTTACCGCGCCACCCCGACCGATCCCATGGGCGTCCAGCGCCGGCGCCGCTTCGGCGTCGAGGACGGCCAGATCACCGCGCTGGAGGACGAGTGGCTGGGGACCGGCGAGCCCGGGGAGAGCGGTGGCAGCGGCATCCTCGCCCGCGAGATCGAGCGACCGCGCATCGGGCCGATGCGCGACATCGTCGCCACCATCCAACCGGAGCAGGACGAGATCGTCCGCGCCGACGTCGCCACCACGCTGTGCGTGCAAGGGGCACCGGGCACCGGCAAGACCGCCGTCGGGCTGCACCGCGCCGCCTGGCTGCTGTATGCCTACCGCGCCCGGCTCGCCCGCTCCGGCGTCCTCGTCGTCGGGCCCAACCGCGCGTTCCTGGAGCACGTCGGCGCGGTGCTTCCCTCGCTCGGGGAGATCACCGTGCGACACACCACGGTCGAGGAGCTCGTCGCCGACGCCACCGGCGCGACGGTCCGCTCGACCGACAGCACCGAGGTCGCGCGGCTCAAGGGCGAGGCACGCATGGCGGAGGTCCTGCGCGCCGCGCTCTGGGGGCAGGTGTCCAGCCCGACCGAGGCGCTGGTGGTGCCGCGCGGGTCCCGCCGGTGGCGGGTCCCGGCATACCAGGTGCAGGAGATGGTCGAGGAGCTGCGCACCCGCGGCGTGGGGTATGCCGCCGCCCGCGCGATGCTGCACCAGCGGCTCGCGCACGCGGTCATGGTGGCGATGGAGCGCTCCGGGGACGCGCCGGACGACCGGGTGCAGGACAGCGTCGCCCGGTCCGCGCCGGTGAAGGCCTACGTCAAGGACCTCTGGCCGCAGGTGAAGCCGGCCGCCGTGCTCGCCGGGCTGCTCACCACCGGTGAGCACCTGGCCGACGAACAGCGCGCGATGGTGTGGGAGCGGCCCCCGCGGTCGGCGGCCTCGGCCCGGTGGAGCGCGGCGGACCTCGTGCTGCTCGACGAGCTCACCGACCTGGTCGACCGCACCCCGAGCCTGGGCCACGTCGTGCTGGACGAGGCGCAGGACCTCTCGCCGATGCAGCTGCGGGCCGTGGGGCGGCGTGCCTCGACGGGCTCGCTCACCGTGCTCGGCGACCTCGCGCAGGGCACGACGCCGTGGTCGACGACGTCGTGGGAGGAGTCGCTGCACCACCTGGGCAAGGAGCTCTCGGCCGGGTCGACGCACCTCGAGGAGCTGGTCCGTGGCTTCCGTGTGCCGTCGTCGGTCATCGAGTTCGCCGCCCGGCTGCTGCCGTCGATGGCCCCCGACCTCGCGCCGCCGGAGTCGGTGCGGTCCAACCCGGGACGGCTCGACGTCGTGCAGGTCGAGGACGCTGTGGAGGGCGCCGTGCGGGCCGTGCAGGAGGCGGCCGCGCACGAGGCTCGGTGGGGGTCGTGGCGCCGGACACGTGGGTGGGCCGCGTCGGGGACGCGCTCTCGAGGGCAGGGGTCGGGCACGAGGTCATGGACGGCGAGCACGCCGACGACACGCTGCGACTGCGGGTCTTCCTCGTCCCCGCGACGGTCGCCAAGGGGCTGGAGTTCGACCAGGTGGTCGTGGTGGAGCCCGCGGCGATCGCCGCCGCCGAGCCGGATGAGCGGACCGGCCTGCGCCGGCTCTACGTCGTGCTCACCCGCGCGGTCAGCGGGCTGACGGTGGTGCATAGCGAGCCGCTGCCGGACGCCCTCGCCGTCTCTTCTGCGAGACCGACGTCGGCCTAGCACGACCTCCATCGCGAAGTTCGCCGATGACGGTCGTGCTATCCCGTGGTCGGTCCGGGCGGGGGCGGCGGCTCCTGCCCGCTGAGGCTGTCGTGCGCCACGTAGTACGTCGGCCGGCCGAGCTGCATCGTGTAGGTCCGCCCGACGTACTCCCCCAGGATCCCCAGGCACAGCAGCTGCACCCCGCCGACCGCGGTCACCACCATGAAGGTCGAGGTCCAGCCGGGCACGTTGAGGCCGACGGCATACCCCACCAGCGCGTAGACGAGCAGCCCCAGCGCGACCACGGCCCCGACGAAGCCCAGCCACGTCGCGAGCCGCAGCGGCGCGATGCTCGCCCCGGTGATGGAGTCCAGCGCGAGCCGCACCATCGAGGAGAGGGGGTACTTCGAGCGCCCCGCGGCCCGCGCGTCGCGACGGTAGGTCAGCACGCCGGAGGGGAAGCCGAGCGAAGGGACGACCAGGCGCAGCACCCGGTGGTGCTCGGGCAGCGCGGTGACCGCCTCGACCGTGGCGCGCGACATCAGCCGGTAGTCGCCGGCGTTGGACGGCCCGTGGTCGGCGCCCAGCCGCCGCATCGTGTCGTAGTAGCCGCTGGCCGTGACCCGCTTGAAGCGCGTGTCGGTCGTGCGGTCGTCGCGCACGGCGTAGACCACGTCCAGCGACTCCGCGCGCGCCAGCCGCACCATGTCCGCGATGAGCTCGGGCGGGTCCTGCAGGTCGGCGTCGATCGTGACCACCAGCTCCCCACGGGCGCGCTCCAGCCCGGCGGAGATCGCGGCCTGGTGCCCGGCGTTGGCGCGCAGCCGGACGACCCGCAGCTGGGCCCAGGTATGCCGCTCGCGCGCCAGCAGCACCGGGGTCGCGTCGCTGCTGCCGTCGTCGACCGCCACGACCTCGTAGCCCAGCCCCAGCCCGTCGAGCACCGGCCGCAGCCGCTGCACCAGCAGCGGCAGGACGTCCTGCTCGTCGAACATCGGCACGACGACGCTCAGCGCGATCGGGCCGGCCTGCGGTGCGCTCATCGGGCCTCACGGGTCGCGGTCGGGTGGTCGGCCGATCCTAGCCCGGCGCGCAGCAGGACCAGCAGCAGCACGGGGACCAGCGCGAGCACGTAGCGCGGTCGCGCCTCGAAGATCAGCAGGTATGCCGTCAGCCCGCCGAGCGCGAGCGCCCAGGTGGTGAGCAGCGGCTCGGCGCGGGCCCGCAGGAGCACGGCCCCGGTGAGCAGGACGACCGCGACCCACAGCCCCTGCACCACCCCCGCCCGCTCGTCGTAGAGCTCGCCGGCGCCCCTGCTGGCCGCGGTCACCCCCGACAGCGACCCGGGCAGGCTGCTCGCCTGCCGGCTGTCGGCGCCCTCACCGTGCGCCCAGAAGGTCCCGTCGCCCCAGACCCACAGCGCCTTGGCGCCGAAGAACCGCAGGTTGCCGACCAGCCCGCGCCCGCCGACCTGATCCCACGCCTGGGCCCGCAGGTCGGCCGCACGGGTGGCGGGGTCCATCGCCGCCGTGGCCTCGACCTGGTCCTGGCGGTAGGCGCCCCACCGGCGCACCGGCGAGTCCTCGGCGGAGTCCCAGGTGCCCATCGCCAGGAAGTGCTCCGGCGGGAAGGGCGCCTCCACCTGAGCCAGCCGCTGTGCGTCCAGCCCGGTCCCCCGCGCCGAGGCCCCGTCGAGCAGCGCCACGGTGCCCCACGAGACGGCGCCGAGGAGAGCCACGGCGACGACCCGTCGCCACTGCCGCGACCACAGCACGACCAGCACGAGCGCGATCGCGAGCACGACGATATACGGCTTGAGCGCGACGCCCAGCCCGAGCGAGACCGCCCCGGTCAGCGCCCACGGCCAGCTCCACCCGGCAGCGCCGCCGCACCGCACCATCGCCAGGGCCGCGACCGAGACCGCCGCGGCCGCCGGGAGGTCGGTGTAGGGCACGGCGACGTTCGGCGACAGGCCCACCAGCACCAGGACGAGCGCCTGCACCGGCAGCACGGCCCGCGGGTGACCGAGGAGCTGGGCGGCGCGGCCGAGCGACCACAGCACCACCCCGACGCACAGCACGTGCGGCAGCAGCACCGCGCCCAGCGCGGGCAGCGAGACGACCGAGCCCGCCTCGACCGCCACCTGCTCCAGCCAGAGGAGACGCACGTTGTGCGGGTAGCGCGCGTAGTAGGTCAGCGCCTCGGCAGGCAGCGGCTCCCCCGCGGCGAGCGTCGCGGCGCTGGAGAAGATCCGGCGGGCGTCCCAGCCGAAGGGGATGAGCGCGAGCGCCGCGTGCGCCCCGGCCAGCAGCGTGCCCGCCGCGGCACCGGCCCAGAGGGCCCCGGACCGCGCCTCCCCTCCCCCCACGCCTGCGCCGGGTCGGAGGAGCGACCGCCCGAGGAGCACGAGGACCAGCAGCGACACCCCCGCGGCCACGCGGACCACGACCGGCGGGAAGACTAGCCAGCCGTTCAGCGGTGTCACCAGCGCGACGACGGCCGCCACCAGGAGCCCCACAGCGAACGCCCGTTGGAGCAGCAGAGCCATCCCCCGGTCGGCGCCCGTGAGCCGCCCCGACCCCTGACCTGTCATGCTGACAGCGTAGGCAGCGGCGGGTCCCGCCTCGCACCACCTGGGCGGACGGCATACGGTAGGCCGCAGCAGACTTCCCGCACACGAGGAGAGCACATGCACCCCACGCACATCCCGCTCCGGGTCGCCACCGGCGCGTTCATCCTGAACTCCGGCATCGGCAAGCTCAAGGCCGGTGAGGAGGAGGCCGAGCAGATGCACGGCTGGGCCTCCAGCGTCTACCCGGTGTTCAAGGACATGAAGGCCGGCGACTTCACCAAGGCCCTGGCCTACGCCGAGATCGGGCTCGGTGCTGCGCTGCTGCTGCCGACCGTGCCGTCCGCCGTCGCCGGGGCCGGCCTGGCCGCCTTCGGCGTCGGGCTCACCGGGCTCTACCTCAAGACCCCGGGCATGACCCAGGAGGACGGCATCCGACCCACGCCGGACGGCATCGGGCTGGCCAAGGACGTGTGGCTGGTCGGCGCGGGCCTGACGCTGGCCACGCAGTCGTTCCTCTCCGGCACCAAGCACGCCGCGCAGTCGGTCGCCGACGGTGTCGGCAACGCCGCCGGTGCCGTGGCCGGAGGTGTCACCGGCGCGGCCGGTGCCGCGGCCGCCGGGGTCACCGGCGCGGCCAGCTCGGTCGGCCACGGCCTCGCCGACGCCGTCGGCGTGAGCGGCAAGGGCAAGGCCAAGGGCACGCTGAAGGGTCTGTCCAAGGGCGCCCACACCGCCCGCGAGGACCTGTCCGAGGCGCTCGCCGACCTCGCGGACTCGCTGCTCGGCAAGCGCTGAGTCAGCCCAGCCACCTCTCGAGCCGTCGCGCAGCTGCGCGGCGGCCTCGAGGTATGTCGTGCGCCGTGCGGGGTCGGTGGCGGCTGCCGCCACCCGGTGCAGGTGCGGCTGGATGAAGAAGGTCTCGTGCAGCAGCCAGACCTCGCGGCGCACCAGCAGCGGCCCGAGGTCGACCGGGGCCCCGAGCCGCTCGCGCTCGCGGGCGTAGGCCTGCGCCTGGGCGCGGACGCGGCGCTCGTCCATCGGGGCGTACCACGGGTCGGCGTGCACCGGCCCGCCGGAGAACGCCAGGTCCCGCGCGGGGTCGCCCACGTGGGCCCACTCCCAGTCGATGAGCCGGGGGACACCGCCGTTTACGACGACGTTGCTCAGGCAGGCGTCGCCGTGGACCAGGGCGGGCTCGACCGAGCCGAACGCCGGGAGGCTCTGCTCGCTGCGGCGCAGCACCGCGGGCCAGAGCGGGTCCAGCACGGCCGCCGGGCCCGGCTCGTGCTCGCGCCACCAGTCGCGCGCGGCGTGCGCGGCCGCCACCGGGTCCGGGGCTGCCGGTGCGGGGAGTCCCTCGGTGCGACCGCCCACGTGCAGGCGGGCCAGGGCGCGGGCGAGGGCCGCGAGGAGCTCGTCGGTCCAGTCGGCGGGGGCGCGCACCTCACCCGGGACCGCCGTGCTCACGAGGTATGCCGTGGGGTCGCCCTCCGTCGGCAGCCGCACCGCCACGGGGCGGGCGGCGAGGTCGGCGTCCGCGGGCACCCGGGTGAGCAGGTCCAGCTCGGCGTCCAGGCCGAGTGGCAGCTCGTGCACCGGCCGGTGCGGCACGCGCACGGCCAGACCTGGCTCGACCTCCCACACCGCGCACGACTCGCCCCGCCCCAGGAGGCGCACCTGCGGGCGCCTGGCGGCACGGCATACCCGGCGGTGGTGAACCACCCGGGGTGGGCGGCGGCCAGGTCGGCGACCCCCTCGGCGTCCAGCTGGGTCGGCAGCACCGCCCGATCGTCGCACGGCACGCCGTCCCGTCCGTGGGTCACCACCCCGGCGCCGGTGGGGCGTGCCGCCCGCGGACGTCGAAGGCGGCTCGGGCCCTCAACCGTGCGTCTCGTCGGACGGGCACCACGCGGGCGCATCTCGCACGATGCGCCCGCGGAGTCGCGTGCTGCCCGTCGGGGCGCACGCGGGCGTCGCCCTGGCTCGTGCCAGAGTGGCCGGGTGACGCACCCCGCCGAGGCCCTGCTCGACCGCTGGCTCGCCGACGCCGCCCTGCTCGCGCCCGAGGCGGGCCGCGACCTGTGGCTGGCGGAGGGGTCGCTGCTGCTGCGCGGCTGGTCCGAGCCGCAGCGGCGCTACCACACGACCGAGCACCTCACCGAGGTCCTGGCCGCCCTCGACGAGCTGCAGGAGGCCGGTGCGGTCGACGCGGACGAGGCGCTCGTGGCGCGGACCGTCGGGTGGTACCACGACCTCGCCTACGACCCCCGCGCCAGGCCCGGCAGCAACGAGCACCGCAGCGCCACCTTGGCCCGCGACCACCTGCACCGCCTCGGCGTCGACGACGGCACGGTCGACGCCGTCGAGGCCGGCGTGGTCATGACGCTGGACCACGAGGGTCCCGGCGAGGGTGGTGCCGCCACGGACGCCGTCCACGACGCCGACCTCTGGATCCTCTCGGCGCCGCCCCCGCGGTATGCCGCCTACCGCGCCCAGGTCCGCGAGGAGTACGCCCACGTGCCCGAGGACGCGTTCCGCGCCGGCCGCCTCGGGGTCATGGGGCCGCTGGCCGGGCGCGAGCGGCTCTACCGGACCGGGCACGCGCACGAGCACTGGGACGCCCGCGCCCGGGCCAACCTGCAGGCCGAGCTGGCGGAGCTGCGGCGGCCCTGAGCGCCCACGCCGCTTCGGTGGGGCTGCGGCGGGCCTGAGCGCCCACACCGCTGCGTTGGGGCTGCGGCCAGGTGGCGAGCAGGGACGTCACCTCATCTGTCCTACGTGTCACACGCGCCCCGCACTGCGGAGACGTTGCCAGACGCCGGGGGACATCACCCCGGCTCGCGTGACTTTCCCCGCAGCGGGATGTCTATGGGGCGAGCGTGATCAGGTGAGGTCGACGGCCCGGCCGGACACCACCGGTCCCGCACGCCACACGCGCCCCGCACCGCGGAGACGTGTCCCGACGCCGGGGAAATCACCCCGGCTCGCGTGACTTTCCCCGCAGCGGGATGCCCGAGGGGTCCGTGTGACTCATGTGGCACAGCTCCCGCCGGTGGCGGTGCCTCACCCACGGACGCCGAGCCCGTCGGCGGTGCGACCCGCGGGCACCCCGAGCACGACCTGCGTAGGCCCACCCCCGAGGCCCGACCCTGCACATCCTCGCGACCGCGCTCTTCGACCGGCCCGCCTTCTCGACCTGCCTGTCCCACGGCATCGTGCTCGGCAGCGACGGGCAGAAGATGAGCAAGTCGCTGCGGAACTACCCGGACGTGCGGGAGGTCTTCGACCGCGACGGCGCCGACGCGATGCGCTGGTTCCTCATGAGCAGCCCGATCCTGCGCGGCGGCAACCTCATCGTCACCGAGCAGGGCATCCGCGACGGCGTGCGCCAGACGATGATCCCGCTGTGGAACGCGTGGTACTTCTTCGGGCTCTACGCCAACGCCGCCGGGTACCAGGCGCGGTGGTCCACGGACTCCGAGCACGAGCTGGACCGGTACATCCTCGCCAAGACGCGCGAGTTCGTCGAGGCGGCGCAGGCCGCCTACGACGGCGACGAGATCGCGGTCGCCGCCGAGGTCATCCGCGACTTCGTCGACGTGCTCACCAACTGGTACATCCGGCGTTCCCGCGACCGCTTCTGGGCCGAGGACGAGTCGGCCTTCGACACGCTCTACACCGTGCTCGAGATCACCTGCCGGGTCGCCGCGCCGCTCCTGCCGCTCCTGACCGAGGAGGTATGGCGTGGGCTCACCGGCGGTGAGTCGGTGCACCTCACCGACTGGCCGGAGGTGGGCGACCTGCCCGGCGACGCCGGTCTGGTGGCCGCGATGGACACGGTGCGCGAGGTCTGCTCGGCGGCGCTCGGGATGCGCAAGGCGCAGGGGCTGCGGGTGCGCCTCCCGCTGCCACGGCTCACGGTGGTGCTGCCGGACTGGGAGTCCTTCACGCCGCCGGGCAACCGGTCCCGGGCCCGGATGGTCACGCAGGTCGTCATGGAGGAGGTCAACGTCCGGCAGCTCACCGTGCTGGACGCGAACGACCCGGACGCGCTGGCCGATCTCCAGATCGAGCAGCGGCTCACCGTCACGCCCGGGTCGCCGGGCCCCGTCTCGGCAAGCAGGTGCAGGCCGCGATCAAGGGGTCCAAGTCCGGCGACTGGTCCGTCGGCGACGACGGCGCGGTCACCAGCGGCGGCATACCGCTGCAGGAGGGCGAGTTCACCCTGGAGACGGTCGTGGGCGAGTCCGCCGACGGCGCCTCGTCGTCCGCGACCGCGCCGCTGCGCGGCCACGGCGGCGGCTTCGTCGTGCTCGACACCGAGGTGACCCCGGAGCTGGAGAAGGAGGGTCTGGCCCGTGACCTGGTCCGCGCGGTCCAGGGCGCCCGCAAGGATGCCGGGCTGGACATCAGCGACCGGATCAGCCTGACCGTCGTCGGTGACGACGAGGTGTGGGACGCCGCGATGGCCCACCAGCAGCTCGTCATGAGCGAGACGCTCGCCGTGCAGTTCGGGGCGGCCGGGGCCGGGCAGCCGCTGCCGCCGGCCAAGGACGGTGCGCACTCGGGCACCGCCGACCTGGGCGGTGGGCATACCGTGCAGCTGCTGATCAGCCGACGCGAGGAGGCAGGACGATGAGCGACAACATCTTCGCCGGCGACGACGGCAGCACCGAGCTGCCGCTGGACCCGGGCGGCGCCGTACCCCCCGCCGAGGAGGGCTCGCCCCGGGCGCCGGAGGCGACGTCGCCCGAGCTGCTGGCGCGCTACGCCGAGGTCAGCGAGGCGATCCTCGCGCGCACCCCCGAGCACATGCCGCAGCCCACCCTGCACCGGGTCGCCCGCGTCATGGAGCTCATGGGTGACCCCCAGCACAGCTTCCGGATGATCCACCTCACCGGCACCAACGGCAAGACCTCCACCGCGCGGATCACCGAGCGGCTGCTGCGCGAGATGGGTCTGCGCACCGGCCGGTTCACCAGCCCGCACCTGCACGACATGCGCGAGCGGGTCAGCATCGACGGGGAGCCGGTCTCGATCGAGGCCTTCCTCGCCGCCTACGACGACGTCCTGCCCTTCGTCGAGATGGTGGACGCCGAGAGCATGGCGTCGCCGGACGAGGCGGACCGGGTCCGGATGACCTACTTCGAGGTGATCGTCGCCCTCGCCTACGCCGCCTTCGCCGACGCCCCGGTCGAGGTCGCCGTCGTCGAGGTGGGCCTGGGCGGTGTCTGGGACGCCACCTCGGTCGCCGACGGCGACGTCGCGGTCCTCACCCCCGTCGCGCTCGACCACACCCGCCTGCTCGGCTCGACGCTGGAGGAGATCGCGGGCGAGAAGTCGGGGATCATCAAGGCCGACGCCCTGGCGGTCGTGGGGGTGCAGGAGCCGGAGGTCATGCAGGTCCTCACCGAGCGTGCCGAGGAGGTCGGAGCGCAGATCCACGCTGAGGGCGTCGCCTTCGGGATCCTGGCCCGCGAGGTCGCGGTGGGCGGGCAGCAGCTGTCCGTACGCGGCCTGGCCGGCGACTACACCGACCTGTTCCTGCCGCTCTTCGGTGCCTACCAGGCGCACAACGCGGCGATGGCGATCGCCGCCGTGGAGGCCTTCGTCGGGGGTGGCGAGCAGCCGCTCACCGACGAGGTGCTGCGCGCGGCGCTGGCCGACGTCAGCTCGCCGGGCCGGCTGGAGATCGTCCGGCGCTCCCCGACGGTCCTCGTGGACGCGGCGCACAACCCGGCCGGGGCCGCGGCGCTGGTCGAGGCGGTGCGGGAGTCCTTCACCTTCACCCGGCTCGTCGGGCTGCTCGCGGTCCTCGAGGACAAGGACGCCGAGCACATGATCCAGGCGCTGGAGCCGGTGCTGGACCACGTCGTAGTCTCCCGCACCACCTCGCCGCGCGCCATCCGGCCGCACCGTCTCGGCGAGCTGGTCGCGGAGTACTTCGGCGAGGACCGGGTGACCGTCGTCGCCGACCTGCCGGACGCCCTCGACGTCGCGGCCGGTCTCGCCGACGACGGCGGGGTCGGGGGCGCGGTGCTCGCGACGGGCTCGGTGACGACCGCCGCCGAGGTCCGTGAGATGCTCGGCCGGCAGACCGCCTAGCGGCTGGCGACGGCCTCGGCGGACAACGCGCTCCAGCCGGTCACCTCGGGGATGCGCACCGCGCCGGCCCGCGGGGCACGACAGGTGAGCCGTTGCGGAGCGGCCAGGCGCTCGACCCCGGTGGCCCGCCAGGCACCCTGGCCGCGCACCCTCACGTCGGTGTGCCACCGGCCGACCACGGGGGCAGCGCCGTCGTCGCGGTCGTCCCCGGCGGGGGCCTCGACCGGCAGCTCCACGGGGGCGCCGAGCGGGTGCACCGCGTCCCACGGCACCTGCCACCGGGCCAGGGCCGCCAGCACCGCGCTCTGGACCACGCGGTGCTGGCCGAGGGCCCCTCGCAGGTGGGCGACGCTGGGCACGCCCTCACGATGGTCGCGCACCAGCCGGGCGGCCGTGCCGGGGTCGAGCGCGCCGTAGCAGGCGCCGTCCGGCAGGACGAGCAGGTTCGCCGCGAAGCGGTCGCCCCCCGTGTGCGAGCACTCCCAGGTCTGGTCCGGCCAGGCCTCCTGCAGGGCCGCGGCCACCGGCCGTCCGCGGACCGCGCAGCAGACGTCCTTGCGGCCGTGGGTGCAGACCAGCAGCAGCTGCTCGTCGTCGGCCGAGGCGTCGGTGAGGCCGACGGGCTCGGCGGCAGTCGCGCGCGCGGCCGCCTCCCCGGCCATCTGACGCAGCCGCGCCGTCCCGGTGAGCAGCTCGGCACCGGAGCTCCAGGCACCGCGCACCACTCGCGACCCGGGAGGGGCGCCCGGGTCGACGGCATACCAGCGCCACGGTCCGACCCGCCGGTGCTGCTCGCCCGGCCGCCGGATGAGCAGCACCCTGGCCCAGGCGGCGGCGCTCTCCCGGGCCACGTCGTCCCGCACGTCGTCCGGGAGGGCCTGGAGGGCGTCGAAGGGCCACCCTCCCGGCACCTCGACCAGCAGCAGCCGCGGCTGCGGGGGTGCGGTCCCTGGCAGCGGGTCCGCGCGCTCCCGTGCGGCGTCCGAGCAGCGGAAGCTCTCGGTCATCGGTGCCCGGCGCCCGACCCGGGCACGACGGCGATGCCGCGGGTCAGCAGCCCGCGCGCGAGCTGCAGCGCGGCGTCCTCGTCGAGGCCCGCGGCGCCGCCGAGGTCGCGCACCGTCACCGGCCCGCCCTCCAGCAGAAGCTCCAGGGCCGGGCGGTAGGAGGCCGGCAGGGTGAACGCCGCGACGCGCGAGGTCACGGTCACCCGCTCGTCCTCGCCCTGCAGCTGGGCCACGAGATGGGGGCGCAGCAGGATCTCGTCGTCGACGGTCAGGGACTGGGCCGCCGCGACCTGCGCGAGCGGCCGCACGGCCGAGGGTCGGGCGCTGCCCCGCTGTCGTGCGTGCAGGGTCGCGGCCAGCTCGTCGGCCGGCAGCTCCCGCAGCCGCCGCAGCAACGTCTCGCGCACCTGCTCGACGTCGTCGTGCCAGCCGCCCGGATCGGAGAGGTCCACGCCCAGGGGCAGGCTGCGGCGCACCTCGTCCTCGGCGCCGAGACCGGCAGCGACGAGGTCCAGCGCCGAGGTCGCCAGGTGGTGCCGGGTCCAGGCGTGCACGCCGATGGTCAGGTGCGTGCTGACCTCGCCCATCGCCCGGGCCGAGTGGATCCAGCCGCGGGGGAGGTAGAGGCAGTCGCCAGGCTCCAGGGTCGTCTCGAGGTGGGCGGGTCGCTGGGCGGCGGCAGCCACCTCCTCGCGTCGGTCGGTCCACGGCTGGCTGCGCAGCGGCTGCGGGAGCACCGGCTCGCGCAGCGACCAGCGCTTGGTCCCGGAGATCTGCAGCACGAAGACGTCGTGCACGTCGTAATGGTCGTCGAAGCCCTGGTTGGCCGCCGGGGTGACGTAGGCGTTGACCTGCACCGGGCTGCCGAGGTCGGCGGCCAGGTCGTCGGCGAGGACGCGGATCGGCGACCACGTGCGGTGCAGGCCCTGGAGGACGATCGTCGCCCCGTCGGCGAAGAGCCGGAGCAGCTTGCTGTCGTCGACCTGGTCCGGCATCCCGGCGCCGGTGCCGCCCGAGGAGGTGAAGGCGCTCTCCGGCAGCGTGGACCCGTCCTTGGCGACCCGCAGGAACGGGGTGCGCAGCCCGCGCTCCGAGACGAGATCGTCGACGGCGTCCAGTGAGAAGAGGTCGTCGAAGGTGTCACCACCGCGGTCGGCGACCGCGGCCAGGTGGAGGGTATGCCCCCAGTGGTCCCGTGCGAAGTCCTCCGGGGACAGCGAGCCGAGCAGTCGGGTGAGGGCCGGTCTCCCGGCCCTCACCCCGTGCGATCCGACGTCGGTCACTCGGCGGGACCGTCGGCTCCACCGTCGCCACCCGGGCCGGCGTGGCCGTCTGCGCCGCCATCGGCTCCGCCGTCACCGCCGGGGCCGGCGTGACCGTCGGCTCCACCGTCACCACCGGGGCCCGCGTGACCGTCCGCGCCGCCGTCGGCTCCGCCGTCACCGCCGGGGCCGGCGTGACCGTCCGCGCCGCCGTCGGCTCCACCGTCACCGCCGGGGCCCGCGTGACCGTCGGCGTCGCCGCTGGCGGCCTCGGTCGCCTCCGGCACGTCCTGGAACGGGTCGTTGTCCTGCGTGCTCATGTCGTCCACCCTTCTGTCGATGGTGCTGCCGCGAGGTCCACGGCCTCGGCACGAGCATCCTGCGTGGCCCACCGGCGTGCAACCGGAGGTGCCCTGCCCGCTCAGTGGTCGTGACCGCCCGGAGGCTCGCTCGGCGAGGTCGCGTCCCCCGTGCCTCCGGAGGCCGCGTCCTGCTGCTCCACCCAGGCGTCGACGTCCTCCCGCGGCGCGGCGTCCCGCTCCTCGAGCATGTCCTGCATGAGCAGGACCTCGCCTACCTGCGCGTCCACCATCTTCTGCGCGGCGAGGAGCACCTCCGGCTGCTGCGCCTGGTCGACCGCGGCCTGCGCCATGTCCACGCCGGAGAGGTGGTGCGTGGTCATGAGCTGGAGGAAGAGCACCTCGGCCTCCTCGCCCGAGGCCTCGCCGAGCTCCTGGATCTCGGTGGGGGAGGCCATACCGGGCATGGGCACGCCCGCGGGCAGGTCGGCCGTGTCGCCGTGGTCCATCCCCTCCATCGACGTTCCCGCCGACGACATCCAGGCCATCCGCTGCTCGCCCCGGGCCCGCGGCAGCCCCCAGTCGTCGAGCCAGGTCCCCATCATCCCGCGCTCGTAGCCCTGGTTGTTGCTGATGTCGACCGCCAGCCGGCGCACCGCCTCGTCCTCGGTCCGCTGCATGACCAGCTGCGACATCTGGACCGCCTGCGCGTGGTGCTCGCTCATGTCGCGGGCGAAGCCGGCGTCCGCGCCGTCGTCCGGGGGGGTCCGCTCGCCGAAGGCCAGCCACCCCACGAGGGCGCCCAGGCACAGCGCCACGATGGTGACGGCGGCGAGCGCAGGGGCACCGAAGGTGCGCCACCGATCGGTCATCCGCGCTCCACGAGGTCCGTGCTCGTCCCGCTCGTGCACGCGGCACCGAGCTCGGGGGTGTCTGGCGCCTGCTTGTACTCCCGCACGAAGGCCTGCAGCAGCTTCTCGTCCGCCGAGTCCAGCTCGAGCTGGTGGTTCCAGGAGGTCGCCATGACCGGCGACTCCTGGTCGCGACCGGACTGACCAGCATGTAGTCCTCGTCGCCGAGGGCGGTGATCACCTCGACCTGCTCCGCCGGGAGGTCGGGCTGGTAGGTCAACCAGACGGCCCCGTGCTCGAGCGAGTGCACGGCGTGCTCGGTCGGGACCTCTTCGGCGTAGACGCCGCAGTTCCACCAGGCCGGGTGGTGCGGGCCGCCCGGCGGCACCGCGGAGTCGTAGTCGATCTGCTCGGTGCGGTGGTCCGCGGCGGTGTTGTCGAAGTCCTCGACCGCCGACAGGTCGGCCAGCGCGGGCGAGTCCCGCACGACCGCGAAGACGACCGCGCCCACGATGAGGGCCACGACGGCGACCACCGAGCCCCAGATCAGCACACCGCGGCGTCGCTCGGCGGCGGCGCCGGCTTTCTGGATCTTGGCCGCCTTCGCGGCGCGGTCGGAGGCCGCGGGCTTGCGGTCGGGTCGGGGCATCGGTGCGCTCCTGTGCGGATCGGTCGAGCTGGGGGTGCCGTACCCAGGGTATGCCGTCGGGCTGGCGGGTTGCTGGGAAGCCTCCCAGGCTGGGTCTGCGACACTGACGGGCGTGACCCCCGGCACCCTCACCCGACGTCTGTGTGCCACGACACTGCTCGCCCAGGCGATGTCGGTCTTCTTCGGCACCCTCGTGGCCTGGCGCCTGGCCGGGACGACCGGGGACCCGCGGGCAGGGGCATACCTCTGGGGCGGGCTCGTGCTCACCGCTCTGTGCGTGCTCGCCGCCGGTGCGCTGCGCAGCCGGGTCGGGATCCTCTTGGGCTGGCTCGCGCAGTTCCTCACCCTGGCGGCCGGGCTCGTCCTGCCGGCGATGCTCGTCGTGGCCGGGCTCTTCGGTTTCCTCTGGTGGCTGTGCCTCAGCCAGGGGACGCGGATGGATCGGCTCACGGCGCAGCGGCAGGCGCAGGCCGGCGACCCGGCGACCGACAACACCGTGACCGACAGGGAGATCGAGTGAGATGGACCTGCTGAGCGCGATCGTGCTGGGGATCGTGCAGGGGCTGACGGAGTTCCTGCCGATCTCCTCCAGCGCGCACGTGTCGATCGTCGGGCGCCTGCTGGGCGACGACGGCGCGGACCCCGGTGCCGCGTTCACCGCGATCACCCAGCTCGGCACCGAGGCGGCCGTACTCCTCTACTTCTGGCGCGACATCGTCCGGATCGTCCGCGCCTGGTTCGCCGCGCTCGCCGGGCGCATCCCCCGCGACGACCCGGACGCCGTGCTCGGCTGGTGGGTCATCCTCGGCACCTTCCCCATCGGGATCCTGGGCCTGCTGCTGCAGGACTGGATCGAGACCGACCTGCGGAGCCTGTGGATCACGGCGACCATGCTGCTCGTCTTCGCGCTGGTCATCCTGGCCGCCGAGCGGGTGGGGCGTCAGGAGCGCGAGCTGCACCAGCTCACCTGGAAGCACGGCCTCGGCTTCGGCCTGTGGCAGGCGCTCGCGCTGGTCCCGGGCGTCTCCCGCAGCGGCGGCACCATCGCCGGCGGCCTCTTCATGGGCTACACCCGCGAGGCCGCGGCCCGCTACTCCTTCCTGCTCGCGATCCCGGCCGTGCTCGCCTCCGGCGGGCTGCAGCTGGTCAAGGTCGTCACCGGGGACGCCATCGGGTCGGGGACGGGATGGGGCGCCATCGCGGTCGCCACGATGCTCGCCTTCGGCGTGGGGTATGCCGTCATCGCCTGGTTCATGCGCTACATCACCACCCACACCTTCACGCCGTTCATGGTCTACCGGATCGTGCTGGCCCTCGTCCTCTTCGGTCTGCTGGGCCTCGGCGTGCTCGAGCCCTGACGTCGAGCAGCCGCCGCGACGGCCTACGCTGGGGCCCGTGACCGACACGACCGCCGCGCAGACCGAACGCTCCCTCGTCCTCGTCAAGCCGGACGGCTACCGTCGCGGCCTGTCCGGGGAGGTGCTGCGTCGCATCGAGGCCAAGGGCTACACGCTCGCGGCCCTCGCCGTGCTCACCCCGACCCGGGCGCAGCTCGAGCAGCACTACGCCGAGCACGAGGGCAAGCCGTTCTACGAGCCGCTGCTGGAGTTCATGTCCTCCGGCCCGGTCACCGCCGCCATCATCGAGGGCCACGGCTGCATCCCCGGCTTCCGGTCCCTCGCGGGGGCCACCGACCCGACCGCGGCCGCCCCGGGCACCATCCGCGGCGACCACGGCCGCGACTGGGGGCTCAAGGTGCAGCAGAACATCGTGCACGGCTCGGACAGCCCGGAGTCCGCGGAGCGCGAGATCGACATCTGGTTCCCGCAGGGCTGAGCGCGGGACCGTCGCCCCCCGCTGGGCACGGTCACCAGGGGATAGCCGGCCACCGCCGCGTAGGGCGAGGTCACGCCGAGGACGTTGTCGCCGTTGACCAGGTCGGTCATCCACGCGGGCCCGCCGGTCGGGGCGACGGGGCGTCCGGCCAGGGCTCGTGGCTCCTGGACTCCTCGGCGCCGGACGGCACCGTCCAGGGAGCAGAGGCCGGGCCGGCCGCGCGGATTCGTCACGATCCGATGTATCTGTGCGGTGAAGGGGTGCTCTGAGGGCCACCTGACCCCTAGGCTGGGGCCCGCAGGGGACCGAGCCGGCCAAGGAGGCCTGATGACCCAGCGGGACGCCGTCGAGCTCTTCCTGCCCCCCGCGCTGCTGCGCCGTCACGACGCACGGCTCCTCGACCCGTCCACCGCCGCCCGGGAGCGGGCTCGTGACGGGTCGGCCCTCGCTGCACCGTCGGCGACGGCATACCGTGCCGGCCGGCTGCTGGTGAGCGGGTTGCTGGGTCTGTCCGCCGTGGACCGCATCGCCGAGCTGGAGCGTGTCCTGCGCGCGGCCGGGTTCGAGGTGTCCCTGCGCCCCGACGTCGCCGACGAGGCCTTCACCCGGTGGCTGCTGCTGGCGGTCGAGACCGGGGCCGAGGACGGGGGTGGCAAGGAGTTCGAGCAGGTCCGGAGCGCGCCGATGGGTCCGGACGACCCGGTGACCCGCATCGACCCCGGGCTGCAGGTGGGTGCCCTGGGCGTCCGCGAGCTGGACGCCGGGTATGCCTCACGGGTGTTCGTCGTGCCGGGCGAGGGGGTCCGGGAGCCCGACCCGTGGAAGCTGCTCCTGGCCGCGCGGGCGGCCGGGCTGAAGAACGTGGACCTGGAGCACCTCGTCGTGCCCGGGACCGGAGGGCTCTACTGGGGTGGGCAGACCGGGCGGGCTCTAGCTGGGGCGGCCGAGACGG
>NZ_MKKF01000001.1:0-117589 GCF_001942435.1 Serinicoccus sp. CNJ-927 | reverse complement strand
AGGAGCGTCTGCTGCGTCTCGGCCAGGCCCAGCTCCCAGGGCGTCCCGGCGTGCTTGAGCGAGGAGCGTGGGGCGGGGCTGCGTATCCTGATGGGTGATCCATCACCCGACCGGAGAGAGCCGTTGACCACCGACCTGACCCGCCCGTTGCACCAGAGCGCCGCCGCTCCCGAGCCCAGCTCGCTGGCCCAGGTGCTGCGACGGGTCGAGGACGAGGTCGACGCCCGGGCCGAGGAGCTGCTGGCCTGGCGCCGCGAGGTCCACCAGCAGCCGGAGATCTGCTGGGAGGAGCACCGCACCACCGAGCTGGTCGCCGGGGTGCTCTCCGAGACCGGTGCGCGG
The DNA here is from genome assembly GCF_001942435.1 of Serinicoccus sp. CNJ-927. Taxonomy (NCBI): domain Bacteria; kingdom Bacillati; phylum Actinomycetota; class Actinomycetes; order Micrococcales; family Ornithinimicrobiaceae; genus Serinicoccus; species Serinicoccus sp. CNJ-927. The sequence continues at coordinate 117,247 of NZ_MKKF01000001.1, read as the reverse complement.
GTGCGGACGCTGCCCGGCACGGGTGCGGTGGTCGACCTCGGCCACCCCGAGCCGCGCACCCGGATCGCCCTGCGGGCCGACCTCGACGCGCTGCCGATCGAGGAGGTCACTGGTCTGCCCTACTCCTCCCGCACCCCCGGGGCCTGCCACGCGTGCGGCCACGACGTGCACACCATCGGCCTGCTCGGCGCGGGGCTCGCGCTGCTGGCCCTCGACGAGGAGCTGCACGCCCGCGGCGTCGGGGTGCGGCTGGTCTTCCAGCCCGCCGAGGAGACCCATCCGGGCGGCGCGCTCAAGGTCATGGACGACGGCGTCCTCGACGGCGTCGACCGCATGCTCGCCGTCCACTGCGACCCCTCGGTCGACGTCGGCAGCGTGGGGCTGCGCGTCGGCCCGATCACCGCGGCCTCGGACCAGGTGCACGTCGTCATCAGCGGGCGCGGAGGGCATACCTCCCGCCCCCACCTCACCCAGGACATCACGTATGCCCTCGCCAAGGTGGTCACCGAGGTCCCGGCCGCCCTGACCCGCCGGCTCGACCCCCGCGCCGCGGCCGTCCTCGTCTGGGGGGTGGTGCGGGCCGGGGCGGCGGCCAACGTCATCCCCGCGCAGGGAGAGGCGCTCGGCACCCTGCGGATGCTCGACCCCGAGCTGTGGGAGGTCGTGGAGCCGATCTTCACCGAGACCGTCGACGCCGTCGTGGCGCCCTACGGGGTCAAGGCCACCGTGCACTACACCAAGGGTGTGCCGCCGGTCGACAACGAGAACAGCTCGGTGATGGCGATGTCCAAGGCGGCGATGCTGCTCCTCGGCGCGGGAGCGGTGCAGCCGACCAAGCAGTCGATGGGCGGTGAGGACCTCGGGTGGTACCTCCAGCAGGTGCCGGGGGCGATGGCCCGGCTCGGCACCCGCACCCCCGGCGGGCCGACCTACGAGCTGCACCAGGGCGACCTGGTCGTGGACGAGCGCTCGGTCCTCGTCGCCGCCAAGCTGCTCGCTGGGTCGGTCTTCACCGCCCTCGGCGAGTCACGGACGTGACGCTCCAGCACTGCTGTGGCTGATGTGACGGTCCAGGTCACGCTTGCATCACGTTGTGGCTGACGTGCGCGTCACCTGACGCCTACTCGCCGGTCACGAGGGTTACCATCTTCGCGTCATACCCACAGGACAAAGGAGTTTCCCGTGCGTCGGGTCCTGAAGCTTGCCACCGCCGGTGCGGCGGCCACCCTCCTCCTCGCCGCGTGCGGCGAGGCCCCCACCGAAGACGAGTCGAACGCCGGAGGCGGCGACAACGCCGAGAGCAGCGAAGGAGGCGGGGACAGCGAAGCGGCCAGCGACTTCAAGGCCTGCATGGTCTCCGACGCCGGCGGCTTCGACGACCAGTCCTTCAACCAGTCCGGCAAGGAGGGTCTGGATGCCGCGGCGGAGGCCCTGAGCATCGAGACCGTCGAGGTCGAGTCGCAGGCCGACACCGACTACGCCACCAACGTCGCGGGCCTGGTGGACCAGGGCTGCTCGATCACCATCGGCGTCGGCTTCCTCCTCGAGGACGCGATCCAGACCGCGGCCGAGGACAACACCGACACCAACTTCGCGCTCATCGACTCCGCCTTCAGCGACGCCGACTCCGCGCCGGTGGAGCTCGACAACGCCAAGCCGATCCTCTTCAACACCGCCGAGGCGAGCTTCCTCGCCGGCTATCTCTCGGCCGGCATGACCGAGACCGGCACCGTCGCCACCTTCGGCGGCCTGCAGATCCCGTCGGTGTCGGTCTTCATGGACGGCTTCGCCGACGGCGTCGACAAGTTCAACGAGGACAACGGCACCGACGTCAACCTGCTGGGCTGGGACAAGGGGGCCCAGGAGGGCGCCTTCTCCGGTGACTTCGACAACCAGAGCCAGGGGCAGACGCTCACCGAGCAGTTCATCTCCCAGGGCGCCGACATCGTCATGCCGGTCGCCGGCCCGGTCGGCCTCGGTGCCGCCGCGGCGGCCGAGGGCGGCGACGACGTCAAGATCGTCTGGGTCGACTCCGACGGCTACCTCACCGCGACGGAGTACTCCGACCTCATGCTCACCTCGGTCATGAAGCAGATCGGCCCGGCCGTCGAGCAGACCATCACCGAGACCGTCGACGGCGGCTTCTCCAACGAGCCCTACGTCGGCACGCTCGAGAACGACGGCGTCGGCCTGGCGCCCTACCACGACATGGAGGGCGACGTCGCCGCCAAGGAGGTCACCGGCCCCGACGGCGAGACCATGATGCTCAACGAGGCGATCGACATGCTTCGCGAGATGATCATCTCCGGCGACCTGACCGTCGAGTCCGAGAACAGCCCGCAGCAGTGACCGTGCGCCGGTCCGGCCAGCAGCCGGCCGGCTGACACATCGGGTAGCGGCCCGACCCCACCGGGTCGGGCCGCTACGCTGTCCACCGCATCACCCGAGGTGCAGGCATACCCCACCTTCCCTCGGCCCGTCCCCGTGAGGTGCCATGAAGCAGGAACCGCGATGAAGCTCGAGCTGCAGGGCATCACCAAGGTCTTCGGATCCCTGGTGGCCAACGACCACATCGACCTCGTCGTCGAACCCGGCGAGATCCACGCGCTGCTGGGAGAGAACGGCGCCGGCAAGAGCACGTTGATGAACGTCCTCTACGGCCTCTACGACCCCGACGACGGGCAGATCCTGCTCGACGGCGAGCCGGTCACCTTCAAGGGGCCGGGCGACGCGGTCGCCGCGGGCATCGGCATGGTCCACCAGCACTTCATGCTCATCCCGGTCTTCACCGTGGCGGAGTCCGTCGCGCTCGGCTACGAGCCCACCGGGGCCGTCGGGGCCCTCAAGCTGGACGAGGCGCGGCGCCGGGTCACCGAGATCTCCGACCGCTTCGGCTTCCACGTCGACCCGGACGCCAAGATCGAGGACCTCCCCGTCGGGGTGCAGCAGCGGGTCGAGATCATCAAGGCGCTCTCCCGGGACGCCAAGGTGCTCATCCTCGACGAGCCGACCGCGGTGCTCACGCCGCAGGAGACCGACGAGCTCATCGGCATCATGCGCGAGCTCAAGGAGTCCGGCACCTCCATCGTCTTCATCACGCACAAGTTGCGTGAGGTCCGCGCGATCGCCGACCGGATCACCGTCATCCGCCGCGGCGCCGTCGTCGGCGAGGCCAGCCCCAGCTCCACCGAGACCGAGCTCGCCTCGCTCATGGTCGGGCGCTCGGTCAGCCTGACCGTCGACAAGGAGGCGGCCACCCCGGGCGACGCCGCCTTCGAGGTCGACGGGCTCTCCGTGGCCAACGACGCCGGGACCGTGCTCGTCGACGACATCTCCTTCGACGTCCGGGCCGGCGAGATCCTCTGCGTCGCGGGGGTCCAGGGCAATGGCCAGACCGAGCTCGCCGAGGTCATCCTCGGCCTGGAGGAGGCCGACTCCGGCACCCTGCGGCTCGACGGCGAGGACCTCGCGGGCAAGGGAGTGAAGCAGCGGCTCCGCGCCGGGATCGGCTTCGTCCCCGAGGACCGCTCGACCGACGGCGTCGTCCCCAGCTTCTCCATCGCGGAGAACCTCGTGCTCGACCTCTACGACACCGAGCCCTTCGCCCGGGGCATCTCCATGAGCCCGGCCACCGTGGCGAGCAACGCCGAACAGCGCACCGAGGAGTTCGACGTGCGGCTCAGCTCGATCCACGACCCCATCTCCACCCTCTCCGGCGGCAACGCCCAGAAGGTCGTCCTCGCCCGCGAGATGTCGCGTCCGCTGCGCCTGCTCGTCGCCTCTCAGCCGACCCGGGGCCTGGACGTCGGCTCCATCGAGTTCGTGCACCGACGGATCGTCGCCGAGCGCGACAACGGCACCCCGGTCATCATCGTCTCGACCGAGCTCGACGAGGTCCTCGGTCTCGCCGACCGGATCGCCGTGATGTACCGCGGTCGGATCATCGGCGTCGTCGACGCCGTCGGCGAGGACGGCACGGCGGTCAACCGTGATGTCCTCGGCCTCATGATGGCCGGCGTGCCGCTCGAGGAGGCCCGCGAGCAGGCCGCCCAGCACCACTCCGTGCTGGGGCGGGCCGACCTGGACGGCGACGGCATACCTGACGCGCAGCAGCGCCGGCCCAGGGACGAGGACCACGATCAGCACGCCGACCCTGCCCCGACGACCACGGAGGAGCAGCCGTGAGCGACCAGCCCCACGCCAGCCAGTCCCACGGACCCGACGCGGGGGAGGAGCAGTCGGTCACCGCCACGCCACCCGGTGACACCGGCGGCAGCGGGCCGACGCTGCGCGAGCAGGAGCGCCCCTCGGTCCTGCACCAGATCCTCTCCGGGAGCGCCCTGATGTCGGTGCTCGCCGTCGTGCTCGCGCTCTTCATCGGCGGATTGCTCATCGCCTTCGCCGACGAGGACACCCGCGAGGCCGCGACCTACTTCTTCGCCCGGCCGCTGGACACGATCTCGGCCGGGTGGACCGCCATGTGGGAGGCCTACGTCGCGATGTTCCGCGGCTCGGTCTTCGACTGGCGGGCCGACACCCTCGCCGGGATGGTCGACCCGCTCACCGAGTCGATGGTCTTCGCCGTCCCGCTCATCCTGGCGGGCCTGGGCATCGCGATCGGCTTCCGCGCGGGCCTGTTCAACATCGGCGCGCAGGGGCAGATCATCGTCGGCGCCATCGTCTGCGCCTGGCTCGGGTTCGCCTTCGACCTGCCCCCGGTGATCCACCTGCTCGTGGCGATCATGGGTGGCCTCGTCGGCGGCGCCGTCTGGGGCGGGATCCCGGGTGTGCTCAAGGCCCGGTTCGGCGCCAACGAGGTGATCGTCACGATCATGCTCAACTACATCGCGGTCTACCTCATCAGCTACATGCTCAAGCAGCCGAGCTTCAACCCGGGGCGGACCGGGCAGCGCAGCCCGGCGGTCGGGGCGGACGCGACCTACCCGCTCCTGGTGCCGCAGTGGCTGTGGCCGGACAACGGCTTCCGGCTGCACTGGGGCTTCGTCGTGGCCATCCTCGCCACCATCGCGGTGTGGTGGCTCATGGAGCGCTCCACCGTCGGCTTCCAGATCCGGGCCGTCGGGGCCAACCCGGCCGCCGCCCGCACGGCCGGCATGTCGGTCGGTCGGATCACCGTCATCACGATGGTGCTCGCCGGCGCGCTCGCCGGGCTCGCCGCGACGGCGCAGGTGCTCGGCACCGAGCGTTCGCTCACGGCCGGGGTCGCCGCCTCCTTCGGCTTCGACGCCATCACCGTGGCGCTGCTCGGGCGCTCCCGACCGTGGGGCACCTTCTTCGCCGGCCTGCTCTTCGGCGCGCTCAAGGCCGGCGGCTTCCTCATGCAGTCGCTGACCGCGACCCCCATCGACATCGTGCTCGTCGTGCAGTCGCTCATCGTGCTGCTCATCGCGGCCCCGCCGCTGGTGCGCAGCGTCTTCCGGCTGCCCGACCCCGACAAGCCGCGACGCAGACGCGTCTCCCGCGGCGACGCGAAGACCCAGGAGGCCACGGCATGAGCACCCCCACGCAGGCCCCGGCACCGACCACCCCCTCCGAGGGGGAGGGTCCGGCCCGCGGTCGCCCGAAGGTCGGCATCAAGACGACCGTCGTGTATGCCCTCGCCGCCCTGGTGACGCTGCTCGCCTGGGTGCTGGACACCCCGGCGGACGCCCGGACGACGTTCCAGTTCGGCACCGGCGGCGACCTGTTCCGCATACCGAACATCCCGCTGCCGGCGCTGGCCACCCTCGTCGTGCTGCTCGTCGTCATGCTCGCCGCGACGGCCTTCGCGTGGGTGCGCTACCGCGCCCGCCGGCCGGTCCCGGTGTGGTTGCACGTCGTCGTCGGCGCAGCTTCGTCATCTCCTTCCTGACCTTCGTCGGCGCCGGCCGCAGCACGGTCATCCCGATGGTCTCGCTGCTCGCGGGCGCGCTGGCGCTGTCGGTGCCGCTGGTCTTCGGCGCGATGTCCGGCGTGATCTGCGAGCGCTCGGGCATCATCAACATCGCCATCGAGGGGCAGCTGCTCATGGGTGCCTTCGCCGGTGCCGTGGTCGCCTCGGCGGCGGGCTCGGCCTACCTCGGTCTCGTCGCGGCGCCGATCGCGGGCGGTCTGGTCGGGGCGGCCCTGGCGTGGTTCGCGGTGTCGTTCCGGGTCAACCAGATCATCGTCGGTGTCGTGCTCAACACGCTCATCATCGGGCTCACCGGCTTCCTCTTCTCCACGGTGCTGTCAGACGACAAGGCGCTGTGGAACACGCGGATGCCGCTACCGCGCATCCGGATCCCGCTGCTGGCCGACATCCCCGTCATCGGGCCGGTGCTGTTCAACCAGACGATCCTGGTCTACCTCATGTACGTCCTGGTCATCGGGCTGCACTTCATGCTCTTCCGCAGCCGCTGGGGCCTGCGGACGCGCGCCGTGGGCGAGCATCCCAAGGCCGCGGACACGGTCGGCATCAAGGTCAACGTGCGCCGGGTGTGGAACACCATCCTCGGCGGGGCGGTCGCCGGCCTCGGCGGCGCCTTCTTCACCGTCGGCTCCGGGCTGGCCTTCGGTCGCGAGATGTCCGCCGGGCAGGGCTACATCGCGCTGGCCGCGATGATCCTCGGCAAGTGGAACCCGTGGGGCGCCGTCATGGCGGCGCTGCTCTTCGGTTTCTCCAAGAACCTCGGCAACGTGCTGTCGACCATCGGCAGCGGCGTCCCCTCCGAGCTGCTGCTCATGCTGCCCTACGTCATCACGATCCTGGCCGTCGCCGGCTTCGTCGGACGGGTCCGCCCGCCGGCCGCCGAGGGCGTGCCCTACACCAAGAGCTGAGCCGGGCGCCCAGGTGGAGCCGGGCGAGCGGCATACCAGAACTGCGCAGCACCGAGGAGGAGACGTGGCCGAGATCGACTGGCAGCCGCTGCACGACCGGGCGGTGGAGATGACCCGGCGGGCGTATGCGCCGTACTCCGGCTACCCCGTGGGCGTCGCCGGCCTGGTGGACGACGGCCGGGTCGTGGCCGGGTGCAACGTCGAGAACGCCGGCTACGGCGTCACGCTGTGCGCCGAGTGCGGCATGGTCTCCGACCTCGTGGCCGGTGGCGGCGGGCGGCTCGTGGCGGTGTGGTGCGTCGACGGGCGCGGCGAGACCATCATGCCCTGCGGCCGGTGCCGGCAGCTCGTGTGGGAGCACGGGGGAGCGGAGTGCCTGCTGCAGACGCCCGAGGGCGTGCTGCGGATGGACGAGGTGCTGCCCCAGGCCTTCGGCGCTGAGGACCTCGACCGCTCCTGCGCCCGGCCTTCGCGGCCTCCCCTGACTCACGGGCCCGGCCCCCCGCCCCCCGGGCCCGCACATGCTCGGCTCCCCGGCTCTGGGGACCAACGTCAGGCTAGCCCGACTTGCATGAGGAAATATGCCGATGAAGGTCGGGCTATCCCAACGTTGGTTCCGGGTCCCGGCGGCGACTGGACACCGCACATAACGTGCGCCCCGGTGGTCACCGGCTGCCGGGAAATGCTCATCTGCTGGGCCTATGAGCCCGGCATACGGGGATTTCCTGGCGCTGCGATGCGGGTGGGGGGCGTGTGACTGCTGCCGCGTGGCCGAGGGTGGGAGGCGCGCGACTGCCGGGTGGACGCGTGTGGGGTGCCGGCGGGACTGGCAGCGCGCGACCCCCGGGTATGCGCGGGCGCGGCTCAGGCGGAGCCGGGATAGCCGCCGAGCAGGCAGGCACGGGGGAGGCCGGCGGACAGCGCCAGCCGGCCCGCCTCGGGGCTGCGGGCGACGTAGAGCGCCCGACCGCCGATCTGGGCGACCCGCTCCTGCAGCGTGGCCAGGGTGCCGGCGTCGACCACGACCCGGCCCTGCTCGGGCGGCAGGAAGGTCTCCTCGCCGAAGGTGCCACCCCGGTCGCTCCGCGCCACCGTGCTGACGTCGACCGGCCGCTGCGCCATCGCCTCGGCCAGCAGCCGCAGCGTCCCGGCCGCCTGCCCGGTCGGCTCGCCCCCGTCGACCGGCACCGAGAAGCGCACCTCGTCGCCGGACCCGGTGATCTCCTGCAGCACCCAGCGGGCGGTCCGCTCCCGGGTCATCACGGCATACGTCAACGCCGGCTGCTCACCGTCGAAGCGTGCCTCCGTCGCGACGACGAGCGCCTGCGGGTCGAGCCCCACGGCCAGGCTGGTGGCGGCCGACATCGTGGCCTCGATGCGCGGCGTCGAGACGATCGCCACGACGCGGTCGTTGCGGACCGCCACCATCGTCGGGAACATCGGCTGCGGTGACGGCGTCCCAGTCTGGGAACGCCGCAGCAGATCGGTCACCGGAGGAGCGACGAGGGTCATGAGGTCAGCCACGAGCACGCCGCTCAGGATGTCACACCAGGTCGGTGCGACCACCGGTCGCACCGAGGGAGCGGCATGATGTCCCCCATGAAGGGCAAGCAGGTGCCGTGGGCCGGGATCATCTTCGCGATCATCCTGCTCAACATCTTCACCGACCTCGACCTCCCGGTCATCCCGATCATCATCGGCGCGGTGATCTTCAGCATGGTCACCGGCCCGCGGCGGGCGCGGCAGGTCGGCGGTGGACGGCCGCAGGGGCAGCAGCCGCCCGCGCCGCAGCAGGACCCGGCAGCACGAGCCGAGGACGACGGTGGGCTGCCCCGGATCGACGTGCCGCGCTTCCCCGGAGAGTCATCGCCCCCTCCGCTGCCCGGCCAGGGCCCGAGCGGCGCGGACCAGCCGACGCCCGAGCCGCCGACCACCCGACCCGCTGCCTCGGCGACGCCCGGCGCCGCGGCATACCCCTCCAGCACGTCGACCGATCCGGTCGTCTCCCTCGGGCAGCTGCACCTGGGCCGCCTCGCCCGTGAGCTCGACGCCGCGGCGCGCACCGGCTCCGACGCGGACACGCAGCGACTCCTCGGCGAGATCGAGGAGATGACCCGCCGGTCGCTGATGATGCTCGACGGGGCCAGCGGCGTGCCGGGCAGCGGGCGCAAGGAGTTCGAGGCGGGGCTGCGCCGGCTGGAGCGGGAGGTCTCGGCGGCACGCGGGGAGCAGCCGCCCGGCGGCAAGGTAGCGCGCGTGGTCCAGACGTGCAGCGCGCTCGGGCAGACCGGGCGGTATGCCTGAGCCCACCGGCTCGGCTTACCCGGCGGCGGCGAGGATCGTCGATAGGCCACACTGGCCTGCATGAGTGAGTCCTTCGACGCCGTCGACATCATCCGCACCAAGCGCGACCGGGGCGAGCTGAGCCCCGAGCAGATCGCGTGGGTGATCGACGCGTATACCCGGGAGGTCGTCGCCGACGAGCAGATGGCGGCCCTGGCCATGGCGATCCTGCTCAACGGCATGGACCGCCGCGAGATCAGCGACTGGACCAGCGCCATGATCGCCTCGGGGGAGCGGATGGACTTCTCCTCGCTGTCCCGGCCGACGGCCGACAAGCACTCGACCGGTGGTGTCGGCGACAAGATCACGCTGCCGCTGGCGCCGCTGGTCGCGGCATGCGGCGTCGCCGTGCCGCAGCTCTCCGGGCGGGGCCTGGGCCACACCGGCGGCACCCTGGACAAGCTGGAGGCCATCCCCGGCTGGCGGGCGGCGCTGTCCAACGAGGAGATGCTGGACCAGCTCGAGGACGTCGGTGCCGTCATCTGCGCGGCGGGGTCCGGCCTGGCCCCGGCGGACAAGCGGCTCTACGCCCTGCGCGACGTGACGGGGACCGTCGAGGCGATCCCGCTCATCGCCTCCTCGATCATGAGCAAGAAGATCGCCGAGGGCACCGGCACGCTCGTGCTGGACGTCAAGGTCGGCTCCGGGGCCTTCATGAAGACCCAAGAAGACGCGCGCGAGCTCGCCGAGACGATGGTGGCGCTGGGGCAGGACGCCGGCGTGCACACCGTCGCCCTGCTCACCGACATGTCGACCCCGCTCGGGCTGACCGCCGGCAACGGCGTCGAGGTCGCCGAGTCGGTCGAGGTGCTCGCCGGAGGCGGCCCCCAGGACGTGGTGGACCTCACCGTGGCACTGGCCCGGGAGATGCTCGAGGGCGCCGGCGTCACCGACGTCGACCCCGCGGACGCGCTCGCCGACGGCCGCGCCATGGACGTCTGGCGGCGGATGATCGAGGCCCAGGGAGGTGACCCGGACGCCCCGATGCCGGAGGCGAAGGAGAGCCAGGAGGTCCTCGCGGACGCCGACGGGGTGCTCACCCGGCTGGACGCACTCGCCGTGGGTGTCGCGGCATGGCGGTTGGGCGCCGGTCGCGCCCGCAAGGAGGACCCGGTGCAGGCCGCCGCCGGCGTGGTGCTGCACGCCAAGCCCGGCGAGGAGGTCAAGAAGGGTCAGCCGCTCATGACGCTGCACACCGACGAGGAGCAGCGGCTCGGCCGGGCGACCGAGGCGCTGGAGGGCGCCTGGGCCATCGGCACCGCCGACCAGGTCGAGACCGCCGACAGCATCGTCATCGACCGCGTGAGCTGACCCGCCGCCCGGTCACTCCGACCGGAGGCACGGTATGCACGGACCGGCCGCGGCATGCACGCGCTGGCCGCGGTCGGTCGAGCCACGTACGCGGTCGGTCGACCCCACCGCGCGGTCAGTAACCCTCGCCGTCGGCGCCGGGAGCCTCGCGCCCGGCTCGGGCACGACCAGCGTCCCCTCCTCCTCGCGCTCGCGCGCTCCCGCGAGCAGGGCTTCGGTGGAGGAGGTCCCGATCCGGGTGACGCCTTCGGCGACCATCGCCAGCAGGGTGTCGATGTCGCGGACCCCGCCCGAGGCCTTCACCTGCATCGTGTCCGGGATCGTGGCCCGCATGAGCCGCACATCCGGCAACGTCGCGCCACCGCCGGCGAAGCCGGTCGAGGTCTTGACGAAATCCGCCCCCGCGTCCTCGCTCGCCCGGCAGGCCGCCTCCTTCTGCGCCTCGTCGAGCAGGGCGGTCTCGAAGATGACCTTCACCAGGACTCCGGCTGCGTGGCCGGTCTCGACGACCGCGGCGATGTCCTGCTTGACCGCCTCGACGTCACCACCGCGCAACCACCCGATGTTGAGCACCATGTCCAGCTCGGTCGCGCCATCGGCCAGCGCCTGGCGCGACTCAGCCACCTTCGCGGCGGTCGAGGTGGTGCCGTGCGGGAAGCCGATGACCGTGCATACCCGGGTCTGGTGCCCCTCGACCGCCTGCAGCGCCAGCCGGACGTCCGAGGGCCGGACGCACACCGACCAGATCTCGTCCTGGGCCAGCTCGCGGCAGGTCTGCTCGACCTCCTGCGGCGTGAGCTCGGGCTTGAGCAGCGCGTGGTCGATGAGGTCGGCGACGTCCTGCGCGGTCAGGCTGGTCCCGGGGGCGATGATGTGCGACATGACCACCACTCTAGGATCACTGCTATGCCGACGATGCTGCGGCCGGTCCGGGTGCCCGGGACCGGGGAGAAGCTGATCCAGGAGCTGGCCGGTTCCGCGAGCACCGGGCACGACGGTGTCTCGGTCGCGCGGATGACCGCCCCGGCGGGGTGGGACGAGCCGGGCCAGCGGCCCGAGTTCGACGAGGTGACCTACGTCCTGGCCGGTCACCTCGTGGTCGAGCACGAGGACGGTCAGATCGACGTCGGCGCGGGGGAGTGCGTGCTGACCCGCGCCGGGGAGTGGGTCCGCTACTCGGTCGGACCCGGCGGCGCGGAATACCTCGCCGTCTGCGCCCCCGCCTTCACCCCCGAGCGGGCGCACCGCGATGAGTGAGCTGGGCGCCGAGCAGATCCGCGCGCTGCCGAAGGTGCTGCTCCACGACCACCTCGACGGCGGCGTGCGCCCGGCGACGGTGCTCGAGCTGGCGCAGGAGCAGGGGTATGCCGCGCTCCCGGCCGACGACGTGGCGTCCCTGTCGGCGTGGTTCGCCGAGTCCGCGGACAGCGGCTCCCTGGTGCGCTACCTCGAGACCTTTGCCCACACCGTCGGGGTGATGCAGACGGCAGACGCCCTGCGGCGCACGGCCCGCGAGTGCGTCCTGGACCTGGCGGCGGACGGCGTGGTCTACGCCGAGGTCAGGTATGCCCCCGAGCAGCACCTCGAGGGCGGCCTGGGTCTCGACGAGGTCGTGGCGGCGGTCAACGAGGGGCTGCGGGACGGCGAGCGCGAGGTGGCGCAGGGTGAGGCGGAGGCACCGGCCGGACGCATCCGGGCGCGGGCGATGCTCACCGCGATGCGGCACGCGGCGCGCAGCAGGGAGATCGCCGAGCTGGCGGTCCGGCACCGTGACAGCGAGGTCTGCGGCTTCGACATCGCCGGCGCCGAGGACGGCTTCCCCCCGACCCGGCACCTCGGTGCCTTCGAGTTCCTGCGGCAGGCCAACGCGCACTTCACCATCCACGCGGGCGAGGCCTTCGGGCTGGCCAGCATCTGGGAGGCGATCCAGTGGTGCGGGGCCGAGCGGCTCGGGCACGGCATCCGGATCGTCGACGACATCACCCTCGACGGGTCACCGGTCACGGACGACCTCGCCGGGGCCATCGCCCGGGCGCAGGAGGAGCCGGGCGCCTTCGCGCTCGGCGAGCTGGCGGCATACGTCCGGGACCGGCGGATCCCGCTGGAGATGTGTCCGAGCAGCAACGTGCAGACGGGTGCGGCGCCCTCGATCGAGGAGCACGCGATCCGGCTGCTGGACGCACTGCGCTTCCGGGTGACGCTCAACACCGACAACCGGCTGATGAGCGCGACGTCGATGAGCCGCGAGGCGCAGCTCCTCGTGGAGCGCGGCGGCTGGGGCCGGGCCGAGCTGCGGCGGGTCGCCGTCAACGCGATGAAGTCGGCCTTCCTGCCCTTCGACGAGCGGCTGGCGATCATCGAGGACGTGCTCAAGCCCGCCTACGACGGCTGACCGAGCACCCGGGCGCGCAGGGCGTCGGCGCGCTCCAGCCGCTCCTCGTCGCGGCGCCGCCGCTGCGCGAGCACGCTGGCCATGACCTGCTCCGGGTGGGCGCCGTCCGGCGGCGGGGGAGCGACGTGGCCGAGCACGGCGGCATACAGCTCGCTGCCGGTCTGCGCCCGGGCGGCCGGGGTGAGCGTCCCGGCCCGGGCCAGGAACTGCCGGGTCGCCACGACGAGGCTGTCGGGCAGCACCCCGATGTCAGCACCGGCCACCCAGTCGGCCAGCTCGGGGGCCGTCTGCGGAGGGGTGAGCATCCGCAGCCGCACCCGGTCGTGCACGACGTAGGTGCCGGCGAGGAAATCACCCAGGCGCTTGGCCCGCTCGTTGGTCATGGCGGTGATGAGCGCGACGCTGCCGAGGGTCATCCAGAGCTCGACGGTGCCGGCCAGCGCGCGGATGATCGCGTGCCGCAGGCCGATCGGGCCCGTGTCGTCCCGGACGGTCCGCAGCCCCATGACCATCTTGCCCACGGTGCGGCCACGGGTGAGGGTCTCCAGCGTGATCGGCACCCCGGCCATGACCAGCGCCACCACGACGATGACGAAGACCTGCCCGAGGGCGGCGTCGGCGGCGAAGACCTCGCCCGGCACCAGCCAGACGAGCAGGAAGACGCCGACGGCCACGAGGAGCAGGTCGATGATCCCGGAGACCATCCGGGTCGGGACCTGGGCGGCGGGCAGCTCGATCTCGACCGCCTCGCTGGTCACGAAGCGCTGGGCCTCGAAGATCCCCCGCGTCGCCATGGCCGCACTCTATCCCTGCGGCCGGCGGTGATGGCCTACCGTGGTCCCGTGGACCTTGATGCGCTGGTGGGGCGGCGGAGCGCGGCCTGGGAGCGGCTGGACCGGCTCTCGCGGGAGCGCCGGCTGGACGGCGCGCAGGCCGACGAGCTGCTCGACGGCTACCAGCGGGCCGCCACCGACCTGTCGGTCATGCGTTCCAGCGCCCCCGACGCCACGGTCGTGACGCACCTGTCGACCCTGGTGGCACGTGCCCGGGCCCGCGCGGCGCGCGTGCCGACGATGTCCTGGGCGGGCATCGGCCGCTTCTTCGCCGAGGACTTCCCGGCCGCGCTCTACCGTTTGCGGTGGTGGTGGGGGATCACCGCCGCGGCCAACGTCGTCGTCGGCCTGGTGCTGGGGTGGTGGCTGGTGCAGAACCCGGTCGTCGAGCAGTCCCTGCTCAGCACCGAGCAGGTCACCGAGCTGGTCAACGTCAGCTTCGAGTCCTACTACTCCGAGCACGCGGCGAGCAGCTTCTCCACGCTGGTCTGGGTCAACAACGCCTGGGTGGCGGCGCGCTGCATCGGCATGGGCGTGCTCGGTGTGCCGGTGATCTGGCTGCTGTGGCAGAACATCGCCAACGTCGCGGTCATCGGCTCGCTCATGCACCGGCACGGCCGCGCCGACGTCTTCTGGGGGCTCATCACGCCGCACGGTCTGCTCGAGCTCATGGCGATCTTCGTGGCGGCCGGGGTCGGGCTGCGGCTGTTCTGGGCCTGGGTCGCGCCCGGGCGCCGGACCCGGCTGTCCAACCTCGCGGCCGAGGGGCGCACCGCGGCCGGTGTCGCGATCGGGCTGGTCTTCGTCCTGCTGCTCTCCGGCGTCATCGAGGGCTTCGTCACGCCCTCGCCGCTGCCGACGTGGGCGCGGGTCGGGATCGGTGTCCTCGCCCTGCTGCTCTTCTTCGTGTATGTCTTCACGCTCGGCCGGCGGGCGGCGCTGCGGGGTGCGGACGGTGACGTCGGCGAGGAGCTGCAGGCGGCCTCCGCGCCCACCTCGGCCTGACCGGCATACCTCCCAGGCGTAGGACGAGGCAGTCCGTGACCGGGAGGCCGAGGCGGTGCCGCCGGTCGACGCAGACCGTGCGGCCGGTCGGGGGAGCGGGAGGGTCAGAGCAGGCCCTGGGCCTTGAGCGCCAGGTAGTGGTCGGACAGGGCCACGGGCAGGTCCTCGGGCGACTCGTCGAGCACGGTGACGCCGAGCTGGTTCAGCGCGACGGCGGTGCGGTGCCGCAGCGACTCGGTGCGCTCGGCCGCGGCGGCGGCGTAGGTCTGCTCGACCCGGTCGGTGCCGGTCCGGATGTCCTCCAGGGCCGGGTCGGCGA
This sequence comes from Serinicoccus sp. CNJ-927, assembly GCF_001942435.1. Lineage (NCBI taxonomy): Bacteria > Bacillati > Actinomycetota > Actinomycetes > Micrococcales > Ornithinimicrobiaceae > Serinicoccus > Serinicoccus sp. CNJ-927. Next base: position 102,225 of record NZ_MKKF01000001.1, on the reverse strand, counting down.
CCGAGGCGACGACGACCCGGTGGTGCGCGGTGAGGCCGGGCAGCACCGGCAGCAGGCCCTCCTCCAGCGCGGCGGGCTCGAGCGGGGTGAGCAGCACGACGAGCGCGCGGCGGCGGGTCAGCGAGGTCACCGCCCCGGCGAGCAGCGACCAGTCCGCCTCCAGCAGCACCGGCTCCAGCGGGGCCATCGCGGTGACGAGCTGGTGCAGCAGCCCCGAGCGGCCGGCCGTGGTGCCCGAGCCGACCCTCGCCCGGATGCTGCGGTCCCCGGCGACCAGGTCGACGCGGTCGCCGGCCCGGGAGGCGAGCGCCGCGAGGAGCAGGGCGGCGTCCATCGCGGCGTCCAGCCGCGGCTCGTCACCGATCCGGGCGGCGCTGGTGCGGGCGGTGTCGAGGACGAGGATGACGCGCCGGTCGCGCTCGGGCTGCCAGGTCCGCACGACGACGTTCTGGCGCCGCGCCGTGGCCCGCCAGTCGATGGAGCGCACGTCATCGCCCTCGACGTAGTCGCGCAGCGAGTCGAACTCGGTGCCCTGACCCCGGGTGCGCACCGCGGACCGGCCGTCGAGCTGGCGCAGCTGGGCGAGCTTGGCCGGCAGGTGCCGTCGCGAGCGGAAGGGCGGCAGGGAGCGCACCACCCCGGGCACGGGCGTGGTCCGCTGGCGTCCACCGAGGCCCAGCGGGCCGAAGGTGCGCACCGTCACCCCCACCGCAGGGCGGTCGCCGCGGCGGGTCGGCCGCAGCGCGGTATGGACCGTCCGCCGCTCACCGCCCGGCAGGTCCAGCGGGTGCCGGGTCGGCTCCTGGGCACCGGCCGAGGGGACCCACGCGTCCCGGAGAAGCCCCCGGACACGTCGCGAGCCGGGGTTGGTGACCGTCAGCGTCGTCCGCGTCTCCTCGAGCAGCCGCACCTGCGGCACCGGGGCGCGCTCGAGCAGCAGCGATCGCGGCGCGGGCGCCATGGCGACGTCGGCGGCGACCAGCACCGCGACCCCGAGCAGCCACGCCGCCGCCACGGCTCCGGCGGAGTCCGGCCACAGCACGACCGGCACCAGCCCGAGCAGGGCCAGTGCCACGACGGGACCACGGACGACCATCGCAGTGCCTGGTCAGCGAGGGACGGGGACGCTGGAGAGGACCGAGTCCAGCACCGAGTCGCTGGTCACGCCCTCGAGCTCGGCCTCCGGGCGGAGCGCCACCCGGTGCGCCAGGGTGGCCCGGGCCAGCGCCTTGACGTCGTCCGGCGTGACGAAGTCGCGCCCGGACAGCCACGCCCAGGCCCGGGCCGTGCCCATGAGGGCGGTGGCCCCGCGAGGCTGACGCCGAGCTGCAGCGAGGGCGCCTCGCGGGTCGCCCGGGCGAGGTCGACGACATACCCGATGACCTCGGGGGAGACCTGCACCTCCCGGACGGCGGCCGCACCCGCCGCGAGGTCCTCGGGGGTGGCGACCGCGCGCACCCCGGCGGCAGCGAGGTCGCGCGGGTCGAAGCCGGCCGCGTGCCGCTCCAGCACCTTGGTCTCGTCCTCGCGCGGCGGCAGCGGCAGCGTGACCTTCATGAGGAAGCGGTCCAGCTGAGCCTCGGGGAGGGGGTAGGTGCCCTCGTACTCCACCGGGTTCTGCGTCGCCGCCACGAGGAACGGGGTGGGCAGCGGACGGGACGTCCGTCGACGGTGACCTGGCGCTCCTCCATGGCCTCGAGCAGGGACGACTGCGTCTTGGGCGGGGTGCGGTTGATCTCGTCGGCCAGCAGCAGGTTGGTGAAGACCGGACCGGGGCGGAACTCGAACTCGCCGCGACCGCTGTCGTAGACCATCGACCCGGTGACGTCCCCGGGCATGAGGTCGGGGGTGAACTGCACCCGCTTGGTGTCGATCGACAGGGCCGCGGCCAGCGTGCGCACCAACAGGGTCTTGGCGACGCCGGGCACACCCTCGAGCAGGATGTGCCCACGCGCCAGGAGCGCGACGATGAGACCGGACACGGCCTGGTCCTGCCCGACCACGGCCTTGCCGACCTCGGCGCGGACGGCGTGGAGCGCCGTGCGGGCGGCCTCGGCACGGTCGGCGGAGGGGCCGGGCGAGGTCGGGGCGGGCCCCTCCGGCGGCGTCGTCGGGTCGTGCTGGTCGGTCATGGTGTCCTCTCGCGAGTCGGTCGGGGCGCTGGTGCGCCACCAGGAGCGGGTCCGGGGGTCGCCGGTCCGGAGACGGCTGGTGTGGCTGCCCGCGTCGTGGGTCGCCGCACCTGCGCCTCGAGGTCGTGGATTTCCCGGACCAGGCGCACGAGGGAGGCGTCGTCGGGCAGCGCGGGCGGGTCCACGAGCAGCCGGCGGGCCCGGGCGTCGTCGGTGTCGGTGGCCCCGCTCACCGCTCGCACCAGGGCGTCCAGGCCGGCACCGGTCGGCAGCCCCAGCACCGGCGCGATCCGGCGTCGCGCGCCGGCCTGGACGGCGCGGGCCGCGTGGTCGCGGTCGTGCGCCTGGTGGTAGAGCCGGCCGCGGCTGAGGGTGGTCTCGGTGGCACGGACCACGGCGGGCAGCGGCTCGGTGACCACCGCCCCGAGGCGTCGTCCCTGCCAGAGGGCGAGGGCCAGCACACCGCCGGCGACGACCCACAGCGCGGCGGTGAGGTTGCGGGGCAGCACGTCCCACAGCGAGGAGGCCGCGTCCAGCCCGGCGTCGCCCGGTTGCGGCAGCACCCAGAGCAGCCGGTCGCTGGCACCCAGCGCACGCAGCGCCAGCGCCGCGTTGGCCTCCTCGGTGATCTGCGCGTTGGTCCAGGCCGGGCCGGTGCCGGCGATCACCGTGACCGGCCGGTCCGGCTGCGCCTCGAGGACGAGCAGGGCGCCCTCGCGCGCGCCGCCGGCGTTGTGACCCGCCCCAGGCGGGTAGCACGCCGTGGTCCCCGCCCGGTCCTCGCCGCCGGCCGAGAAGAGCACGTCCCACCCGACGACCCGGTCGCCCTCGCGGACCAGCGGGTGCGAGCAGTCCGCGGCGACGGAGATGCCGGACCCGCTGCTCGTGTCGATGTCGAGCCCGAGCGCTGCGCCGACGTCGCGGCCCGGGTCGTCGGTGAGCACGACCAGGCGGTCGAGTCCCGCGGTCGCCAGCTCGGCGAGCAGGTCGGGCCCGCTCTCCGGCCCGAGGTATGCCGTGTGCGGCAGCAGCACCGACGTGCCGGGACCGAGGTCGGCCGGGTCGAGCTCGCTGGTCCCGGCGACGATCTCCACCTCCACGCCCTGGGACACCAGCACCTCGTGCAGCGCCTGCGCCCCGTCCGGGCCGGGGTTCATCGGGTGCAGCAGCTCACCTGAGCGTGGGGTCGTCAGCATCGCTGCCACGACCACGGCGGCGAGGGCGAGCAAGGCCCACGGGGCATACCGGCGCAGCGCCCTCACGACGGCACCGTCGAGCGCGGTGCAGCCGCCGCGAGCTCGGGTCGTGAGTCCAGCAGCCGCTCGTCGAGCGCGAGCACGGCCTGCGCCTGCTCGGTGCTCGCGCGGTGGTCGCCGTAGCGGACCGCGTCGAAGACGTCACCGGCCCGCCGCAGGTCGTCGGCGTGCACCGGGAAGACGGGGGAGAGCTCCTGGGCCACCTCGTGCGCGGTGCGGCCCGGGCGGTCGTCGAGCAGCGTGCGCTCGATGGCTCCGGCGGCGAGCGCCCGGTAGCCGTCGAGGACGGCCTCGTCGACCCGTCCCGCCGACAGCGCCTCCCGGGCGCTGGTGCGGTAGTCGGCCGCGGAGCGCCGCACACCGCCCAGGACCGGTCCCGCAGCGGTCTGCGGGGCGAGCCGTCCCGCGCGCCACCGGTCGCGGCTGGCGAAGACCAGGACGGCCGCCACCGCGCAGAGCACCAGACCGAGCACCGCCCAGGTCGTCCACGGGGGCAGCGCGCCCAGGTCGGGGACGTCCGGCAGCTGCTCGACGAACCATCTCCAGGCCCGGGTCAGCCAGGGCTCCTGCAGCCGGTAGTCGCCGGACTCCAGCTCCTCGGTCAGCAGGCGTCGCGCCTCGTCCCGGTCCGGGTCGAGCGGAGCCGCGGGCAGGGTGTGTCCCGCCTGCCGGGGCCAGGGCATACCTGTCTTCCTGGTCAGCCCGACCGCTGGGCGGCCCGCGCCTGCGCCGACCGCACGAGCGAGACGTCCAGACCCTCACGCCGGATGCGCTGGTCGAGGTAGAGCAGCGCGGTGACGCCGGCGGTGAACGGGATGGTCAGGGCACCCACCACGAGCTGGAGCGCGTGGTCGGTGACGAGCGCGGCCGGGCTGAGCGGGTCGAGCCAGGCGGGTCCGAGGGCCGCGATGAGGGCACCGGTGATCGGCACCTGGATCACGCCGGCCAAGATCGCGGTGACGATGCCCGCGAGCATCGTGATCCCGACGATGCGCCAGCCCTGGCCGCCCGTGGAGAGGGTCCAGGCGCGGGCGATGCCCCGCCAGGGGCCGACCCGCTCCAGCACCACCGGTGCCGGTGCGAGGCTGAGCCGGCAGGCCGCCCACACGAGACCGACCAGCGCCCCGAGGCTGAGCAGGACGACGAGGAGGACCGACAGCGCGCTGTCCCCGAGCGCCGCGACGATCAGCACGATCAGCAGGACCAGGGCCACGGCGGCGATGACGGTCATGAGGCCGATGAGCAGCACGGTGCCGACGAGCGCGAGCAGCCGGCTGCGGACGGCCCGCCAGGTGTCGCCCAGACCGGCGCGGTCGCCGAGGACGGCCTCCCCGACGACGTGCACGATCATGCCGGTGAGCGTGATGGAGGACAGGCCCGAGAAGATCGCCCCGAGCGTCAGCTGCAGCGCCTGCACGTCGAGGTCGCTCATGCCGGTCAGCACGTTGCCCAGGAGCAGGGAGAGCAGCAGCGAGGGGACGAGCAGGACAGCGAGCACGATGAAGCCCATGCCGATGGTGGCCTCGGGGTTGCGTCGCATCGTCTGCAGCGCACCACCGAAGATGTCGCCCAGGGTGAGCGGGCGCAGCGGCACGACGCCGGGCTGGTGCATCCGGGCGAGCTGCTCGGGCGGCAGCTGCTGCCACTGCGGCTGCTGCTGCGGTGGCTGCTGCCACTGCTGCGGGGGAGCCGGTTGCTGCCACTGCTGCGCGCCCGGCGCCTGTCCCGGGGGCGGGTCCATCGGACCCGGGGGTACCGGTGGCGGCAGGGGCGTGCGGTCGGGTGGTCCTTGGCCGCCGGGCGGCGGGCCGAAGGGTGGCTGGGTCATCCCCCTGCTCCTCGGTCGGTCTCTCGTGGCTGCGTCGCCGGTGGTCGCTGGAGTCCCCCGGCCCGAGCCTCTGCCTCGCGTGCGGTCATCGGTGCGGCACCGAGCGCCTGCTGTGCGGCCACGATACCCGGCTCGGCGCGGCGCAGGACGTGACCCCGCCGCCACAGGGTGAGCGGGGGCTTGCGGCGCTGGGCGAGGTCGCGCGCCAGGCGCCGGGCGAAGGTCGTCCAGGCTGGTTGCGGATGCACCAGGCGCCCGCGAGCAGGCCGCGCTCGCGCAGCCCGGCCACGACGTGGGCGGCGAAGATCCCCTCGGCGACGACGACGGTATGCCCGTCGCGGCGCACCTCGTGGGTGCCGCTGACGGCCGAGCGGCCGATGTCGTAGACCGGCATGTGTGCGGTGCCCTCGCGGCACAGCTGCTCGAGCGCGTCCAGGGCGGCCTCGCCGTCCCACGAGTCGACGTGGTCCCAGTCCGGCAGGCCGAGAGGACTCATCGGCAGACCGGTGTCCGTGCCCTCGCGGTAGAAGTCGTCGAGCTGGACCACCGGCCAGCCGTGGCGGGCGTGCAGGCGAGAGGCGAGCCGCGACTTCCCGGCGCCGCTGGGGCCGGCGAGGACGAGCACGCGGGCAGGAGGAGGGGCCGGGTCCATGGGCGGACAGTCTAGGAGGGTGCCCGACGGGCCCCGACGGCTGCTCAGGCGAGGATCGCGACGAGCGCCAGGCAGATCGCCGCCCCGAGAACGACGATCGCCGGCCAGGCCAGCCGCGTCCGCGCCGCCTCGAGGCCACCGTGCAGCTCTCCGCCGTCCAGCCGCCAGCGCTGCAGCGCGCGCTGCGCCTCGTCGGCCACCCCCTGTGCCGTCGCTCCCGCGTCGCCACGCCGGCGGGTGGTCTCGGCGAAGTCGTCGATCTGCTGACGCCGGACGCGCTCCCGCTTGGCCGGCACGGCCCAGGCGCTGTGCCGCCGGCCGGCGGTGTCGTGCAGCTCCAGCGCCCACTGGTGGGTGATCTCGTCGACGGCGGCGAAGGGCACGGACGTGTCGGCCACGACGTTGGCCAGCAGCACGCCGTCCTCGCGCAGCACGACGTGCGGTCGCAGGAAGAGCGCCCAGGCCACGGCGGCGATGCCGAGGACGAGGGCGACCGCTCCCAGCAGTCCCTCGGTGCGGCCCGACCCGACGTCCCAGATCGTCAGGGCGGCTAGGACCGCGGCACCGGCCACCATGAGCCAGCCCAGGATGCGGGCCGGAAGGGTCCGATAGACACCGATGACCTCACCGGTGAGTCCCTGGTCGTCCTGCTCCACGCACCGATCCTAGCCCGGTGGGGGCAGGCTCCCGTGGTCTCAGACGGCGGTGAGCTCCTCCATGCCGGCGCGCACGGACGCGAGCCGTCGGGCCGCCTCGTCCCGGGCCGCCGCCAGCGCGGCCCGGTCCTCGACGGGCACGACGGCCTCGAGGTAGACCTTGAGCTTGGGCTCGGTGCCGCTGGGCCGCACGATGACCCGGGTGTCGTCCTCGAGCAGGAAGCGCAGCCCGTCGGTCGGCGGCAGCCCGTCGACACCGTCCGCGAGGTCCTCGGCCCGGGCCACCGGGACACCGCCCAGCTCCTGCGGCGGCTGCTCCCGCAGCCGCGCCATGACCGGCGGGATCTGCGCCAGGTCGCTCACCCGCACCGAGAAGGCGTCGGTCTGGTGCACGCCGTGCCGCTGCGCCAGGTCGTCGAGCAGGTCCGCGAGGGTGCGGCCCTGCTGCGCGAGGGTGGCGGTCAGCTCGGCGGCCAGGAGCGCCGCGGTGACGCCGTCCTTGTCCGGCACGGTCGCCGGGTCGACGCAGTAGCCCAGGGCCTCCTCGTAGCCGTAGGCCAGCCCCGGGACCCGGCCGATCCACTTGAACCCGGTGAGCGTCTCCTCGCCCTGCAGCCCGGCATACCGGGCCATCGCGCCGAGCAACCGGGAGGAGACGATGGAGCGGGCGAGGACCGGGCGGTCGCCGCCGGCGCGCCCGCGGTCGATGACGTGCTGGCCGAGCAGTGCACCGACCTCGTCGCCGCGCAGCATCCGCCAGCCGTCGCCGTCGCGGACCGCGAGCGCGCACCGGTCGGCGTCCGGGTCGTTGGCGATGACGAGGTCGGGGCCGACCTGCTCGGCGAGCTCCAGGGCGGCGTCGATGGCCCCGCTCTCCTCGGGGTTCGGGAAGGCCACGGTCGGGAAGTCCGGGTCCGGCTCGGCCTGGGTGGCCACGGGAGCGGGGGCGGGGAAACCGGCCTGCTCGAAGGCCCGGCGCACGACCTCGGACCCGACCCCGTGCAGCGCGGTGTGCACCACCGACAGCTCGCGCGGGCTGGTCGGGTCGAGCACGGCGACCGCGGCCGCGAGGTAGGACTCGAGGACCTCCTCGCCGACGGTCTCCCAGCCGTCCTGCGCGAGCGGCACGTCGGCGGTCGCGGTGACCGCGTTGATCTGCTCGGCGATGTCACGGTCGGCGGGAGGCACGATCTGCGAGCCGTCGCCGAGGTAGACCTTGTAGCCGTTGTCCTCCGGCGGGTTGTGGCTCGCCGTCACCATGACCCCGGCGTCGGCCCCGAGGTGGCGGATCGCGAAGGCCAGCACGGGCGTGGGCAGCGGCCGGGGCAGGACCATCGCCCGCCCGCCGGCCGCGGTGACGACGGCAGCGGTGTCGCGGGCGAAGACGTCGGAGTGATGGCGTGCGTCGAAGCCGACGACCACGGCGGGGCCCGGGGTCGCGTCGCCGGACTCCGCCAGCCGCGCCCGGAGGTAGGCCGTCAACCCGGCCGCGGTGCGGATGACGACCGAGCGGTTCATCCGGTTGGGCCCGGCCCCGAGCCGGCCGCGCAGGCCGGCGGTGCCGAACTCGAGGAAGGCGCTGAAGCGGTCCTGCAGGTCCGCCAGCGCGGTGTCGTCGCCGCCCTCGGCGGCGGTGAGCACCTGCTGCAGCTCCTCGCGGGTCGCCGGGTCGGGGTCGTCCTCCAGCCAGGTGCGGGCGGTGCGCAGCAGGTCGGTCGGGTCGCTCACGGGGGTCACCTCTCGTGCGTGTGGGTGGGGCGCGTCGGGGCGGTGGCGCTCAGATGCGCTCGACGATGCGGGCCAGCAGCTCGCCGCAGCGCTGCGCCGCCGCGGCGCCGGCGTCGATGACCTCCTGGTGGTCCAGCGGGGTCTCGCTGATCCCCGCGGCCGGGTTGGTGACCAGGGAGACCCCCAGCACCTCGAGCCCGGACTGCCGCGCCGCGATCGCCTCCAGGGCGGTCGACATACCGGCGAGGTCACCCCCCATCACCTTGGCCATCTGGACCTCGGCCGGGGTCTCGTAGTGCGGCCCCGGGAACTGGACGTAGACGCCCTCGTCGAGGTCGGCGTCGACCTCACGGGCGAGGTCGCGCAGGCGGGGGGAGTAGAGGTCGGTGAGATCGACGAAGTTCGCCCCCTCGACCGGCGAGGTCGCGGTGAGGTTGATGTGGTCCTTGATGAGCACCGGGGTGCCCGGGGCCCACTCCGGCCGCAGCCCGCCGCAGCCGTTGGTGAGGACGATGGTGGAGCAGCCCGCGGCCGCGGCGGTCCGCACGGCGTGGACCACGGAGCGCACCCCCTTCCCCTCGTAGAAGTGGGTGCGCGTGCCGTAGACGAGCACACGCCGGCCGTTCGCCAGCGGGATCGAGCGCATCGTGCCGGAGTGCCCGGCGACCGCCGCCGCGGCGAAGCCGGGGACGTCGGCGTGGTCGATCTCGGCGTCGGCCCGCCCGAGCGCGTCGGCGGCGGGCTTCCAGCCGGAGCCGAGGACGAGCGCGATGTCGTGCTGCGGCACCCCGGTCCGTTCGGCGATGACGTCGGCCGCCGCCTGCGCCACCTCCAGCGGGTCGGTCGCGGGGTCGTCGAGGGCGAGGTCTCGGGCTGCACCAGTAGTCACGGGCTCAGGGTAGCGATGGTTGGATAGGGGTGTGAGTGCTGGCAACAAGTCCGTCGTCGTCATCGGTGGTGGCCCCGGCGGCTACGAGGCCGCCCTGGCCGCCGCGCAGCTCGGTGCCGAGGTGACCGTCGTCGAACGCTCCGGGCTGGGCGGGGCCGCGGTGCTCTCCGACTGCGTGCCGAGCAAGGCGCTCATCGCGACGGCCGACTTCATGGACCGGTTCAGCGCCGCCAAGCGGATCGGCGTGCACTTCGACGGCGCCCAGGTGCCGGGCGACCAGGGCGTCACCGCGCACATCGCCGACGTCAACTCACGCATCCTCGACCTCGCCCGGGCGCAGAGCCGCGACATCGGTGAGCGGCTGGAGTCGGCCGGGGTCGAGGTCGTGCAGGGCGCCGGCAGCCTGCTCCCGGACGGCCGGGTGCAGATCGTCGAGGGAGTGGACGAGGTCGAGTCCGGCGAGGAGCCGGCGCCGCACGAGGACGACTGCGACGACGCGCATACCCGGCGTGAGGTGGAGGCCGACCTCGTGCTCGTCTCGACCGGTGCCCGCCCGCGGGTGCTGGACTCGGCGCAGCCGGATGGCGAGCGCATCCTCACCTGGCAGCAGATCTGGGACCTCGAGGAGCTGCCCGAGCACCTGGTGGTCATCGGGTCCGGCGTCACCGGCGCCGAGCTGGCGCACGCCTACCTCGGGCTCGGGTGCCAGGTCACGCTGATCTCCTCGCGCGACCGGGTGCTGCCGGGGGAGGACGCCGACGCGGCCAACGTCGTGGAGGAGGTCTTCCGGCGCCGGGGGATGACGGTGCTCAACCGGTCGCGCGCCGGAGCCGTGCGCCGCGAGGGGGACGGCGTGGTCGTGACCCTGGAGGACGGGCGCGAGGTGAGGGGGAGCCACGCGCTGCTCGCCGTCGGCTCGATCCCCAACACCTCGGACATGGGGCTGGAGGAGGCCGGTGTCCGGGTGAGCCCGTCCGGGCACATCGAGGTCGACCGGGTCTCGCGCACCAGCGCGCCCGGGGTGTATGCCGCGGGGGACTGCACCGGCGTCTTCCCGCTCGCCTCGATCGCGGCGATGCAGGGCCGGATCGCGGTGGCGCACTCCCTCGGTGACGCGGTGGCGCCGCTGTCGCTGGGCAAGGTGAGCTCCAACATCTTCACCGACCCCGAGATCGCCACGGTCGGCGTGAGCCAGGCCGACGTCGACGAGGGGCGGGTGGACGCGCGCGCGGTCATGCTGCCGCTGACCAAGAACCCGCGGGCCAAGATGCAGAACCTGCAGGACGGCTTCGTCAAGCTCTTCGCGCGCAGCGGCAGCGCGACGATCGTCGGGGGAGTGGTCGTGGCCCCGCGCGCCAGCGAGCTGATCTTCCCGATCGCGCTCGCCGTCGCCAACCGGCTCAACGTCGACCAGTTCTCGGCGACCTTCACGGTCTACCCGTCGATGAGCGGCTCGCTGTCCGAGGCCGCCCGCCAGCTGCACGAGATCGCCGACTGACCCGGCCCGGGGCATACCACCGGGCGTCGCGTGTGGTTGTCCTGAGCCGACCATGGGCGGCGCTCGGTGGGGGAGGGCGGACGGTCGGACGGGGGTGTCCGGTCAGTCCTTGAGCTCGCAGATGGCGGCGCCGTTGGTGACGGTGTCGCCGACGGCGGCGGACAGGCCGGTGACGGTGCCGCCCTTGTGCGCCTTGATCGGCTGCTCCATCTTCATCGCCTCCAGCACGACGACGACGTCGCCCTCGGCGATGCTCTGGCCCTCCTCGACCGCGATCTTGACGATCGTGCCCTGCATCGGCGCGGTCACCGCGTCACCCGAGGCCGCCGCCGCGCCACCGCCGCCGCGGGAGCGCTTGGGCGCCTTGCGCCGGCCGCCGCCGGACGAGGCACCGCCGCCACCGCCGAGTGACAGCCCGGCGGGCAGCGAGACCTCGAGCCGCTGGCCGCCGACCTCGACGACGAGGTTCTGCCGCTCGCCCTGCTCGCCCGGGTCCTCGGCGGTCGGCCCGGAGTAGGGCTCGATCGTGTTGTCGAAGTCGGTCTCGATCCAGCGGGTATGCACGGTGAAGGGCTGGTCCGCGTCCTCCGGGGCGAACGCGGGGTCGGTGACCACGGCCCGGTGGAAGGCGAGCACGGTGGGCATACCCTCCAGCTCGAACTCGGCGAGCGCCCGGCGCGAGCGCTCCAGCGCCTGCTGCCGGGTCCGCCCGGTGACGATGAGCTTGGCGAGCATCGAGTCGAAGGCGCCGGCCACCGCGTCGCCCTCGAGGACGCCGGAGTCGAGCCGCACGCCCGGTCCCGACGGGGGCCGGAAGACCAGCGCCGTCCCCGGCGCGGGCATGAAGTCGCGACCGGCGTCCTCGGCGTTGAGCCGGAACTCGAAGGAGTGCGCGTGCGGCACCGGGTCGTCGTAGCCGAGCTCCTCGCCGTCGGCGATGCGGAACTGCTCGCGCACCAGGTCGACGCCGGTGACCTCCTCGGTCACCGGGTGCTCCACCTGCAGCCGGGTGTTGACCTCCAGGAAGGAGATGTCACCCTCCGGCCCGACGAGGAACTCGCAGGTCCCGGCGCCGACGTAGCCCGCCTGCCGCAGGATGGCCTTGCTCGCCCGCACCAGCTCGGCGTGCTGCTCCTCGCTCAGGAACGGTGCCGGCGCCTCCTCGACGAGCTTCTGGTTGCGCCGCTGCAGCGAGCAGTCGCGGGTCGAGACGACGACGACGTTGCCGTGCTGGTCGGCCAGGCACTGGGTCTCGACGTGCCGCGGGCGGTCGAGGAAGCGCTCGACGAAGCACTCGCCGCGGCCGAAGGCGGTGACCGCCTCGCGTACGGCGGAGTCGAACAGGTCGGGGATCTCCTCCATCGTGCGGGCGACCTTGAGGCCGCGGCCCCCGCCGCCGTAGGCCGCCTTGATCGCGACCGGCAGGCCGTGCTCGGTCGCGAAGGCGACGACCTCGTCCGGCCCGTCGACCGGGTCGGTCGTGCCGGGCACGAGCGGCGCCTCCGCCTCCAGCGCGATGTGCCGGGCCTTGACCTTGTCGCCGAGGGAGTCGATCGCCTCGGGGGAGGGGCCGATCCAGGTCAGCCCGGCGTCGATGACGGCCTGGGCGAAGGAGGCGTTCTCCGCGAGGAAGCCGTAGCCCGGGTGCACCGCGTCCGCCCCCGCCTGCCGGGCGACGTCGAGCAGCTTCTCCTGCAGCAGGTAGGACTCGCCGGGGGTGCTGCCCCCCAGTGCGTAGGCCTCGTCCGCCACCTTGACGTGCAGCGCGTCGCGGTCGGGCTCGGCGTAGACCGCCACCGAGCCCAGGCCCGCGTCGGCGCAGGCGCGGGCGATGCGCACGGCGATCTCGCCGCGGTTGGCTATGAGGACCTTGCTGATCGGCATGGGGGTCACCCTAGCCCCAGGGGTATGCCCGACGCGCGCGACTCCGGCGCGCGCCCGCAGACCTCGCCGGTCGCGGTCGCCGCTGCTCAGGACAGCCGCGCGACGTCCTCGGCGCAGCGCTGCTCCAGCTCGCCCAGCTCGCGCAGGCTGTCCTCGATGTCGCGGCGGCGGCGCTCGAGGTCGGCCCGCCGGTCGCCGATCTGGGAGAGCAGGTAGCGCAGCTGACCGACCTCGCCCGGCTGGTCGTCGTACATGTCGAGGATGGTGGCGATCTCCTCGAGCGAGAAGCCCAGCCGGCGCCCGCGCAGGATGAGCGCGAGGCGGGTGCGCTCGCGGCGGTGGTAGATGCGGCGCTGCCCCTCGCGGTCGGGCCCGAGCAGGCCGAGGTGCTCGTAGTGGCGCAGCGCCCGGTGGGTGACGTCGTAGTCGTCGGCCATCTGGGCGATGGTCCACGTCGTGGTGGCGTCGGTCATGGTTGTCCTTACGTCAAGTCGTCCGGGACCATCTTGCTTGACCTTCGCGTCAACGTCAAGCACGATGGAGGGACGGTGCCGGGAGCCCCCGTCACCCCCCGAGCGCGAGCGAGGATGCGGACGGCGATGTTCGAACTGACCCAGGATCATGAGGAGTTCCGCGGCCTGGTCCGCGAGTTCGCGCAGGGGGAGGTGGCGCCGCACGTGGAGAAGTGGGACAGGGACTCCCACTTCCCGACCGAGCTCGTCCCCAAGATGGGCGAGCTGGGTCTGTTCGGCCTCAACGCCCCCGAGGAGTTCGGCGGCGCGGGCACCGAGCACGGCGGCTTCACGTATACCTGCCTCGCGATCGAGGAGCTCGGTCGCGTCGACCAGTCGATCGGCATCACCCTGTCCGCCGGCGTCGGTCTGGGCATCAACCCGATCCTGTCCTACGGCACCCAGGAGCAGAAGGAGCGCTGGCTCCCCGACCTGCTCGCCGGCAAGACCCTCGCGGGTTTCGGGCTGACCGAGCCGGACGCCGGCTCGGACGCCGCCGCCAGCAAGACCCGCGCCCGGGTCGAGGACGGCCAGTGGGTGGTCAACGGCGCCAAGGCCTTCATCACCAACTCCGGCACCGACATCACCTCCGTGGTCACTGTCACCGCCAAGACCGGCGAGGACGAGAACGGCCGGCCGGAGATCAGCGCGATCATGATCCCCGCCGGCACCGACGGCTTCGTCGTCGAGCCGTCCTACCGCAAGCTCGGCTGGCACATCTCCGACACCCACGGCCTGAGCTTCGAGGACTGCCGGGTGCCCGAGGACCACCTGCTCGGCGAGCGCGGCGAGGGCTTCAAGCAGTTCCTCAAGACCCTCGACGACGGCCGGATCGCGATCTCGGCGCTCGCGCTCGGCTGCGCCCAGCGGATGCTCGAGGAGTGCACGGCCTACAGCCAGGAGCGCACCGCCTTCGGCAAGCCGATCGCGGTCAACCAGGGAGTCTCCTTCCAGATCTCGGACCTGGCGGTCATGGTCGAGGCGGCGCGGCTGCTCACCTACAGGGCGGCCTGGCTCAAGGACGAGCAGGAGGCCGGGCGCCGCTCGGTCGCCGAGGTCAAGCAGGCGGCGGCGGTCGCCAAGCTCTACTCCACCGAGGCCGCGGTCACCTCGACCCGGATCGCCACCCAGCTCTTCGGCGGCAACGGCTTCATGGAGGAGTACCCCGTCGCCCGCTTCTACCGCGACGCCAAGATCCTCGAGATCGGCGAGGGCACCTCGGAGGTGCAGCGGATGGTCATCGCCCGCGGTCTCGGGCTCCCCGCCCGCTGACAGCCGTCGGTGGGTGCTGACACGATGACCGGCATGAGCGACGACGCCACCTCCGCCGACGCCGTCGGCGACCCCCGGGTCGCCGACCTGCGCTCGCGGCTCGCGACGGCACACCAGGCCTCGGCGGAGCCCAGCGAGCGGGCCCGGGCCAAGCTGGACGGCCAGGGCAAGCTCTACGTCCGCGAGCGGATCGCGCTGCTCTTCGACGAGGGCAGCTTCGTCGAGGACGGTCGGTATGCCAACGCCACCGCCGAGGGTCTGCCGGCTGACGGCGTGGTCACGGGCCGCGGCGAGGTCGACGGGCGCGCCGCGATCGTCGTCGCCAACGACCCGACGGTCAAGGCCGGGTCGTGGGGTGCCCGGACGGTCGAGAAGATCATCCGCGCCACCGAGGCCGCGCTGCGCGAGGAGCTGCCGGTCTTCTGGTTCGTCGACTCGGCGGGGGCGCGGATCACCGACCAGGTGGACCTCTTCCCGGGGCGTCGCGGTGCCGGGCGGATCTTCCACAACCAGGTGGCCCTGTCCGGCAAGGTGCCGCAGATCTGCTGCCTCTTCGGGCCGAGCGCCGCGGGCGGCGCCTACATCCCGAGCTTCACCGACCTGATCATCATGGTCGAGGGCAACGCCTCGATGTACCTCGGCAGCCCGCGGATGGCCGAGATGGTCGTGGGGGAGCGGGTCTCGCTGGAGGAGATGGGTGGCGCGCGGATGCACTGCACCGTCTCCGGGGTCGGCGACCTGCTCGCCTCGGACGACACCGAGGCGATCGAGCTGGCCCGGCACTTCTTCTCCTACCTGCCCGAGTCGTGGCGCGCCCCCGCGCCCGCCTACGAGGGCGAGGAGCCCGCGGTGCCGCTGGGCAGGCATACCGTCCCCGAGGCGGAGTCGGTGCCCTTCGACGTGCACGACGTCATCGAGGGACTCGTCGACGGCGACAGCTTCTTCGAGGTCAAGCCGCTCTTCGCCGCCGAGCTCGTCGTCGGGCTGGGGCGGATCGACGGGCAGACCGTCGGCATCCTGGCCAACAACTCGATGGTCAAGGGTGGGGTGCTCTTCACCGACTCGGCCGACAAGGCGTCCCGCTTCATCTGGCTCTGCGACGCCTACGGCATCCCCCTGATCTACCTCGCCGACGTGCCGGGATTCATGATCGGCTCCGAGGTCGAGCGCGGCGGCATCATCCGGCACGGCGCCAAGATGGTCTCCGCGGTCTCGGAGGCGACGGTGCCGCAGCTGTGCGTGGTGCTGCGCAAGGCCTACGGCGCCGGGCTGTATGCCATGGGCGGCCCCGGCTTCGGCCCGGACGCGACGATCGCGCTGCCGACGGCGCGGATCGCGGTGATGGGCCCCGAGGCCGCGGTCAACGCGGTCTACGCCAACAAGATCGCCGCGATCGAGGACGAGGGTGAGCGGCAGGCCTTCATCGACGCCCGGCGTGCGGACTACCTCGAGGACGTCGACCTCGAGCGGCTTGCCGCCGACCTCGTCATCGACGCGATCACCGAGCCGGAGGACCTGCGCGCCGAGGTCGTGCACCGGCTGCGATATGCCGCGCGCCGCGACCGGCACTTCTCCGCCCGCCACCGCAGCATCCCCCCGGTCTGATGGCAGCGGGGCGTCGCCCGGCGGGCCGCACCAAGGTTGCGGCGGGGATCGGTGCGCTCATGATCCTGGCCGGGCTGGTCATCATCCTCTTCACGCCGCGCAGCCTCGGGTGGTTCGCCGACCAGCCGATCGAGCCCGCCCGGATCGTCCTCTGGCACGACGTCGCCGCGATGGTCCTCGTCGGGCTCGGTGCCGTCGTGCTGGGCGTCGCCTGCTACCGCTGGGGCAGAACGCGCTGAGGCCGGCGACGCGCCCGGGCTGATCGGCTCAGGCGTTCATGTGAACGCTGGGGCCGACGACACGCCGCACCGGCGCGGCCGGGGGCGAGCACGTGGACGCCACCCGGCGTCGGAGTGGCCGTCGGCTAGCATCGGCGCCATGCCGCTGACGTCCCTGGTCCCCGACTCGTGGCAGAAGTCCTGGCGCAAACGGGAGGTGCTCGACACCTATGTCTTCCCGGTGCGGGGGCGAGAAGGGGCAGCCGACCCGGCCCGGTCGCTCGAGGACGCCACCCGGGAGGTCCTGGATCAGATGCGTCGGGACTACCCGGACGACCTCAACGAGCGCAAGCACGGTTTGCTGGTCGAGCGGCTGGACCACCGTGCGGACCGCACCCTGGTGATCCGCGACGAGCACGGCGAGCCGTGCGGCTACTGCCACCTGACCTCTGGCGACACCGAGAACGCCCGGATCCACTACCGGCTGAGGGTCGGGCCGCGGCAGGCATACTTCTGGGACGACCACGTCTTCATCGCCCACCGTCGGCGCGGCCTGCACGCCTTCTCCATCGCCCGCCGGCTGGAGCTGCTGGCGGAGGACGGAAGGACGCAGGGGGTGACGATGATCTCCCGCAAGAACACCGCGTCCCGTGCGTCCTACGGCGCCTTCGGCGCCCGCCGCACCCGGCAGCACGTGTTCCTCAAGGACCGCCAGCGCACCCTCACCTTCCCGACCTGGGTGGAGATCCCCGCCCGATGATCGAGACCTCGATCTGCCGCACCACGGAGGACCTCGCCGCGCTGCGCGAGGAGTGGGAGGCGCTGGAGCGGCCGGGAGAGTCTTACTACACGAGCCACCGCTTCGTCTCGGCCTGGTGGGAGAGCTACCGGCACGCCCCGGGCTACCGGCTGCACGTCGTGCTCGTCCGCCAGGAGGGCCAGCTCGTGGGCGTCGGGCCGTTCGCGTTCCGCCCCGAGAAGCGGGAGGGCCAGCCGGTCACCGTCCTGCGCTGGGCCAGCCACGGCGACTACATGGCGGCGCTGCACGCCCGGGGTGACTCGGTGGCGAACCCCAAGACCGTCTCCGGGCTGATCCTCGACGAGCTCCAGCGTGTCGTCGACGACGACGAGGCCCAGGTCGTCCAGCTCACCGGCATACCGTCGGAGTCTGACTTTGCCTGGCACATCCGCACCTCGCAGCAGCACCACCAGCGGCTCGCCTTCCTCATCGAGAACCCGTGGATCGACCTGCGCGAGCCGTATGCCGTCCCCTCGCACGCCCGGAAGTACCGCGGGAAGCTCGAGCGCGAGCGCGAGGTCCACCTGCACACCTTCGCCGGTGACGAGCACGGCATCCTGGACCGGATCGCCGAGGTCCACCGGGCGGAGAAGAACCACCTCGTCGAGGCGCGAGGGCGGTCCGAGCGGCACTCGCTCTACGACGACGACCGGCGCACCGAGCACATCCGGCAGGTCTTCACCACCACCGACGACGCGCTCACCTTCGCCTACCTCGATTCGGACGACCCGGCCACCGGCCGCGTGCTCGGCTACCGCACCGTCTTCCGCGACGGACGCCGCCTCCTGTCGTGGAACAGCGCCTACCTGCCCGAGCTGGAGCGCTACCGCCTCGGCAAGGTGCTGCAGCTGGCGATCTTGGAGCACGTCACCCAGCACGACCTCGCCGACGAGTTCGACCTCGGCGCGGGGAAGTATCCCTGGAAGTTCGAGTGGACCCCCCATCAACGGCCCACCTACCGCTACCTGCTCAAGCCCCCGCGCCCCGCCCCGGCGAAGACCTCCGGGCCGGCGAGGTCCGGGAAGCCTGCCGCGGCCAGCGGAAGCTCGGCGACTTCGGCGAAGAAGCCTTCTGCCGCGGCGAAGCCGGCTGCCGCCCCGACGTCGCCCACCCCCGGACCGACCCCGGCCCAGGCAGCCGCCCAGAGCGGGCCACGGTGGCGGCGTGCCGTACGTCGCGGGGTCCGTGGCGCCATCGCCCGGATGCCCGAGCCCGCCGCTCAGCAGGCCAAGCGCGTCGCCCGGACGCGGCGGCTGCGGCGGGAGGTGAGCGTCTGGTACGTCCCGCACCCCGACGACGAGTCGATCTTCATGGGCGGCTCCATCGCCGCGCTCCCGGACCACCGGCACGTCCTCGTGCTGCTCACCGCGGGGGAGGGGTCGCAGGCGATCCACAGCCTGCGGCGCCGGCTCGGGCAGGACATCGGACTGGAGGAGTTCGTCGCCGCCCGGGACCGCGAGTTCGTCGCCGCCGTGCAGCGCCTGGGCGTCGACCCGCGCGACGTCCACCGCGCGGGGCGTCCCGACGGTGGGCTGAGCGAGGACGCCGTGCTCGACGTCATCCGACGGCACGCCCGCCGGCACCCGCGGGCCGCGCACCGGACGATGAGCTACCTCGACCCGCATACCGACCACGCCACCGCTGGGCGCGCCCTGCGTCGCGCGCACCGGGAGGGCCTCGTCCGCGACGCCGGGTTCTACCTCCCCGTGCCGCAGGTGGTCGACGAGCGGGCCGACCGGGTCACGCTCTCGGAGGCCGCGCGCGCGGCCAAGAAGGCGGCGCTCGCGGAGTACCGCCTCTGGGACCCGGAGCAGGGGCGGTACGCCATCGGCCGGCGCAGCGTGAGCGAGCTGGTCACCTACCACCACCGCACCCCGGACGAGCGGGTGCACGGGCCCGACCTGGACTGAGCGAGCTCGCCGCACCGCGCCGGTGTGCTTCACAACACTTAGCACGACAACTAAGTGTCTGCTATCCTCGCGGCATGAACACCCTGGAGGCCGCCGCGGCAGCCGTGGCGAGCGAGCCGCGACGCCGGCTCCTGGAGCGGCTGGCCGAGGGTCCCGCGACGGTGTCCGATCTCGCCGACCACGTCGGCATGAGCCTGCCGACCGTGCTCCGCCACCTCGAGCGGCTGGAGGACGGCGGGCTCGTCAGCCGCAGCAAGCGGGGCCGGACCGTCCACGTGCGGCTGGTCCCGGGCGCGCTCGAGCCGCTCGCGGAGTGGGCCACGCGCACCCGCCTCTTCTGGGGCAACTACCTCGACCGTTATGCCGCGCACCTCGACGCCGGGTCCTCACGCCGCGACGAAGGGATCACCCCATGAGCGCCACCACCCTCACGATCTCCCGGCACGTCCCAGTCGACGCCGAGCGGGCCTTCGCCGCTTGGATGGATCCCGAGGAGCTGGCGAGGTGGTGGTGGCCGCAGTGGCCGGACACGACCTACGCGATCGAGCCCCGGGAGGGGGGAGCGGTGCGGATCTACAGCGCTGAGGTGGGGATGGGGGTGACCGGCACCATCACCACCTATGACCGGCCGCGCAAGTTCGCCATGACCTGGGTCTGGATCAGCGACGGGTCCGAGGCGCAGGTGGAGGGAGAGCCGGTGGTGGACACCGTGCAGGTGGTCTTCGACGAGGGGTCGGACGGCACCGAGGTGACGGTGCGTCATACCTCCACCGAGCACGTCGAGGGTGGCGGCGCCGAGCAGGGCTGGAACGACGTGCTGGACCGGCTGCCCGGGCACCTGTCCGGCTGAGTCCGTCGTGCCCACCGGGCAGGGCAGCATGGTCGTATGACGGGAACGACGGACCCCTGGCCGGAGGGGATACCTGCCCGGGCGCGGCGGTCGCTGGAGGCGGCGGGCTATGCCCGCCTGGCCGACCTGGCAGGCGTGGCGATGCTCGAGGTCGCCGACCTCTAGGGCGTCGGTCCGGCGACGATCACCCGGCTCGCAGACGCGCTGGAGGCTGCCGGCACCCCGCTGACCGGGGTGGAGGAGGCTCGTCGTCACTGGCGGCCCCAACAGGGTCGGCCGGGGGGATCGACGAGCAGGCTTTCGGCCTGGAGCCGTTGCTGGAGTGGGCCGACCGTTTCGAGGGCGAGGCCGAGCTTCCGGCGGAGTAGAGAGACGCCTGTACATCTCTTGGTGCGTCAACGTGTGTCACATGCGTGCTCAGGAGCACAGATGTGACACACAGAACGGCACCAGCGTGCCACTGCTCGATCCCTCAGCGCAGGTGCTCGGCCCACCAGTCGAGGATGTGCTCGAAGCGCTGCAGCCGGTGCCGCGGCTGGCCCGAGCGCGACAGCTCGTGCCCCTCGCCGGGGAAGACGAGCAGCTTGCTGGGCACGCCGTTCTTGCGCAGCCGCGCGAAGAGTCGCTGCCCCTGCTCCAGCGGGCAGCGGAAGTCGCGCTCGGAGTGGATGACCAGCGTCGGTGTGGTGATCCGGTCGGCCCAGGTCAGCGGTGACTGCTCGTGCTGGAAGGCGCCGGCATACTCGTCGGCGAAGAACCAGCCGATGTCGCTGGTGCCGGCGAAGGAGTCCCAGGCGTTGACGGCGCGCTCGCTGATCGCCGCGGTGAAGCGGTCGGTGTGCCCGACCAGCCAGGTCGTCATCAGCCCGCCGTAGGAGCCGCCCATGGCGCCGAGCCGAGAGCCGTCGAGGCCCGGCGGGGTCAGCGCGTGGTCCAGCAGCGCGGTGAGGTCAGCCACGTCGACGGTGCCGATCGCCTCCTTGACCGCCCGTCCGTGCGCCGCGCCGTAGCCGGAGCCGCCTCGCGGGTTGCCCATGACGACGGCATACCCAGCGCCGGCGAGGACCTGGGCCTCGTCGAAGAGGTTGCCGGAGTACTGCGCGTAGGGGCCGCCGTGGATCATGAGGATCACCGGGTGGCCCGCCTTGCGGCGCGGCTTGGTGGTGGGCCGGACCAGCCAGCCGTGCACCGGGTAGCCGTCGCCCGAGGTCGCGTCCAGCTCCTCGGTCTCAATCGGCGCCGCCGTGCCGGTGAGGTGGCGGGCGAAGTCGGTGCGCTGCGTGAGCGTCTCGCTGGAGCGGCCGACGAAGAGCTCGGAGTATGCCTCGCGCGTGCCCGCGACCGCGACGACGACGTCGCCGCCGGCGGCCAGGGCGGTCACGCCCACGTGACCCTCGAGCAGCACCCGGTCGGCCGTCAGGTCACGCACGACGGTGTCGCCGCGCACCTCGAAGGCGGCGACGACCGCGCCGTCGCCGCCGATGACCGGGGCGCAGGCGAGGTGGTCGGTCTCGGCGTCGGTGAGCGCGACCCCCGGGCCGTCGAGCCGGCGCAGCACCGCGTTGCGAGCCACGAAGTCCTGCTTCGAGCTGCCGAGGTCGGCCGCACCGTAGACGGCCGTGCCGTCGGGGCCGACGTGCACGCTGCCGACCGATCCGGTGCCGTCGGTGTGCCGGCGGAAGCCCTTGCCGCGCAGGTCGACCGAGCACACGTCGCTCACGAGGGTGTCCGGGGTCCAGGCGCCGCGCCGGTCGCGAGAGGCGACGAAAGCGATCCGGGTGCCGGCGTGCAGGAAGACGGGCGCGCTGTCGTCACCTCGACCCGAGGTGAGCTGCGTGCTGGGCGGGAGCTCGTCGCGTCCGGGCCATCGGGATCGGGCAGGTCGGCGAGGTCGAGCAGGAAGAGCTTGCTCGGGCGGTCGAGGACGTAGCCGAGCCCGTCGGCCAGGTAGGTGCTGTGCTCGATGAGCCGCGGCGCCTCCTGGTCGGGCTTGACGGCGTCGTCGGTGCCGTAGCGACCCTGCTCGGGGATACGGGCGGCATACACGAGCTGCGTGCCCTCGGGGGACCAGGAGACGGAGCCGACGCCCAGCGGCTGGTCGGTCAGGCGTCGAGCGTCGCCGCCGTCGGCAGGCATGACGTGCAGCTGCGGCGGTCCGTCGTCGCCGGCGCGGAGGAAGGCCAGCTGCGTGCCGTCGGGGGAGTATGCCGGTGCCGAGTCCCGCGTGCTGCTGGTCAACCGGGTGGGCCGGGCGTCGTCCGTGCTCAGGTCGAGCCGCCACAGGCTGGTGCGGTAGCGGTTGTCCTCGACGTCCGGCCGGCTCACGACGAAGACCACGTCGCGGCTGTGGGGGTGGACGGTGGGAGAGGACAGCGTGCGGATCGTCGTCAGGTCGCTGGGCTTCACCTGCGCGAGCCTACGCCGGGACCGTCAGCCGCTCGTCCGAGCCGTCTGCACGCCTCGACGTCACTCCGGAGCCTGCTCGAGGGGGCTCGTGAGTGACGAGCCGGCATGCAGACGACGGTCCCGTGGGAGTCGGGACCGTCCCCGAGTCTCACGGGACCATCGCGGCCTCGGGCTCAGCGCCGCTCCCAGGTGACCCAGGCCTTGATGTCCCCGGAGCCAGGCTGGCGACGTGTCTCCGTCCACCGCTCCTGGTCCACCTCGGGGAAGCGGGTGCTGCCCTCCGGCTCGAGGTCGACCTCGGTGAGCACCAGCCGGTGGGCGTGCTCGATGGTCTGGGCGTAGATCTGGCCACCACCCGCGACGAAGACCTCACGGTCCCCGGCCATGAGCAGAGCCTCCGACAGGGAGTGCGCGACCTCTGCCCCGGGCGCCGACCAGTCGTGCTGCCGGGTCACGACGATGGTGCGCCGGCCCGGGAGCGCCCGGCCGATGGAGTCCCAGGTGCCGCGGCCCATGACCAGGACGCCCCCCATGGTCGTCTCCTTGAAGAAGCGCAGGTCCTCCGGCAGGTGCCACGGCATCGCGCTGCCGTCGCCGATGACCCCGTTGCGCCCGACGGCCGCGATGAGCGTGAGCCGCTGCGCGAAGCCGTGGGTGAGCAGCGCCCCGCGCGCGCCCGCGGCGAGCGCCTCCAGCGCCAGCCGCTCGTGCGGCACGACGCGGTTGGGCAGGTCGTCCAGGGGCCACCACTGCAAACGCGCGGCCCGGTGGGGCTCGGCGACGCGCGGCTCGCCCACCCACCGGTCGGTGGCGACGAAGACGTCGACCCGTTGCTCGAAGGGGTCCGGCATCGCGATGGTCCGGTGCACCGTCGCGACGTGCTCCAGGTCGTCCTCGACCAGCTCGACGCCGATCTCCTCGGCGGCCTCGCGGACCCCGGCGCGCCAGAAGCTCTCGCCCGGCTCGACATGGCCTGCGGCCCCGCAGGCCCACCAGCCGTCCATGTAGGGCGTGCCCTGGCGCAGCTGCAGCAGCACCTCGGTCCCCGAGGGTCCCTGACGACGCAGCACGACGTAGGTCGCGGGCACGAGCGCACCCGGACGGGACCGGCGTGCCGCCTCGTCGCGGGGCGCACCCTGCCCGGCGTCCGTCACCGACGACGGGGTCGACGGCTGCGTCATACCGCGATCGGCGCCTTGATCGTCGGGGCCGCGACGTAGTCGCGCACCTCGACGTCCTCCAGCTCGAAGGCGTCGATCTGCCGCACCTCGGGGTTGAGCCACAGGGTGGGGAGCGGCCCGGGCGTCCGGGTCAGCTGCTCGGCGGCCTGGTCGAGGTGGTTGAGGTAGAGGTGCGCGTCGCCGAGGGTGTGCACGAAGTCCTTGGCACGCAGGTCGGTCACCTGCGCCACCATGTGCGTCAGCAGGGCGTAGGACGCGATGTTGAAGGGCACCCCGAGGAAGGTGTCGGCGCTGCGCTGGTAGAGCTGGCACGACAGCCACCCGCGCTGGTCCGGGTCGCCCTCGGCGGCGGGCGCGACGTAGAACTGGAAGAGCGTGTGGCACGGCGGCAGTGCCATGGAGTCGACGTCGGCGACGTTCCACGCCGAGACGATGTGACGGCGGGAGTCCGGGTTGCTCCGCAGCCCGTCGACCAGCCGCTGGATCTGGTCGATCGTCCCGCCGTCGGGGGCCGGCCAGGAGCGCCACTGGTGGCCGTAGACCGGGCCTAGGTCGCCCTGCTCGTCGGCCCACTCGTCCCAGATCGTGATCCGGCGCTCCTGCAACCACCGCACGTTGGTGTCGCCGCGCAGGAACCACAGCAGCTCGCCGATGATCGAGCGCAGGTGCAGCTTCTTGGTCGTCAGCGCGGGGAAGCCCTCGGTCAGGTCGAAGCGCATCTGGTGCCCGAAGACGGACAACGTCCCGGTCCCCGTCCGGTCCTCCTTGCGCACCCCCTCGCTGCGGATCCGCTCCAGGAGGTCGAGGTATGCCTGCATGCAGGTCAGAGTAGCGGCGCCCGCCTCACCCGGCCGCGACGAGCGCCACGCAGGCGAGGCACAGCAGGAGACCCACGCCCTGCGCCGCCCCGAGCCTCTCGCGGAGCACGGTCGCCGCCAGCAGCACGGTCACGGCGGGGTAGATCGAGGTGAGCACCGCGGCCACCGTCAGCAGCCCGGCCTGGGTCGCGAGCAGGAAGCCGAGCGCAGCCAGCGTGGCCAGCGCGCCGGCGAGGAGGCCACCCCCGACCTCCAGGGCGGTCCGGGGCCGCCAGCTGTCACCCAGCAGCGTGGCGGTGATCGCGACGCTGACCAGCCCCACGGTCTGGGCCACCGCCAGCGGCCAGTAGCCGGCGCTCTGCGGCACCTGGCCGATCGCGGCGAAGAGCAGCCCGAAGCCGGCCCCCGCCAGCACGCCGTCGAGCAAGCCGTCGGCCAGGCGTCCGCCGTCGCCGGGCTCACGGCTGACCAGCCAGATCCCGGGCAGCGCGGCGGCGATGCCGCACCACACCAGCAGCCCCGGTCGCTCCCCGCCGAGCAGGGCGACGACCACCGGCAGCACCGCCGCGCCGACCCCGGACACCGGCGCGACCACGCCCATCCGCCCGGCGGCCAGGCCGCGGTAGAGGAAGGCTCCGCCGAGCCCGCTCCCGACCCCCGCGAGCGCGCCCCACCCCAGGTCCGCCGGGGTCGGGTCGCCGGTGCGGGTCAGCGCCACGAGCACGGCCCCCGCCATACCCCCGACGGCGCACATGATCGCGACCGGCCAGGGCGAGCTCCGGCGGGACGCGACGCCGCCGACGAAGTCGGACAGGCCGTAGGACAGGGCAGCGGCCAACGCGAGCACGACACCCATACCCATCGACCATGCCTCCTGTCGCACCACGCCATCTGCCCCGGGACGATCTCGTCCACAGGAGACTGTCGCAGACGGAGGCAGGCTTCGTGGCATCGCGGCCCGACGGTCTACCCTGTGCGCCATGAGCCACCCGCATCCCGAGCTGACCGCGCCCCCGCCCCTCCCGGACGGGGGCGTCCGCGTCATCCCGCTCGGCGGGCTCGGCGAGGTGGGTCGCAACATGGCCGTCATCGAGCACCGCGGCAAGCTGCTCGTCGTGGACTGCGGGGTGCTCTTCCCCGAGGAGCACCACCCCGGCGTGGACCTGATCCTGCCCGACTTCAGCCCCATCGAGGACCGGCTGGACGACATCGTCGCGATCGTCCTCACCCACGGGCACGAGGACCACATCGGCGCGGTGCCCTACCTGCTGCGGCTCAAGCCGGACATCCCGCTCGTGGGCTCCCAGCTCACCCTGGCCCTCATCGAGGCCAAGCTCAAGGAGCACAAGATCACCCCGCTGACGCTGGGCGTGCGGGAGGGCGGACGGGAGGAGCTGGGCCCGTTCGACTGCGAGTTCGTCGCGGTCAACCACTCGATCCCGGACGCGCTCGCCGTCTTCATCCGGACCTCCGGCGGCACGATCCTGCACACCGGCGACTTCAAGATGGACCAGCTGCCGCTGGACGGCCGGATCACCGACCTGCGCGCCTTCGCCCGGCTGGGGGAGGAGGGCGTGGACCTGTTCATGACCGACTCCACCAACGCGCACGTGCCCGGGTTCACCACCCCGGAGCGGCAGATCGCGCCGGCGATCGAGCGGGTCTTCCACACCGCCGAGCGGCGGATCATCGTCGCCTGCTTCTCCTCGCACGTGCACCGGGTCCAGCAGGTCCTCGACGCCGCGGAGGAGTCCGGCCGCAAGGTCGCCATGGTCGGCCGGTCGATGATCCGCAACATGGGGATCGCCGCGGACCTGGGCTACCTCCAGGTGCCGGACGGGGTGCTCGTCGACCTCAACAAGCTCACCAAGCTGCCCGATGAGGACCAGGTGCTCATCTGCACCGGCTCCCAGGGCGAGCCGATGGCGGCGCTGTCGCGGATGGCCAACGGCGACCACAAGATCGACGTCGGCGAGGGTGACACCGTCCTGCTGGCCTCCTCGCTCATCCCGGGCAACGAGAACGCCGTCTACCGGGTCATCAACGGGCTCACCCGCCGCGGCGCCGACGTCGTGCACAAGGAGAACGCGCTGGTGCACGTCTCCGGCCACGCCAGCGCGGGCGAGCTGCTCTACTGCTACAACATCGTCAAGCCGCGCAACGTCCTGCCGGTCCACGGCGAGTGGCGGCACATGGTCGCCAACGGCGACCTCGCGGTCCAGACGGGCGTCCCGCGCGACAACGTCGTCATCGCCGAGGACGGCGTGGTCGTCGACCTCGTCGACGGCCGGGCGCGCATCTCGGGCGCGTCGACTGCGGGTACGTCTACGTCGACGGCTCGCTCGTCGGGGCGGCGGACGAGACGATGCTCAAGGACCGCCGCATCCTGCGCGACGAGGGCTTCGTGACGATCATCGTCGTCCGCGACTCCTCGACCGGGGCCATCGCGGCCGGCCCGGAGATCCAGACCCGTGGCTTCGCCGAGGGCGAGGACGTCTTCGAGCGGGTGCAGCCCAAGCTGGTCGCGGCGCTGGAGGAGGCGCGGCGCAACGGCGTCCAGGACAGCCACCAGCTCCAGCAGGTCATCCGTCGGACGGTCGGGTCGTTCGTCGGCAACAAGCTGCGCCGCCGCCCGATGATCATCCCGATCGTCGTCGACGCCTGACGCCGGCTCCGGGGGGTATGCCGTGCGCCGGGTCCTCGTCGCGCTCGCCTGGGCGTGGTGGCTGGCGGCGGCCGGCCTCACCGCGTTGCGCTGGGTGGACGCCGTCGGCCCGGTGCCGGTGCTGCAGTCCGGTCTGGTCCTCGTCGGCCTGAGCCTGGTGCCGCTCGCGGTCCTCGCCTGGGCGTTGGCCCGGCGGCTGCTGCTCGGCGCCGCGGTGCTGCTGGGGCTGGGGCACGCTGCCCTCGCGGCGCCCTGGCTGCTGCCGGACACCGTGCCCGCCGGTCGCGACGACCTCGTGATCGCGACCGCCAACCTGGAGTACGGCCGGGGGAGCCTGGCGGACCTCGCCGCGATGGTCGACGAGCGCGAGGTCGACGCCCTCGTGCTGGTGGAGATGACACCGGAGGCGCAGGCGCGGCTCGAGGGGTCGGCCCTCGACCGCGCCCTGCCGGTCCGCGCCGGCACCCTCCGGTCCGACGCGGGCGGGACCCTCGTGCTCACCCGCGAGGGCATGGCCGGGTCCGCTGACGACGAGACCGGCGCCGACGGCGCGCACGTCATCGACGAGCCGTATCTCTTCGACCAGGTCCGTCTCCCGATCACCTGGGGCGGGCAGACCGTGACGCTGCTCGGGGCGCACACCCGGCCTCCGGCGGTGGCCGGCTCCGCGGCGTGGCGCGAGGAGCTGGGGTGGCTCGGTGAGGACGCCACCGGCATCGAGGGTCCGCTGCTCGTGGTCGGTGACCTCAACGCCTCGACCGGGCACCCCGCGCTGCGCCAGGTCAAGGACGACGCCGGGCTGCGGGACGCGCACGAGGCGTCGGGGTCGGGGTGGGTGCGCACCTGGCCGACGGAGGGGCTGTTGCCGGCCTTCGTGCAGATCGACCATGTGCTCGTGCGCGGGCTGGACGTCGTCGACGCCGGCGCGGCGACGGTCACCGGATCGGACCACGCGGCGGTCTGGGCGCGGCTGCGGCTGCCCTGATGACCGCCGGTCGGAGGGATCCCGGGTCAGTCCTCCGGGTGGTCAGGGCGGCCGAGACGCTTGCGCAGCTTGGCGGCCTCGTCGGCGATCTCCTTCTCCGTGGGCTCCTTGTCGATCGCGAGCGAGGCGCCGTGGATCGCCACGCCGACCCCCCAGCCCATCATCGGCCAGATCGGCCAGAAGTACTCGCCCCACCCCGAGGTCACCAGCCAGATGAGCACGAGCAGGGTCATGACGATCCAGTAGACGGCCAGGTGCAGCGTGAACTCCTTGCGCGCCTCGATCTTCGCGAGCGCACGCTTGCGCATCTCCGGGTCGAGCTCGGTGCTCGGGCGGTAGGGCTGCAGCGGGAAGTTCCCTTCGACCGGGTCGGTCGGTCCCTGCGGTGGCTGGCTCACGGCAGCAGCGTACTCAGCGGGCTGCGCTGCCACGGCCGTGACGACCCTCGACGAGCCGCGTGACGTCGGGAGCCAGGCAGATGCCCCACCCGATCATGACCCAGCCCGGCCAGAAGTGGCCGCCACCGCTGAGCGCCCACACCGCGACGAGCATGCCGATGAAGGCGGCCGCGCCGATCACGCGGGACCGGCTGGAGGCGAGGTCGTGCCCGCCATGGCCGCCGAAACCGTGCTTGGCCCGGCCGCTCCCGCACCCGGCCGGTCGGGTCTCCTGCGTCGGAGTGCTCTGCTGCGGCAGCTCCTCGCGGCCACCGGTGCCCGGGGTGGGCAGCGGTGGCGGGGTGCTCGAACCTTCGAGCGGGCTGACGGGGTGGCTGCGCGGCACCTGCGTGTCCATGACGGCTCCTCGATCTCCTCGGCTGCGGTGACCTCGACGGTATGCCCGCACGCTCGCCGAGCGGCGTGACAGATGTCAGCAGGTCGCCGGGTGGCGCGTCAGGAGGCGGGAGGCGCGGTCACCGACCCGTGACGTCGGGCAGTGCTGCGGGGTCGGTGCAGACGGTGCCCGGGTCGGCGCTGAGCCGACCGATGACATCGGTCCGCCCGTCCTGACGCCCGTCGGCGTCGGCCACGCTCAGGCAGAGCTGCCACTGCGTGACCTCCGGCCCGACCGGCTCGCCGTCCTGCGCGTCGTCGGGCAGGTCCACCGAGAGCGGGGCCCGCACGAAGGCGGTGCCGGTGATCGACCCGCCTGGCTCGACCTGCACCGCACCGAGCGTGGTCTCGGTCTCCTCGTCGATCCGGTCCGGGGCCGGGAGCAGCTCCTTGCGCAGCCGGAGGACCTCGCCCTCGACGCCCACCCACACGGCCTCGTCGTTCTCCGGGCCGAAGGAGCCGGTGTGCTGACCGTGCCCACGGTCGCGGGCCACGAGGACCGGTCGGTCACCGTCGTTGCGCACGACGTACTCCACGGCCAGCCCCTGGCTCGCGGGGTCCAGGCCCGGCTCCGTCGGTGACCCGGGCGTGGCACTGGCCTCGACGGTGACCGCCGCCGACGCGGCGCGGGTCGCCGCGCTCGCGGAACCGGCGTCAGCGGACCCGGTGGCTTCCGACCTCGTGGGGTCCGACGTGGTGGCCGCGGTCCCGCTCGTGGGGGTGCCGGACATGGTGTCTCCCTCCTGCCCGCAGGCCGCGAGCACCGCCGTCGCCAGCAGCATCGTCGCCGGCACCGTCGTCGCCGCGCGGTGCCGGGCGAGGGCCGGACGGGACCGACTCTCGCGCATCAGTACTTCTCCCGGTGTGGCAGGCCCCACTCCTCGCGGACCGCGTTCTCCGTGAACCGGTAGTCGTGGTCCGGGTCGATCGCCTCGTTGGTACTGTCGTCGTCGTCGTGGTCCCACTCGAGCCCGACGTTCTGCCGCTCGAGCAACGGCTGGTCCTGGTCGTCGGTGTAGGAGTCACCGTTCTCGTCCTTCCAGCGTTCCCAGGCGTCGGGCTGCTCGTACTGGTTGAGGTGCCCGAGCTCGTGGTAGAGCCCGATCGTCGGCGGTCGACCGTTCTCGTACCACGGCTTCGAGGCATCCCCACTGATGAGCAGGTTGGTGTCGTTGTAGTTGACCGACCCGCCCCAGGATGCGCTGTTGCCGCCGTCGGTCTCGTCGATGCCGTAGGTCCTGCCCTGCTCCTCCGCGTGGCGGGTGAGCTCGTCGATGAGGGCTTGGGAGGTGGGGGAGCTGTTGAGCATGTCGAGATCAGCCTCGGCCCGCGCCTCGAACGAGTCGTCGCCGGAGATGTCGAAGGTCTCGTCCCAGGCCCGGTCCTCGATCACGACCTCCTCGCCGCCCTCGGAGCCGGTGACCGTGTCTCCATCGGTGTGGAAGGTGCTGTCCTGCCCCGCTCCGCCGTCGAGCCCGTCCTGCCCGAGCCCGGCATACATCGAATCGTCGCCGCCACCGCCGACGAGCACGTCGTCGTCGCGACCGCCGGAGACGATGTCGTCGCCGTCGACACCCAGGACGACGTCGTCGCCGCGCGCGCCCTCCAGGTAGTCCTGGCCGGACCCGCCGATCACGGCGTCGTCGCCGTCCATCCCGTAGAGCACGTCGTTGCCGGCGCCGCCGGCCACGAAGTCGTCACCCATCCCGGTGTCGGCGTAGTCGTGGCCGGTCCCCCCGCTGACGTAGTCGACCCCGCTGCCGGTCTGCACGGTGTCGTGACCGCCGTTCGCGTAGACCTCGAGGTGGTTGCCGCTCTCGTCGGCCGTCACGGTGTCATCGCCGTCCCCGACGACCAGGCGTATGCGGTTCGGCACCGTGTCCTCGATGGTGATGTGGTCGCCGCCTCCGCCGGTGTTGACGGTGATCGAGACGCCCCGGGGGTAGCGGTAGGTCTGCCCGTTGACGACCACCAGGGTCTCCCCGGTGCTGGGGTCGGCGCTGATGTCGACCTGGTCCGCGTGGTCGCCGGAGTTGATGACGACGCCGTTGCCGTGCTGGGTGACGGTGACGCCGCTCGCCCCTCCGCGGGGCACGTCCCAGCCCGGGGAACCGCCCGCGGGACCGCTCCACGCGGTGGCGACCGGAGCGAGCTCGGCGGTGGCGGCGTGTACGGCGGAGACGAATCTCCCGACGGCCGAGCGAGCCTCGTCCAGGGCACGCTCCGCGACCGCCCGTTGGCGGGCGATGGCGGGGGGCTCCGGCTCCTCGTCCTCCCAGGTGAACGTCGCCTCCCCGCCGCTGCGGACGGCGTGGGTGCTGCCGACGCGGGCAGCGAGCCACGACAGGCCCAGCTCGTCGCGCGCCTCCTCCAGCCGCTCCTGGAGGACTCTGGTCGCCTCGGACAGCAGGCTCGCCCCGCCGGTCGCCGAGGTCAGGGCCGACCTCAGGTCGACGGCATACCCGAGGTAGCTGTCCGCGCGGGCACAGGACCACGAGCACTCCAGCGAGGTGATGCCGCGGCCCACATCGGCCCACGTGCCGTCGAGCGTGCTGGCGATCGCGTGGGTGCGCGCTGTCGCGTCCGCGAGCCAGCCGAGATCGACGGGGAAGGTCCAGAGGTCGGTGACCGTCGTGCTGCCCATCGTCAGACGGCGGCCGGTCCGGCGGAGCCGCCGGGGCTGCACTCGTTCATGGCCTCGTCGATCTCGAGCGAGGCCCGCTGCAGGTGGTAGCCGTCGTTCTCCAGCGTGGAGGACAGGTGGTCCATCGTGCGGGTGAGCGTGTCCATCGCCTCGCTCCAGGACGCCTCGACGCCGGACCCCTCACCTGCCGGGCCGGTGGCCCCGGCAGGCATGGTGGCCACCTCGCCACCGCGGCCGAGCGCCTCCCTCACACCCTTGCCGTCCTGCATCCGGTCGTCGCCGACCGCGTTGAGCACGGCAGGATCCCCGTAGACCGTCATCTGAACCCCTTCGGCGTGAGCTGGTGGCATACGCCGCGGCCCCTGCACGACGTGCCGTCACTGTATCAACGAACCCGGCGTGGGACCCCTGTGGCGGAGGTGAACATTGGGTACGGTGCGACCGTGGCCAAGACTGCGACGACCTCGACCCGTGCCGGCTCCGGCAGTGCCTCCCGGCGCCCGGCGAGCCGGACGACGTCCACCAAGGGGCGGAGCACCTCCGGCTCCGGCCGCAGCTCGGCGCCGCGCTCCCGCGCCTCCGACGGTCCGTCGCTGCCCGGGCGGGCGATGCGCGGCATCGCCGGGGTGACCGGCGGCACCGTGCGCGCCATGACCGACACGGCCCACGACCTCGAGCCCGAGCACCGGCGCGACGGCGCCGGCTTCCTGCTCCTCGCGCTCGCCCTGGTCGTCGCCCTGCGCGAGTGGTGGGGCCTGGACGGCTTCGTGGGGGACGTCATCCACGTGGCCGCGGCCGGCACCTTCGGGCGGGTGGCGCTCATCCTGCCCGCCGTCCTCGTCTTCTTCGCCGTCCGCCTCTTCCGCGCGCCGGACGAGCAGCAGGCCACCAACCGAATGAGCATCGGCACCACGGCCATGCTCGTCGCGGCCAGCGGCATCGCGCACCTGGCCACCGGCAACCCCGACTACGCCGAGGGCTCGCACGTGCTGCAGCGCTCCGGCGGCATCCTCGGCTTCATCGCCTCCTCGATCCCCGCCTCGGCGATCACCGTGACCGGGGCATACATCGTGCTCAGCCTGCTGGGCGTCTTCGGCCTGCTCGTGCTCACCCGCACCCCGGTGCACCGGATCCCCGACCGCATCCGCGAGGTCGAGCAGCAGCTCTTCGACTCTGCCCGTTTCGACCGGGTCGACGAGGACGGCAACCCGCTGCCACGTGCCCGGCGCGGCGCCGGCGACCTCGACGGCCCCCGCGACGGCGACGTCGCCTTCGAGCAGGCTGCCGAGGTCGACCGGGCGGCGAAGGGGCGCAGGCCCCGGCGCGGTGCCGCTGCTCGCCAGCGCCCGGCGGAGGACCCCGACCGCACCGGCGACGCCCCTCAGCCCGCCTCGAAGCCCGCCGCCGGCGCCGGTTCCCGCCGACGCGGCGCGCGCGCCGAGGGTGACTCGACCGAGGAGATCCCCGCGCTGCGGCCGGGGCAGAAGCGTCCCGCGGCCCCCTCGGCCGTCGAGAAGTCCAAGCAGACCGCCAAGCCCGAGCTCGAGGCGCCCCCGACGACCCAGCTCCCGCAGCGGGTGGAGCAGCTGCAGCTCGCCGGCGACGTCACGTACACCCTCCCGGAGTCGGTGCTGCTCAAGCCGGGCACCCCGCACAAGGAGCGCTCGGAGGCCAACGACAAGGTGGTTGAGGCGCTCACCGGCGTGCTCGAGGACTTCAACATCGACGCCCAGGTCACCGACTTCACCCGCGGCCCGACGGTCACCCGCTATGAGGTCGAGCTCGGGCCGGGCGTCAAGGTCGAGCGCATCACGGCGCTCTCCAAGAACATCGCGTATGCCGTCGCCAGCGCCGACGTGCGCATCCTCTCGCCCATCCCGGGCAAGTCGGCGGTGGGTGTGGAGATCCCCAACGCGGACCGCGAGAACGTCAGCCTGGGCGACGTCCTGCGCAGCCAGACGGCACGCAACAACACGCACCCGATGGTCATGGGGGTGGGCAAGGACGTCGAGGGCGGCTACGTCATCGCCAACCTCGCGAAGATGCCCCACATGCTCGTCGCCGGGGCCACCGGCTCGGGCAAGTCGAGCTTCGTCAACTCGATGATCACCTCGGTCCTCATGCGGTCGACGCCGGACGAGGTGCGCCTCATCCTCGTCGACCCCAAGCGGGTCGAGCTGACGGCCTACGAGGGGATCCCGCACCTCATCACGCCGATCATCACCAACCCCAAGAAGGCGGCCGAGGCGCTGGCCTGGGTGGTCAAGGAGATGGACCACCGCTACGACGACCTGGCGGCCTTCGGCTACAAGCACATCGACGACTTCAACAAGGCGATCCGGGCCGGCAAGGTCACCCCGCCCCCGGGCTCGGAGCGGGTGCTCCAGCCCTACCCCTACCTGCTCGTGGTCGTCGACGAGCTCGCCGACCTCATGATGGTCGCGCCGCGCGACGTCGAGGAGTCGGTGGTCCGGATCACCCAGCTCGCCCGCGCCGCCGGCATCCACCTCGTGCTGGCGACGCAGCGACCCAGCGTCGACGTCGTCACCGGCCTGATCAAGGCCAACGTGCCGAGCCGGATGGCCTTCGCGACCTCCTCGCTCGCCGACTCGCGCGTCGTGCTCGACCAGCCCGGCGCGGAGAAGCTCATCGGCATGGGTGATGCGCTCTTCCTGCCGATGGGCGCGAGCAAGACGATGCGGGTGCAGGGCTCGTGGGTCAGCGAGTCCGAGATCCACGACGTCGTCGCGCACGTCACCGGTCAGCTCAAGCCGAAGTACGTCGAGGAGGTCCTCGCGACCCCGGCCAAGAAGCAGATCGACGAGGACATCGGCGACGACCTCGACCTGCTGCTGCAGGCGACCGAGCAGGTGGTCACGACGCAGTTCGGGTCGACCTCGATGCTGCAGCGCAAGCTGCGCGTCGGCTTCGCCAAGGCCGGGCGGCTCATGGACCTCATGGAGAGTCGCGGCATCGTCGGGCCCTCCGAGGGCAGCAAGGCCCGCGACGTCCTGGTCAAGCCGGACGACCTGGAGTCCACACTTGCGCTGCTGCAGGGCCAGGATCCGCCGCGCCCGGACGTCGAGAGCGACAGCTCCCCCTTCGACGCCGACCCGACCGAGGTCGCCGACGGTGAGGGCGACGACAGCGACGAGGTGCGGTATGCCGCGGCCGGCGGCTCCGCGCCAGGCGCCGGGCGAGCGCCGCGCGAGGACCGCTACGACGGCGACCCGATCAGCGGCAGCTACGTCGAGGACGACGAGGAGCCCGAGAGCGAGGACGCCTGGGGCCTCACCGGCCGGGACTGAGCGCACAGGCGGGACCGAGCGCACCCGGTGACCCGGTGCGAGGTCAGGACCCGACCGGAGACCCCTCGTGTCCGGCCACCGCCTCGACGTCGCGCAGGACGCGCAGCACGTTGCCGTGGGTGAGGCCGCGCAGGTCGGCCTCGCTCCAGCCGCGTCGGGCCAGCTCGGCGAGCAGCGCCGGGTAGGTCGAGACGTCCTCGAGCCCGACGACGACCTGCTCGGTGCCGTCGAAGTCGCCCCCGAGACCGACGTGCTCCACCCCGGCGACCTCCCGCAGGTGGTCGAGGTGGTCGGCCACCTGCGCCAGGGTCGCCTCGGGCCGGGGGTGCCGCTCCTGCCGGGCCAGGCTGAAGGCGGTCATCACCGGGTGGTCGTTGGGGTCGACGCCGGCGGCCCGGGCGGCCTCGCGCGACTCGACCTTCCACTCCCAGCAGTCCTGCGCCACGAACTGCGGCACGAAGGTCGCCATGCAGACCCCACCCTGGCCCGCCATGGTGACCAGCACGTCGTCGGGCACGTTGCGCGGCGAGCCGCACAGGGCGAGCGCGTTGCTGTGACTGAAGATCACCGGGGCGGCCGACGCCGCGAGCGCGTCCCGCATCGTCGTGGCCGCGACGTGGGAGAGGTCGACCAGCATGCCGAGCCGGTTCATCTCGCGCACGATCTCGCGTCCGAGATCGGTCAGCCCGCCGTGCTCCGGCTCGTCGGTCGCGCTGTCCGCCCAGGGCGTGTTGTGGTTGTGCGTCAGCGTCAGGTAGCGCACCCCCAGCCGGTGCAGCGCCCGGAGCACCCCGAGGGAGGAACCGATCGAGTGCCCGCCCTCGGCCCCGAGCAGCGAGGCCACCCGGCCGCCCGCCATCGCCGACTCCACCTGTGCCGCGGTCGTCGCGAGCGCGAGGCGGTCGGCATACCTCGCGACCATGCGGTGCACCAGGTCGACCTGCTCCAGCGTGGCCACGACCGCGTCCGCCTCGGGCAGCGCCGAGGGGACGTAGACCGACCAGAACTGCCCGCCCACCCCGCCGCGCCGCAGCCGCGGCAGGTCGGTGTGCAGGCCGCGCGCCGACGTGTCCGTCGCGAGGTCGACCTCGAGCGCACGCTCGGTGCCGACGAGCTCGCGCAGCGCCCACGGCAGGTCGTTGTGGCCATCGAGGACCGGCAGGTCGGGGAGGGTGGGGTCGGTCACCGGCCCATCAGACCACGCCCCGCGCGACGGCGTCGCCGCTAGGTCGCGACCCCCGCGCCGACCTACACTCGAGGAATGTCCACGTCCACCCGCAGCGTCGCCGTCGTCACCCTCGGGTGCACCCGCAACGAGGTGGACTCCGAGGAGCTGGCCGGCCGCCTCGCCTCCGAGGGCTGGACGCTCGTCGACGACGCCGCCGAGGCCGACGTCGCCGTGGTCAACACCTGCGGCTTCGTCGAGCAGGCCAAGAAGGACTCGATCGACGCGCTGCTGGAGGCGGGCGACCTCAAGGAGACCGGCCGCACCCAGAAGGTCGTGGCCGTCGGCTGCATGGCCGAGCGCTACGGCGAGCAGCTCGCCGCCGAGCTTCCCGAGGCCGACGCGGTGCTCGGCTTCGACTCCTACCGCGACATGTCGACGCACCTGCGCAGCATCCTGGCCGGGGAGACGGTGCCCTCGCACGTGCCCGGCGACCGCCGTCGGTTGCTGCCGATCACGCCGCGCGACCGGCACACCTCCGCCGCGGGCGTGGCGCTGCCCGGCCACCAGCAGCCCGCCCGGCCCGAGCGGACCGTCGCGGAGCCCGACGTCCCGCTGGAGCAGGTCGCCCCGGCCACCGGGCCCCGCGTCGTGCGGGCGCGGCTCGACGGCCGCCCCTGGGCGCCGCTCAAGATCGCCTCCGGCTGCGACCGGCGCTGCGCGTTCTGCGCGATCCCGATGTTCCGCGGCGCCTTCGTGTCGCGGACGCCGCAGGAGATCCTCGCCGAGGCCGCCTGGCTGGGGGAGCGCGGCGTCACGGAGGTCTTCCTCGTCAGCGAGAACACCACGTCCTACGGCAAGGACCTCGGCGACCTGCGCCTCGTCGACGCGCTGCTGCCCGAGCTGACGCAGGTGCCCGGGGTCGAGCGGGTGCGCGTCTCCTACCTCCAGCCGGCCGAGATCCGCCCCGACCTCCTCGACGCGATGGCGGGCACCCCGGGCGTGGTGCCCTACTTCGACATCTCCTTCCAGCACGCCTCCGGCCCGCTGCTGCGGCGGATGCGCCGCCTCGGCGACCGCGCGTCCTTCCTCGGGCTGCTGGAGCAGGTCCGCGCCCGGGTCCCCGAGGCCGGGATCCGCACCAACGTCATCGTCGGCTTCCCCGGCGAGACCGAGGAGGACCTCGCTGAGCTCACCGCCTTCCTCGTGGAGGCCCGGCTGGACGTCGTCGGGGTCTTCGGCTACTCCGACGAGGACGGCACCGAGGCGGAGGGGTATGCCGACAAGCTCGACGAGGACGTCGTCCGCGAGCGGGTCGAGCAGGTGCAGGCGCTGGTCGAGGAGCTCACCGCCCAGCGTGCCGCCGACCGCGTCGGGACCGTCGTCGAGGTGCTCGTGGAGTCGGTGGAGACCGACGACGCCGACCCCGAGGGCGAGCCGCGGCTGGTGGGGCGCGCCGGCCAGCAGGGGCCGGACGTCGACGGCGTGACCTATCTCGTCACCGGCGACGGGGGTCTGCCCGACCTCGCCCCCGGCGACCTCGTCACCGCCCTCGTGGTGGGGTCCGAGGGTGTCGACCTCGTGGCGGTGCCGCAGGGACCCGCAGGGGGCGCGCGGTGATCGGCCCGCACGATCCCGACGGCCCGGAGATCGCGACCGCGGCGGCGCCGGAGCGGGTCTCGTCCTGGAACCTCCCCAACGCGCTCACCGTGCTGCGCATCCTGCTCGTCCCGCTCTTCGGCTGGCTGCTGCTCGCCGAGGGCGGCGAGGACGTGGGCCTGCGGTGGTGGGCGCTGGTCGTCTTCCTCGTCGCGATCGGCACCGACTGGGTGGACGGGCACCTGGCCCGCAAGCACGGCCTCATCACCGCCTTCGGCAAGCTCATGGACCCGATCGCCGACAAGGCGCTCATCGGGATGGCCCTCATCGGGCTCTCGCTGCTGGCCCTGCTGCCCTGGTGGGTGACCGTGGTCATCCTCGTCCGGGAGGTCGGCATCACCCTCATGCGCTTCGTCGTCATCCGCCGCGGCGTCATCCCCGCCAGCCGTGGAGGCAAGCTCAAGACGGTGCTGCAGGCCATCGGCATCGCCGTCGTGCTGGCCCCGCTGGGCGGCGTGCTCGACACCCTCGGGCTCTGGGTGATGTATGCCGCGGCCGTCGTCACGGTCGTCACCGGCATCGACTACGTGCGCCAGGCCTTCGCCAGGCCCGGCACATGAGCGGGTCGTGAGGAGCCCGGCCGCCCAGGTGGTGGCCGCGCTGCGCGAGCGGGGCGAGAGCGTGGGCACCGCCGAGTCGCTCACCGGCGGCCTGGTCTGCGCCGCCCTCACCGACGTGCCCGGCGCGAGCGCCGCGGTCCGCGGCGCGGTCGTGGCCTACGCCGCGGCGGTGAAGGAGGCGGTGCTCGGCGTCCCGGCCCAGGTCGTCAGTGAGCACGGCACCGTCTCCCAGGAGTGCGCCGAGGCGATGGCCCTCGGCGGGGCGCGGGCGCTGGGCGTCGACTGGTGCGTCGCCACCACCGGCGTCGCCGGCCCGGACCCCAGCGAGGGCCACCCGGTCGGCACCGTCCACCTCGCGCTCGCCCACGGGGAACAGGTCGTGGGTCACCAGGTGTTGACCCTGCGTGGACTCCGTGACGACATCCGCGCCGGCACCGTGACGGCGGCGCTGGAGCTGCTGCGAGGACGGCTGACCGAGGGTCTGTCGGCCGCACGGGGTACGGTAGAGGTACGACCTGCCGCGACGGCATCCGCCGCACCGGGCAGGCACGGCGACGGGATGACCACCGACACGGACACCCGGAGAGAGGACGAGGAGGGTTGACGATGGTGCTACTTCGACGTGAGCTGGGTGACGCGCTCCGCGAGACGCGCCAGACGCAGGGGCGCACCCTGCGCGAGGTCAGCTCCTCGGCGTCCTGCTCGCTGGGCTACCTCTCCGAGATCGAGCGCGGGGAGAAGGAGGCCAGCTCCGAGCTGCTCGCCTCCATCTGCCGGGCGCTCGACGTGCCGCTGTCCGAGATGCTGTCGACGGTCGCCGACCGGGTCAGCCTGACCGAGACGGCCGAGGCGCAGATGACCACGGTGCTCACCGAGGGCCTGGCCACGACGATCGACACCCGGCGTATGCCGCGCCGCGACGCGGTCGTCTCCGCCGCCTGAGCGACGCACACCTGACCACGATCGTCTGACCGGCCCTCGCCGGAGCGACCGCTGGCGCTCACTCCTGCGGCGTGACCCCCACCCGGTAGCCCCAGGCCGGGAGCTGCCAGACCGAGCCCTCGGCATACTCGACCGTGCTGCCGTCCGTGGCGTCGACGTAGGCGAGGTCCTGACCCGGCGCCACCCCGAGGGTGACCGACGCCGGGGCGTCGCTGAGGTTGAAGGCCGCGACGACGGCATCCCCGGACTCGGGCACCCGCACGAAGCTGATGACCCGGTCCTCGCCGTCGTGGGGCACCCGCACCATGCGCGCGCCCCAGGCGGCGTTCCACAGCGCCGGGTGCTGCTTCTTCAGCGCGAAGAGGCGACGGTAGAGCTCGCCCTGCGGGTCCTCGCGCCAGACGATCTCGTCCTTGTCGGAGAAGGTGAGCCGCCGGTCGTTGCCGGCCTAGACCTTGAGGTCGGTGGCGCTGGCCCGGCCGTGCGCGATGTGGTGCATGGTCTCGTTCCAGGACCAGGCATACGTCGCGTCGAAGGCACCCACGTGCAGGTCGCGGTTCTCCCACTCGGTGAGCAGGAAGACCGGCTTGATCTGCTCCAGCTGGGCACGCGCCGCCTCCCAGAAGTCCAACGGCACGTAGCCCGCGACGTCGCAGCGGAAGCCGTCGACGTCGGCCTCGCGGACCCAGTGAGCCATGGCGTCGGCCATGTACTCCCGCAGCCCGGGCTGGTCGTAGTCGACGAAGCCGCGTAGGTCCTCCAGCGTCCCGAACTCGGGGTTGACCGCGAGGTAGTCGCGCACGGCGTAGGGGGAGCCGAGCCCGCCCTTGCGGTTCTGCTCGCCGATCGGGTTGATCGGCATGAGCCAGAGGATGTCGACGCCGAGGTCGCACAGCCGGGGCAGGTACGCTCCGGGGCCATGCCCGCCACCGTCGCCCGAGCGCGCTGATGCACCTCGACATCACGCACGAGCCCGGCCGCGTGCAGGTCCGGCTGGTGCCTGGCGCGGGGGAGCCGGATGAGCGCAAGGGCGCCCTGGCGCGGCATACCGCGTGCTTCGAGGTGGGGGTGCGCCCGGGCGAGGTGCACCCCGACCTGCTCGTGCTCTCGGCCGTCCTGTCGGCCCGGCCCTGGATCGTCCGGAAGGTCCCGGTGACCACCTCGGTGACGGCGAGTCCTGTCCTCGCCCGGGCGCTGCGCGAGGGGCCGGGCCTGCGGTTGACCTCGGCGGACCGCGACGTGGCGCCACGCGTGAGACCCGCCGAGGGAGACGGGGCGCCCGGGTTGTGCTTCAGCGGTGGCACCGACAGCGTCGCGACGCTCGCGGTCATGCCGGGCAGCACCCGGTCCTACCACCTGCTGCGGCGGGCCCCGCGAGGCGACCCGCGGGCCACGATGTTCGTCACCCGGGCAGCCGAGGAGTCGTGCGAGCGGCTGCGCGCCCAGGGGTGGCCGGTGGAGGTGGTCCGCAGCGACGTGGAGTACCTCCGCGCCGCCATGGGGTTCCCGCACGACTTCACCACGGCGGTGCCGTTGCTGCTCCACGCCGACCGCGACCGGCTGGACGCCGTGGCCTGGGGCGCGCCGCTGGAGGCGACCTACCGGCTGCAGCGGGGCTACTACCGCGACTTCGCCGACTCGCCCTTCCTCAAGGAGTGGGGCGGGGTCTTCGCCGCGGTGGGGCTGGAGGTGTGCGTGCCGGTCGCCGGGGTGTCCGAGGTCGTGACCAGCCGCATCGTGCACACCCATCCGCTCGGGGAGGCGGCGCAGTCGTGCGTGCGCGGCCGTCGGCTCGGGCGTCCCTGCGGGCGGTGCGCCAAGTGCGCCCGCAAGACCCTGCTCGCCGGCGCGGTCACCGGCGCCTGGCCCTCCGCCCCGGCGCTGGAGCGGCAGTGGCGTGGGCAGGAGCCGCGGGGCCATCTGCTGGCCGACCCGATCAAGGTCGAGCCGGTGATCGCCCGGACGGTCCACCGCTACCTCGCCGACGGCGGCGACAGCGCCCTGATGCGGCTGGTCGCGGCCAAGACCGGCCCGGACCCGATGGACTGGCTGGACCGGTCCTACGAGCCCGCGCTGGCGCTCGTGCCGGAGCGCTATCGGCGGGAGGTGGCCGAGCGCCTGCACCGGGTCGCGCCGCCCATGAGCGCCGAGGAGGAGGCCGCCGTGCGCTCCTACGACGTGCGCGGCCTGGACCGCTCGCGGGCACAGGCCGGGCTGGAGGCGTGGTTCGCCGCCCACCCCCCGCAGGACCTGGTGCCGCGCGCCGTCGGCCGGGTGCGCCGGGTCGTGCGCGCCCGGGCGCGACGGGTGTTCGCTGGGCGTGTCGGGCGCGGGCCTCAGTAGGTCGGGCGCCGGCCGTGGCCGAGCGGCGACTGGGGCCGACCGTCGTCGGTGGGGGCGAGGCCGCCCTGGCAGGTCGGGCAGGAGAACATCACCCGCTGCTGCGGCTGCTGGCCGATCGGGGCAAGCCGGATCGTCGTGCCGCAGCGCTTGCACGGCAACCCCATCCGGCCGTGCACCCACGCGTCGTCGTCGTTGACGTCCCCACGGCCCGTGATGGTCGTGCGGCCGGTCCGGCAGCTCAGCACCAGCAGCCGCCGGGCGGTCGCCAGCAGCTCGACCACCTGCTCCTCGGCGAGGTCGCCGACGGGCGTCCAGGGGTTGATCCCCAGCAGGAAGAGCGGCTCGGCGGTGAAGATCGTGCCCATGCCCGCCACGTTGCGCTGGTCCAGGCAGGCCTCGGTGATGGTGCGGCCCGGGTCTGCGCGCACGTTGGCCAGGGCCGTGTCCGCGTCGTACGCGGGGTCGAGCAGGTCGGGGCCGAGGTGCCCCACGACCCGGTCCTCCTCGCTGGTCCGCACCAGCTCGAGCATCCCGAGGGAGTCGCCGACCGCGACCCGCTGCGGCGTCCACAGCAGCGCCCGCACGGTATGCCGTCGCCCCA
This sequence comes from Serinicoccus sp. CNJ-927, assembly GCF_001942435.1. Lineage (NCBI taxonomy): Bacteria > Bacillati > Actinomycetota > Actinomycetes > Micrococcales > Ornithinimicrobiaceae > Serinicoccus > Serinicoccus sp. CNJ-927. The sequence goes on along the minus strand of NZ_MKKF01000001.1, from coordinate 60,426 downwards.
GCGCGTGCCGCCGCCCCACCGGGTGGACCCGCCAGGAGCCCTCCATCCGCAGGTGGCTGTGCACGGTGATGTCACCCTCCACCCGGTGCAGCAGGTGCTTGCCGCGGGGGACGACCTCAAGGGTGCGGCGGCCGGACAGGTCGGCGGTCGCGTGCGCCGGCACCCGGAGGTCCGATCCCTCCAGGGCCACGCCGGCCAGCCCCTGGTGCAGCCGTCGGGCGGTGCGCCACACCGCGTCACCCTCAGGCATCGGCGAACCCCAGACCGAGCGAGGTGCCGATGCTGATGACGGCGGTCGTCGCTTCCCCCCGGCCCTGGTCGTCGTGGCGGCTGGGGCCCACTCGCGCGTCCGCTGCGGGCTGCGTGCTCCGCACCCCGAGTGCGGCGGCGGCACCGTCGTTGAGGAGGACGGTCACTGCGCAGGGGCGACGCAGGCCCCGGGTCAGCGCGTGCCCGAGAACCCGGCGCGGGTCCGGCCCGCGGGAGGGCAGGGTGCCGTAGGTCGGGTCGTCGTCGAGCAGGCCGTCGACGACGTAGTTGGCGATCGCCACGCGCACCTCCAGGTCTCTGTCGTCGGGACCGGATGGGTCCATGGCGTCCCGCGCGGCCTCGACCACGAGACCCAGGACGGTGTCCGGCGACGGCCACGTGCTGGTGTCGAACGGCCGCCAGGGCACCGGCATACCCGTTGTCCTCGCGAGGACACCGTCGCAGACCGCGGCGGCCTTGATGCTGCTGTGACCCAGGTCGAGCACGAGCCCGTCGGCCAGCCCGGCGGCCAGACCCAGCAGGGGTGCGCGGCCGGGCTCAGGGGCCAGCTCGGCGCGCTGCGCGACGACGCGCGGGTCTCGGGATGCCCGCCGCCCGAGCTCGCCGGCGACGACCCCGCCGCAGAGCACGACCTGCCGCACCGACGCCCAGCGCGCCCAGTCCTCCTCGCCCCACTCCTCCCGTGCCGCCCGGTCGTCGTCGGTGGGGGAGCGCAACGTCTGCAGCAGGTGCGCCAGCGCGTCCGTCCACTGCTCCGCGACGGCCTCGGCCCACTGCTCCCCGGCCACCAGCGTGCGGTCGAGGGTGACCAGCGGGGCGTCGTCGAGGGCCACCGCCGCCCGGGCCGCGGCGTCCGCGACGATGCCGGACAGCCCGGTCGCACCGAGGACCCGTCCCGCCCGGTGCCCGTGCCACGGCGCACCTGCCCGCAGCAGCACGGTGCGGTTCAGCCCGGTGCGCCGGGTGATGGGGGTCGTGGTCACCGCTCCAGTGTCTCGCCGGGCAGCTCGAGCCGCTCACCCACCCAGTCCTCGCGGAGCCACCGGTCGTGGCTGGCCACCACCACGGCGCCCGGGAAGTCGGGCAGGCCGAGCTCGAGCTCGGAGACGAGCAAGAGGGACAGGTGGTTGGTGGGCTCGTCCAGCAGCAGCGTGTCGGGGGTGCGCAGCAGCCTCCAGGCGAGCGAGAGCCGGGACAGCTGACCCCCGGACAGGTCGGCTGCGGTGCGCCGGCGGGGAAGGTGTGCGAGACCGAGCCCGTGCACGACCTTGTCCGTCCGGTGGTCGATCTCCCACGCGTCGTGCCGTCGGGCCGACTCCAGCGCGGTGGCGAGGGCAGCACTGGCGCCGTCGTCGACGCGCGCCAGCGCCTCGCCGGCGCGTTCGACCTGGACGACGGGGTCGCGGACCCCTGCGGTTCCAGATGGGCCGCACCCTACGTGCCGTGGCGGCTCGCCGCCACGCATTCATCGCGTCGCAGCCAGCCCGGCGAGCTCCTCCCGAAGCCCGCCCAGCGCGGTGCGGGTGTCGGCGTCGTCCTGGTGCGGGCCGTGCAGCCACTCGGCGTAGGAGCCCACCTCGCTGAGCTGCCACTCCAGCCGGACGAGGTCCAGCAACGCCGGGTCGTGCGGGAGGAGGTCGGCATACCCGGCGAGGACGTCGCGCTCTCGAGGTGCGAGCCGCAGCGTCTCCCAGTCGAGGAGCAGCAGGCGACCGTCGTCGGCCCGCCACTGATTGTGCACGCCGGGTTCACCGTGGGTGGGGACATAGGCGGAGGGGTCGAGCCGGTCGAGGAGGCGCAGGTATGCCGTGAGCCCGCGCCTGACGTCCGCCAGCCCGGCGCGCACCGCGCGCCGGGCGGGCTCGCCGAGCGGCCCCGCGGTCCACGGCTCGGCCGTCAAGGCCGCGAGTTCGTCGACGAGCTCGGGGCTCACGGCCGGCTCCCAGGTCAGGATGCCCTCGGGTGCCGGTGCCGCGTGCAGGTCGCGCACGGCCCGCACCGCGTCGGCGTCGATCGTCGTCGGTCGGCGCCCGGTCACCCACGGGGTCAGGCTCAGCCATCCCGGCCCGAGCGTGCTCGTGAAGCGCCCCTGCGCGGAGGGCACGGACGCGTGCACGCAGGTCAGGGTGGCCGCGAGGGAGGCGGCCGCGGCATACGTCGCCTCGGCCGACTCCGCGGTGTGCCACAGCGGCGGGTCGAGGGTCACGAACCACCGCGGCTCTCCCCGTGCGTCCGCCCGCCAGTGCCAGCCGCCGAAACCGACGGCTAAGTGCTCCAGCGCCGTCACCTCGGGGTCCCAGAGGGTCCGCACCCGCTGCAGCACCTCGTCGGTGCTGACGTCCTGCGGCGGCTCGTGCATCGCCCCAGGCTAGGGCGCCAATCAGGCGCACTGATCGTGCCGGCGACTCGCGGGCCGCGAACGGCTCCAGCGTTCACGTGAACGCCAGGGCCGCTCGGGTCGGGCGAGTTCCCGGCTCTGGCGTTCAGGACCGGGGCCACGCCGGGGTGGCGCCCGGGTCAGCGGCGCAGCCGCAGGCCTTGCGGGGCGGTGTGGAAACCCGCGTCGCAGGCCCGGCCAGCGGGTGGGTGGACGAGAGCGCGCCGCCACCGTCGATCTTGGCGATGGTGATGCCGCCGAGTGTGCCGCGACGCACCGCGGTGACCAGGGCGCCGGCCACCGAGCGCCAGACCTGCTCTGGCTGTGCCTCCGGCGGCGGGGCGAAGGTGAGCGCGCTGCGCCCACCGCGCTCCAGGTAGACCGCGAGCGAGCCGTCGAACAGCACCACCATCGACCCGGCTTTGCGGGCCGGGCGGTGGGTCACCTCGTCGTCGAGCGCGGGCCACGGCACGCTCGCGCCGAAGGGGCTGGCCGGGTCGGTCGCCGCCAGCAGCACGGCCTCCGTCTCGCCGGGCGCCGGGCTCTCCGAGCGCTGCCGGTCCAGAGCACGCAGCCGGTCGATGGCACCGGTGCTGCCGAACTGCGCGGCACCCAGCCCTTCGACGACGTACCCGCGCCGCACGCGACCGGCCTCCTCGGCCCCCGAGAGCACGCGGTAGACCCCGGCGAACCCGCCCGCCACGCCCTCGGCGACGACCGAGCCACGGGTGAGGACGCCGTAGCGGTCGAGCAGCTGCTCGGCGCCCGCCAGGGCGCGCACCGTCGGGTCGGTCTCGACCGGCGGCAGCAGCGACCAGCGTCCCACGGTCGTGGGTGGCCCCGACCGGCTCGGGCGTGACGGACGGCCCGTCCGGGAGACGGACGACGCCGACGAGGCGGACAGGGCGACCGAGGTCCGCGACCACCGCCCCCCGCGCGAGGGGGCACGCCGCGACTTGTGCGTGGTGCGACCACCGGCGAGCAGCGCCCGCACCGGGGCGTAGGTGTCGGCGCTCACGCGGCCGGACCAGACGAGGTCCCACAGCGTGCCTGCGAGCCGTTGGTCGTCGAGCGAGCCCACGGCGTCGCTCAGCGCGCGGAAGAAGTAGGCGCCGCCCACGACCCGCTCCAGCACCTCCAGCACTGCCCCGGCCCGCTCGTCCTCGACGAGCGCATCAGCCTCGCCCCCCTCGGGCACCGCCATCGTGAGGTGCGCGGTGTCGGCGAGGTGCAGCGAGACCCAGCCGTCGTCACCGGGCAGCGAGCCGTGCCCCTGCCAGAGGACGTCGCCAGAGCTCATCAGCTCATCCAGCAGCGCCGGCGTGTAGTCGACGACCCGGGCGGGCAGCACGAGCGACTCCAGCGCGGAGGCGGGCACCCGGGCGCCGGCGAGCTGCTCGACCGCGCGCAGCGTGCCGTCCAGCCCGCGCAGCTCGCCGACGGACTGCCAGCGGGGCAGGAAGCGGGCATACGCCGCCTGGGTGACGGGCTCGACCTCCTGCCGCAGCGCCGCCAGCGACCGGCGGCGCAGCAGCCGCAGCACCTCGGCGTCGCAGACGTCGTCCTCCCCGGTGCCCGACGGCGCGAGCGCCCCCATCACGAGCCGGCCCGACGAGACCTGCCGCCGCACCGCGTCCCGCACGACGGCGCTGCCGAGCCCCAGCCGGGTCGCGAGGGACTCCAGCGTGAAGGGCGCGTGGGTGCGCGCGTGCCGTACGACGAGGTCGGCGAGCGGGTCCTCCACCCCTTCGAGGAAGGCGGCGGGCACCCCGACCGGCATCGCCACGCCGAGCGCGTCGCGCAGCCGGGCGGCGTCCTGCGCGTCCGCCAGGCGCTGCTCCCCGGCGACCCGCACCTCGATGACGCGTCGCCCCTCGACCAGCGAGTCCACCCAGCCGTCCACCTGCGCGCGCTGCTCCTCGACGGTGCGGGCGCGCACCTCCTCGCGGCTCAGCGGGCCGAGCACGCGCAGCAGGTCGACGACCTCCTCGGCGTCGCGCGCCTGCCGGTCGGGCGCCAACCGCTGCAGCTCGGCCTCGGTCCGGGCCACGACCTCGGGGTCCAGCAGGTCGCGCAGCGCCGCGCCCTCGCCCCGCCCGAGCAGCTCGGCGAGCAACCCGGCGTCGAGGGAGAGGGCGGCCGCTCGCCGCTCGGCCAGCGGCGAGTCGCCCTCGTAGAGGAACTGCGCGATGTAGCCCATGAGCAGCGAGGACGCGAAGGGCGAGGGCCGCGGGGTGGCGACCGAGACGAGCCGCACCTGGCGGGAGGCCAGGGAGCGCATGAGCTCCCGCAGCGCGTCGACGTCGTAGACGTCCTGCACGCACTCGCGCACCGCCTCCAGGACGATGGGGAAGGTCGGGTAGCGCGCGGCGACCTCGAGCAGCTGGGCCGAGCGCTGCCGCTGCTGCCACAGCGGCTGCCGCTTGCCCGGGTTGCGCCGCGGCAGCAGCAGCGCCCGCGCGGCGCACTCGCGGAAGCGCGAGGCGAAGAGCGCCGACCCGCCGATCTCCTGGGTCACCAGGTCGGCGACCTCGTCCGGGTCGAGGGTCAGCAGCTCGGCGATCTCGGCGTCCAGCCGCGCGGCGTCGCCGCCGTCGCGCCGTGCGTCGCCGCCGGAGGGCATGCCCTCTCCCGGCGTCCCGCCAGACGGTATGCCCTCGCCCGGGTCGTCCCAGCCGCCGAGGTCGGGCAGGCGCAGCACGATGCCGTCGTCGGCGGCCAGCGCCTGCACCTCGGTGCCGAAGCGCTCGCGCATCCGGACCGCCAGGCACAGCGCCCAGGGGGCGTGGACCGGGCTGCCCCAGGGCGAGTGCACGACGACCCGCCAGTCGCCGATCTCGTCACGGAAGCGCTCGATGACGATGGTCCGGTCGTCCGGGAGGTGTCCGACGGCCTCGCGCTGGTCAGCGAGGTAGGTGACGAGGTTGTCGGCGGCGAAACGGTCCAGCCCACGCTCGGCGAGCTCGCCCCGGGCGGCCTCCTGCGGCTGGCCCGCGATCCGACGCACGAACTCGCCCACGGCCGCGCCCAGCTCGGCGGGCCGCCCGAGCGACTCGCCCTTCCAGAACGGCAGCCGGCCGATCTGACCCGGTGCGGGCGTGACGAGCACCTGGTCGTGGGTGATGTCCTCGATCCGCCAGCTCGTCGTGCCGAGGGTGAAGACGTCGCCGACGCGCGACTCGTAGACCATCTCCTCGTCCAGCTCGCCCACCCGGCGGCCGGGGCCCTCGCCGCTGGCGAGCATGACGGCATACATCCCGCGGTCGGGGATGGTGCCGCCGGAGGTGACCGCGAGCAGCTGGGCGCCACGACGCGCGCTGAGGGTGTCGGTGACGCGGTCCCACACGATCCGCGGGCGCAGGTCGGCGAAGTCCTCGCCGGGGTAGCGCCCGGCGAGCATGTCGAGCACCGCGTCGAAGAGCGAGCGGGGCAGTGCGGCGTAGGAGGCGCTGCGGCGCACCAGCTCGAAGAGGTCGGTGACCGACCAGTCCTCCATCGCGAGCATCGCCACGACCTGCTGAGCGAGGACGTCGAGCGGGTTGCTGGGGACCGAGAGCTGCTCGATCGCGCCGGCTCGCATGCGGTCGACCACGACGGCGGTCTGCACCAGGTCGGCCCGGTGCGTGGGGAAGAAGGCGCCGTGGCTGGTGGCGCCGACCTGGTGCCCGGCGCGGCCGACGCGCTGCAGCCCGGAGGCGACGCTCGGCGGGCTCGCGACCTGCACGACGAGGTCGACGGCACCCATGTCGATGCCGAGCTCGAGGCTGCTGGTGGCGACCACGGCGGGCAGCTGCCCGGTCTTCAGCGCGTCCTCGATCTCGCCGCGCTGCTCCTTGCTCACCGACCCGTGGTGGGCCCGCGCGAGCACCGGCGGGGCTGCCCCGCCCGAGCCGGACTGGGCCATCACCTGGGCGGGCGAGCGTGAGGTATGCCGGTCGCCGGCCTCGGCGTCCTCCTCCTCCGGCTCGTCCTCGCTGTGCCGCTCGTCCCACTCCTCGTTGAGCCGGGAGGTGAAGCGCTCGGCGACCCGCCGGGAGTTGGTGAAGACCAGCGTCGAGGTCTGTGCCGACACCAGGTCGGTCACCCGGCGCTCGATGTGCGGCCAGATCGAGGCGCGCTCCTCCGGGTCGGGGGCTGGTGCCCAGACGTCCTCCTCGAGCTGCCCGCCACCCTCCAGGTCGGGCAGCACCGGCCCGGTGCCGAGGGGGAGGTCGTCGCCGGAGTCGGCACCCCCGGTGTCATCGAGACCCTCGTCGAGCGTCGCGTCGCCGGTGTCGTCGCCCTCGGCGTCGTCGTCCGCGGCGTCGACCTTCTGTCCGGTCCAGTCGTCGGACGCCGTGCCCCGCTGCGCCGGGCCGCCCCCGGGTGCGTCCGGCCGCTCGGTGCGCCCGGGTCGGCCATGTCCGGGATCGGGACGACGACCTCGAGGTCCCAGCTCTTGGTGGACGGCGGCTGCACCGTGCTCACCGGACGACCGCCGGCGAGGTAGCGCGCCACCTCCTCGACCGGGCGCACCGTGGCCGACAGGCCGATCCGCTGCGCGGGGCGGGGGAGGAGGTGGTCCAGCCGGTCGAGGGTCAGCGCGAGGTGCGCCCCACGCTTGGTGCCGGCGACGGCGTGCACCTCGTCGACGATGACGGACTCGACCCCGGTGAGGGCGCTGCGGGCCTGGGAGGTGAGGAGCAGGAAGAGCGACTCGGGGGTGGTGATGAGGATCTCGGCGCCGTCCTTGGCGAAGGCGCGGCGCTCGGCGGCCGGGGTGTCGCCGGAGCGCACCGCCACGCTGACCGAGGGCGCGTCCTGGCCCAGGCGGCGTGCGGCGTGGCCGATGCCGACCAGCGGGCTGCGCAGGTTGCGCTCCACGTCGACGGCGAGCGCCTTGAGCGGGGAGACGTAGAGCACGCGGCAGCGGCCCGGCTCCTCCGGTTGAGCGGCGGGCTCCTGCCCGTTCTTCCCTCGTCGACCGCGGGCGGGACGTGCCGGTCGCGGTGCGCGCGGGTGGGCAGTGATCTGGTCGATGGCCCACAGGAAGGCCGAGAGCGTCTTGCCGGAGCCCGTGGGGGCGACGACGAGGGTGTGCTCGCCGCGGCTGATCGCGTCCCACGCACCGAGCTGCGCGGGGGTCGGTCCGGCGAAGGATGCGTCGAACCAGGCCCGGGTGGCAGGGGAGAAGCGCCTCAGCACCTCGGCGGCGTCAGGGACGACGGTGTCGTCGGAGCCGGCCGTGTCGTCGGTGGTGGTCTGCCCCGTCACGCCGCCGTCGACGGCGGACGTGCCGGTGCCGCTGCCGGAGTCGGGTTCGCTCACCCGGTCACTGTGCCACGGGGCACCGACAGACCTGCGTGGTCCGTCAGTCCATCGTGCTGGTGATCGGCCTGTCGTCGCCGCGCTGCGGCACCAGGCGGCGCCGCGTCGCGGTGACGACCCGGTTGCCGTAGGCCCCCGTCACCGGCGGCATCTCCGGCCGCTCCATCTCCTTCTTGGCGTGATGGTCGGTCCGGTGCTCCGGGCGCCACAGCTTCAGCGCGACCAGCAGCTTCTGCCACCAGGCCAGGTCCGCACGAGTGCTCACGAGGGTTCCTCCAGGTCGCCGGGACGGTGAGTCGGCTCACATCCTCTCATCCCGACCGATATTCGCTGGTCCGGTGTCAGACCCGCCGCATACCCTGAGCGACGCCATGCGCGACTTCCCACCCACCGTCACCGCCTGGACCGAGGCCCGCGACGGGTCTGGTCACCGGGCCGGCATCGGCATACCCGACACCCGGGGGCCGGTGCGCTTCCTGTGGTGGCTGCTGCGCCAGCAGGGCGACCTCGTCCTCGCCGGGTGCCTGTGCAGCCTGCTCTGGATGCTGCCGACGGCGCTCACCCCCTGGGTCTTCGGGCAGGCGGTCGACGAGGGCATCCGCGCCGGCGACGCCGGCCGCACCGCGCTGTGGTGCGGCGTCCTGCTGCTCATCACCCTGGTCGGCGCGAGCAGCGGCGTCTTCTACCACACCGTCGTCGTGCGCTCCTGGCTGTATGCCGCCTACGGCCAGACCCGGTTGGTCACGCACCAGGTCACCCGGCTGGGGCACGTTATGACGCGGCGCGCGCCCACCGGCGAGGTGCTCAGCGTCAACGGCAGCGACGGCGAACAGTTCGGCCACTTCATCGAGATCTTCTCCCGCCTCGTCGGCAATGTCGTCGCCTACGTCCTCGTCGCGGTCATCGTGCTGCAGATCTCGGTGCCGCTCGGCCTCGTCGTGCTGCTCGTGGCGCCGGTGCTGGCGCTCGTCTCCTCGGTCCTGCTGCGCCCGATGGCCGCCGCCCAGACCCGGGAGCGCAGCCGCGACTCCGAGCTGACCTCGATGGCGACCGACATCGTCGCGGGCCTGCGCATCCTGCGCGGGATCGGCGGCGAGCGGATCTTCGGTGCCAACTACGCCCGGCAGAGCCAGCGGGTGCGCCAGGCCGGGGTGCAGGCCGGCTCGTGGGGCGCCTTCGTCGAGGCCGTGGGCGTGCTGCTCTCGGGCCTGTTCGTCGTCGCGCTCATGGTGCTGGGCGTGCAGCGGGTGCGTGACGGCGACCTCCAGATCGGCGAGCTCATCACCTTCCTCGGGTATGCCCTCTTCCTGGTCCAGCCGATCCGCGTCGTCTTCGAGGCGGCCCAGCAGATCACCCGCTCGGTGGTCTCCGCGCGCAAGACGATCGGCGTCTTCGGCACCACCGACCCGTGGCCGGAGCGGGCCCCGCTGGAGCCCGACCAGCTCCGCGCCCTGGCCGAGGGCGAGCTCGTCGACGCGTCCTCCGGGCTGCGGGTGCGGCCCGGCCGGCTGACGATGGTCGTCAGCGCGCTGCCCGACGAGAGCGCCCGCCTGGCCGACCGCCTGGGCCGCTACCTGCCCGCCGGCGACACCGTCCCCTCCGGCGACGACGAGGCCACGGGGCGCGCCGCCCGCCGGGCCACCGCGGAGCGCTCCCGGGTCCGCGCCGACCTCGAGAGCCGTGACGCCGAGCGCGCGCAGGGCGCCTGGGGAGTCACCCTGGGCGGCACCGACCTGGCCGACCTGCCGCTGGACCAGGTGCGCTCCCTGGTGCTCGTGAGCGACACCGCCGCTCACGTCTTCGCCGGCACCCTGCAGGACGCCGTCGACCCGCACCGCACGCTGCGACGCGAGCAGGCCGAGGCCGCGCTGCACGCCGCCGCTGCCGAGGACGTCTACGACATCCTGCCCGGCGGCTGGCAAGGCGTGCTCGACGAGCGCGGGCGCGGCCTGTCCGGCGGCCAGCGCCAACGGCTCGTGCTCACCCGGGCGCTCGCGGCCGACCCGCCGGTGCTCGTGCTCGTCGAGCCCACGTCGGCGGTGGACGCCCACACCGAGGCCCGGGTCGCCGACCGGCTGCCCGCGCACCGGCGCGGCCGCACGACGGTGCTGATGACCGCCTCCCCGCTCCTGCTGCACCACGCCGACGAGGTGGCCTTCCTGGTCGACGGCGAGGTGGTGGCCACCGGCACGCACGACGAGCTCGTCGCCGGGCACCCGGCATACCGCTCGACCGTGCTGCGCGGCGACGCCGAGGCCGCGGCGGCCGGCAGCACGACCGGCACGACGACGACCGGCACGACCGCCAAGGACAAGGAGGTGACCCCGTGAGCGACCTGCTCGACCCCGAGCTGCGCGCGCGCTCCGCGCGCACCTGGCGCGACGCGGACGACCGGCCCCCGGTCGTGCCGGACCTCCTGCACCCACCGGACCCCGGCACCACCAGGCTCCGGGACCGGCACCGGCTGCTCTGGCAGCGGCACGCGCTGCGCCGCGAGCGGGCCCAGGCGCACCTCATGACGGCGCTGGACCCGGACCGCGGCCTGCCCGTGGCGAGGTCGCGCACGGTCGTGGACTACCTGCGCGGGCTGCTGCGGGAGCGCTCCCGGCTCGTCGCGCTCGTCATCCTCGCCAACGGTCTGGCCGCAGCCACCGCGCTCGCCGTGCCCAGGCTGCTCGGCAACCTCGTCGACGAGGTCGACCTCGCCGGCGGCGACCCGGCGTCGGGCGTGGTGCGCGACCTCGTGCTGCTCGTCGTCGTGGTCCTGGTGGCGCAGGCGGTCCTCACCTACGCCGCCAAGGGGCTCGCGGCGGTGCTGGGCCAGGGCGTGCTCGCCCAGGCCCGCGAGCACGTCATCAGGGCGGTGCTGCGGCTGCCGCTCGGCAAGGTCGAGTCGGCCAGCACCGGCGACCTCGTCACCCGCGTCACCCGTGACGTCGGCTCGATGAGCGGGGCGGTGCGGTGGGCGCTGCCGGAGTTCATCATCGGGGTCGTCACGGTGCTGCTCACCGTGGTCTTCATGGTGCTCAACTCGTGGGCGCTGGCGCTGCCGACCCTGGTGACCGCGTCGTTGTCGCTGTTCCAGATCCGGCGCTACCTGCAGCAGGCGCCGGCCGGCTACCTGCTGGAGGGCGCCACCTACAGCGACATCAAGACCACGCTCACCGAGACGGTGGAGGGTGCCCGGACGGTCGAGGCATACCGGATGCAGCAGGACCGTCGCAGCGCCGGCGTCGACGACATCCAGGTCTCCTCGCAGGCCGAGCGCTACGGGCTGGTGCTGCGCAACGTGCTCTTCGCGGTGATGGACATGGCCTTCTCGCTGCCGCGGGTCATCACGCTGGTCGTCGGCGCCTGGCTCTACTCCCGCGACGCGGTGACGATCGGCGACATCACCACGGCGATGCTCTACATCGAGACGTTCTACGGCCCGTTCGACCGGCTCGTCGGCACCATCGACCGGCTGCAGGTCGGCGTCGCCTCGACGACCCGCCTGCTGGGGATCGCCGAGGTGCCGCCGGACCGCACCGCGGGCGAGGACCGGCCCGAGGGCAGCACCCTCGTCGGGCAGGGACTGCGGTATGCCTACCGCCCCGGCCACGACGTGCTGCACGGCATCGACCTGCGGCTGGAGCCGGGGGAGCGGCTGGCGATCGTCGGGCCCTCGGGGTCTGGCAAGTCGACCCTGGGCCGGCTGATCTCGGGCATCCACGCACCGACGGGCGGGACGGTGCAGGTCGGCGGGGTGGAGCTGACCGAGCTGCCGCTGGAGCTGCTGCGCACCGAGGTCGCGCTCGTCACGCAGGAGCACCACGTCTTCCGGGGGTCGGTGCGCGACAACGTCGAGCTGGCGCGCGACGGCGCCGGCGAGGACGGGGTATGGCGCGCGCTCGCCACGGTGGACGCGCTCGGCTGGGTGCGGGCGCTGCCGCAAGGTCTGGACACCGTCCTGGGGTCGGGCCACCACGAGGTGACGCCCGCGCAGGCGCAGCAGATCGCGCTGGCCCGGCTCATCCTGGCCGACCCGCACACGCTCGTGCTGGACGAGGCCACCAGCCTGATCGACCCGCGCACCGCCCGGCATCTGGAGGGCTCGATGAACGCCCTGCTCACCGGGCGCACCGTGGTCGCCATCGCGCACCGGCTGCACACGGCGCACGACGCCGACCGGATCGCGGTGGTGCAGGACGGCCGCGTCGTCGAGCTCGGCAGCCACGACGAGCTCATGGCCGCCGAGGGGGAGTACGCCGCGCTCTGGCGGGCCTGGACCAGCTGATCGCCCGAGGGGCCGGTGCGCCTGACCGGCCGACGGCCGGTCAGGGGCTCCGGAGGATCAGTCGGACGCCGGCTCCGGCGGCGTCGCGGGAGCGTCGTCCGCCTCCGCATCCGCCTTCAGGTCGGGCGCCGGCGCAGCCGCAGGCTCGGAGTCCTGCCGGTCGGCGCCTGGTGCTGCTGCTGCGGCTGCTCCTCGTGCCCGCCGGGGCCTCGCTCGTCCGTCGTCGCGAGCTTGCCCAGGGTGCGGGGGCGGAGGCGGTCGTCGGCCTGACGGCGCAGGCGTCGTGGGTTGAGGCCGTGCTGGGCGTTGTAACCCTTGACGACCGCGGCGCGGAGCTCGCGGACCGTGGCCTCGGGGTTGTCGGCGTCGTGGACGATGGTGTCGACCAGACCCTGGGCCTTGAGGTCGAGCGCGGAGGCCTTCATCGTCTCCAGGGTCATGCCGACCTGCTCGACGCTGGGGTTGGCGACGCTGTAGAGGATCGAGGCGGTGGAGCGCGGCTCGGAGACGAAACCCAGGGCGCTGTCGAGCATGATCGTCTCCCGGCCGAACGGCGTCGTCGCCAGGCCGCCGCCGGAGCCCATCGCGCCGGTGATGACCGAGATCGTGGGGAAGGGGTGGGAGGCGGCCCGCTTGATGCTCTGCGCGATCGCCCGGGACTGGCCGCGGCGCTCGGCCGCCATCGACGGCATCGCGCCCAGGGTGTCGGTGAAGAAGACGATCGGCAGGTCCCAGCGCTCGGCCGCGGTCATCATGCGCACGGCATACTCGAAGTCCTCCGGGCTCGGGTTCGCCGGGCGCTTGCCGACATACCCCCCGGAGATCGAGTATGACGGCTGGTCACCGATGACCATGAACGACTGCCGCCCAGGGTCGCCAACGCGGCGATGATGCTCGGGTAGGTCTTCTGGTCCTCGAAACGGACGTGGTTGTAGAACGGTACAGCGCCGTCGAAGACGTGGCGCAGGAAGTACTCGGTGTCCAGCCGGGCGGCGCCGGCGGCGATCTCGTTGTAGCGCGCCATGAGCGAGTCCCGCGGTGTGGCGCTGTCCCGGTCGCGACGGTCCCGGGGCAGCTCGACCTCCTCGGCCACCTCCTGGCGCTCCCACAGCGCCGCGGAGAAGCCTCGGGCCCCGCGGTCACCGTGCGCGAGCCGGTCTCGGCGAGCGCGTCGTCGGCGTCCTTGACCCGCAGCCGGTTGCCGGTCCGCCCCGAGCCGAGCACCTGCCCGACGAAGTCGATGAGCTCGTCGACATCCTTGACCAGCACGTCCACGTTGCGGTCGAGGTAGTTGGCCTCCGCGCTCTGCAGCCCGCGCGGCACCTCCCGGCCCTCGAACGTCTCGATGACCCGCCGCCCCGCGAAGCCGTAGTCGGTGCCCTCCAGCGCCACGATGAGGTCGGCCACCGGCACCGCGCTCGCCGACATCCCGCCCCAGACCTGTCCGGCGAGCACCGAGATGTAGGGCCGGTTGGTCGTGTGCTGGAACTTGTTGGCCGCCGCCGCCATCCGCTGCATCTGGACCAGGCCGAGGACGTTCTCGTGCTGGCGCACCCCGGAGGAGGCGCCCATGCTGATGAGCGGCAGCCCCTCGCGCTCGGCCAGCTCGGCGGCCTGCACGAACTTCTCCCCGGCGACCTCCCCGAGCGACCCGGCGAAGAAGGACCAGTCGACGACATAGACGACCGCGCGCTCGCCGTGGAAGTGCCCGATGCCGAAGCGCGCCGACTCGCTCGTGCCCGATCGGGCCTCGGCGTTGCGCAGCTTGTCGGTGTAGCGCTCGATGGTGTCCCCGACGCGGCGCTGCAGGCCGATGAGGTCGTCGACCACCCGCAGGTGCCCGAAGCGCTCCTGCAGGTTGACCGCCTCCATGAAGCGGGTGACCGCCTGGGTGGGGTTCAGGCCCGGGCGCGACTCGTAGAGGCTGGCGACGGTGCGCGGCTTGACCGGCCGCCGGTCCAGCAGGTCCGGGGTGACGCCGCCCTCACCGAAGACGTCGTCGACGTCGAGATCGTGGTCCTCGGGATCGCGGCTCACGCGGGGGTCGGCCATGAGGACGAACGCTAGCAGCCGGGCGGTGCCCGGCCGGGGAGGACCACGGCGGATAATGGCTGCCCGTGGTCGCCGTCCTGGAGGGGTTCTCGCTCATCGCCGCGGTGGTGGCCGTGGGGTGGCTGCTGGCGCACACCGGCCTCTTCGGCCGGGACGAGCAGCGGATGCTCGCCCGCCTCACCTTCTGGGTCGGCTCGCCCGCCCTGCTCTTCCTCATCGTCTCCCGCGCCGATGTCGACGTGATCTTCTCCGGCTTCCTCGTCGCGACGGTCGCGGCGGTCGCGGTCTGCGCGACGGCATACCTGCTGCTCGCCCGGCTCGTGCTCCACCGCCGCTGGGCGGACGCGGTCATGGGTGGGATGGCCGCGAGCTACGTCAACGCCAACAACCTGGGCATCCCCATCGCGATCTACGTCCTCGGCGACGCCTCGTGGTCGGCGCCGGTGCTGCTCATGCAGCTGCTCGTGCTGCAACCGGGCTGGCTGGCGGCGCTGGACGCGACCCGGGTGGGGAGGGTGTCGTGGCGGCGGCTGGTCCGCTCGCCGCTGACCAACCCGCTGACGATCGGGACGGTGCTCGGGCTCGTGGTCAACCTCTCCGGCTGGACGCCGCCGGAGCTGGTGCTCGCGCCGGTCGAGCTGGTCAGCGGGGTCGCCGTGCCCTGCATGCTCATCGCCTTCGGCCTGTCGCTGCGGCTCTCGCCGCTGCCGCGCAGGGACGCGCTCGCCGAGCCGGTGACGGTCGTGCTGGTCAAGCTCGTGCTCATGCCGCTGGTCGCCGGGCTCGTCGCGGGTCCGGTGCTGTCGCTGGACCGGGCGGACGTGCTCGCCGTCGTGGTCATGGCGGCCCTCCCGACCGCGCAGAACGTCTACGTGCTGTCGGTGGCCTACGGCCGGGGTGAGCGGATCGCCCGCGACGGCGTCTTCCTCACCACCGTGCTGTCGCTGCCGGTGATGCTGCTCGTGACCGCGATCCTGGGGTGACTAGCCTTGCGGGTATGCGGTTGAGCGAGTTCTGGGAGCTGGTCGAGCAGGAGTTCGGCTCCGGCTACGGCGCCGTCGTCGCGCGGACGCAGGTGCTGGGGAGCCTGGGCGGGCGCACCATCGAGGACGCCCTGGAGCAGGGGGAGCGGCCGCGCCGGGTCTGGGAAGCGGTCTGCCGCGACATGGACGTCCCGCCCGAGCACCACCACCTCCCGGACCCGCCCGCTCCGGACGAGCAGTAGCCGCCGCTGTCACGGCAGGCGGGGGCCGCCGTGAGCGCACGGTCGCGTCAACCATGACACGACGCCCGCCCTCCGGCAGGATGCCTCCATGCCGCAGCAGGGGGAGGAGCTGACCAGGACCGCCTACGACGCCGTGGCCGACCTCTACGCCGACACGTTCACCGCGACCGAGCCCGAGCAGTCGCTCGAGCTCGCGATGATCGACCACTTCGTGGCGCTGCTCGGTCACCGTCCGCGCGTGCTCGACGCCGGCTGCGGTGCCGGACGGATGCTCCCCTGGCTCGCGGCCCGCGGTTGCCGGCCGGAGGGGGTGGACCTGTCGCCGGGGATGGTCCGTCGGGCACGGACCGACCACCCTGCATACCCGTGCACCGTCGGGAGCCTCAGCGAGCTCCCCCTCGCCGACGCCGAGCTCGACGGGGTCTTCTCCTGGTACTCCACCATCCACAGCCCGGACGTCGATCTGGACCGGATGCTGTCGGAGATGGCGCGGGTGCTGCGCCCGGGAGGCCATCTCCTGCTGGCCTTCCAGGTGGGCGACGGTGTGCGCGAGATCGGCCGAGGCTTCGCTGCGTACGGCCACCAGGTGACCCTCTACCGGCACCACCGCAGCGTGGAGGCCGTCGCGTCTCGGCTCGATCGGCGGGGTATGCGGGTGGTCGCCCGGCTCGAGCGCGATCCCCTCGGGTCGGAGGGGGAGCCCCAGGCGGTCGTCATCGCCCGGCGGCCGGCCGGATGAAGCCGTTCGGCGGGGTGGGCCATAGACGGAGCGGACGAGCCATGGAAGCGGGCGAGAGGACCTGGCGGCGGATGCCACGGCTGCGGTGGGCGTGCACATGGTCCAGGAGCCACCGGCAGTCACCATGGTCGCAGGAGCCACAGTCTGCGCCGATATGTCCCGAAGGCCGCGAAATACCCCGCGCAGATGTGCACATCTCCGCACCGTGGTGCGCGTGCTCGTCGTGTGACGCACGGGACGCGATAGGCCTTCACTGTGCGACCGGCCGCGGCCCAACCAACCCCTGGAGTGGCATGCGCGACCGGCCACGCCCGGTCAGCTATCAGAGCAGCCCGCGACCGCTATCCCTCAGACCAGGTCGCGAGCCAGGAGCACCTCTCCCAGCTGCACCGTGTTGAGGGCAGCGCCCTTGCGCAGGTTGTCGTTGCTGATGAAGAAGACGAGGCCGCGGCCGTCCGGCACCGACTGGTCGACCCGGATGCGGCCGACGAGCGAGGGGTCCTTGCCCGCCGCCGCGAGCGGGGTGGGCACGTCGGTCAGCTCGACGCCGGGAGCGCCGGCGAGTGCCTCGCGCGCCTGCTCGGGCGTGACCGGCTCGGCAAACTCGGCGTGCACGGCGAGGCTGTGGCCGGTAAAGACGGGCACGCGCACGCAGGTGCCGGAGACGGCCAGGCCGGGTATGCCGAGGATCTTGCGCGACTCGTGCCGCAGCTTGGCCTCCTCGGTGGTCTCGTCGTCGGCGCCGAGGTCGCCGGCCATCGGCAGCACGTTGAAGGCGATGGGCGCGACATAGGCCTGCGGGTCCGGCATCGGGACAGCGCTCCCGTCGTGGGTGAGGGTCTCCACCGGCAGGTCCCCGCCGAGGGCGGCGCGGGCCTGGTCGGCCAGCTCGCTGACGCCGGCGAGCCCGGAGCCGGACACCGCCTGGTAGGTCGCGACCCGCAGCCGCTCCAGCCCCGCGAGCTCGTGCAGCGGGCGCAGGACCGGCATGGCCGCCATCGTGGTGCAGTTGGGGTTGGCGACGATGCGCCGGCCGGACTCGCCGGTCGCCAGCGCCAGGTCGTCGGGGTTGACCTCGCTGACGACCAGCGGCACCCGGTCGTCCATCCGCCAGGCGGAGGAGTTGTCGACCACGACCGCGCCGGCCTCGGCGAAACGCGGCGCGTGCTCCTTGCTGGCCCCGCCGCCGGCGGAGAAGAGGGCGACGTCGATGCCGGACAGGTCCGCGGTCGCGACGTCTTCGACCTCGATGTCGCGCGCGACGTCATACCCGGGCGCGGCGGCCGCCGACCCGGCCCAGCCGAGCGTGCTCCCCGCCGACCGAGCGGAGGCGAGGTAGCGCACCGAGGCGGCGGGGAAGTCGCGCTCGGCGAGGAGCCGACGCATGACCGCGCCGACCTGCCCGGTCGCCCCGACGATCGCGACGTGCAGCCGCCGCCCGTCCGCCGCACCGGTGTCCTGCTGCTGTGCGTCGGTCATGGTGCTCACCGTCCCGTCCCGCCGTAGACCACGGCCTCTTCCTCGGCGTCCAGGTCGAAGGCGGTATGCACCGAGCGCACCGCCTCCTGCAGGTCGCTCTGGTCGCAGATCACCGAGATCCGGATCTCGGAGGTGCTGATCATCTCGATGTTGACCCCGGCGTCGGCGAGCGCCGAGAAGAGCTTGCTCGCGACCGCGGGGTTGGAGCGCATCCCGGCGCCGACGAGCGAGAGCTTGCCGACGTGGCTGGTCCAGAGCACGTCGGCGAAGCCCATCTGCTCCTGCAGGCCGCGCACCGCGGCGACCGCGGTCTGGCCGTCGGTCTCGGGCAGCGTGAAGGAGATGTCGGAGGTCTCGGCGTCGGTCGTCGAGACGTTCTGCACGATCATGTCGATCGACACCCCGGCCTGCGAGACGGCGCCGATGACCGCTGCCGCGGCGCCGGGCCTGTCGGGGATGCCGACGGCGGTGATCTTGCCCAGCGAGGTGTCGTGGGCGATGCCGGAGATGATCGGCTCTTCCATGGTGTCCTCCGTGAGGGGTCGCCCGACCAGGATCCAGGTGCCTTCCTGGTCGGAGAAGCTGCTGCGGACGTGGAGCGGCACCTGGAAGCGGCGGGCGTACTCCACCGCGCGCAGGTGCAGGATCTTGGCGCCGTGCGCCGCCATCTCGAGGGTCTCCTCGATGGTGATGCGGGTGACGCGGCGGGCGCTGGGGACGATGCGCGGGTCGGCGGTGTAGAGCCCGTCGACGTCGGTGTAGATCTCGCACACGTCGGCACCGAGGGCAGCGGCGAGCGCCACCGCGGTGGTGTCCGACCCACCCCGGCCGAGGGTGGTGATGTCGTCGTCGGTCGAGATGCCCTGGAAGCCGGCGACGATGGCGACCGCGCCGTCGTCGAGGGTGCGGCGCACGCGGTCGGGCTGCACGTCGAGGAGCCGGGCGCGCCCGTGCGCGGTGTCGGTGCGCATCCCGGCCTGGGCGCCGGTGTAGCTCTTGGCCGGCACGCCGATCTGCTCGATCGCCATCGCCAGCAGCGCCATCGAGATGCGCTCGCCGGCCGACAGGAGCATGTCCATCTCGCGCTCCGGGGGAGTGCCGGAGGCGATCTGCCCGGCGAGGTCCAGCAGGTCATCGGTGGTGTCGCCCATCGCGGAGACGACGACGGCGACCCGGTGGCCGGCCCGGTGGGCGGCGACGACGCGCTGGGCGACGCGGCGCATCGCCTCGGCGTCGGCGACCGAGGAGCCGCCGAACTTCATCACGAGCAGAGCCATGGCACTTCCTGTGCAGGGGTAGGCAGGTCTACGGGTATGCGGGTCTACTGGGCCCGGCCGGACGGCGGCGTCCCGACCGGGAGGTCCGAGGAGCAAGTCTAGGGGGAGTGCCGCGGTGCCCTTGACGCCGGGGAATCCCCGCAGGACGTCCGGTGTGGTTGCACGCGAGGCTCACGGCATACCCTCGGGCCATGGATGACGAGGACCGGATCGCGCTGCTCATCGACTACGAGAACCTCGCGCTCGGCTCGCGCGACCACCTGGGGGTGCCCTTCGACCTGCGCCCGGTCGCGGATGCGCTGGCGGAGCGCGGTCGCGTGGTGACACGGCGGGCGTATGCCGACTGGTCCTATTTCGACGAAGACCGCCGGATGCTCACCCGCAACCACGTCGAGCTGATCGAGATGACCCAGCGCATGGGGGCCTCGCGCAAGAACGCCGCCGACATCAAGATGGCGGTCGACGCGATCGAGACGGCCTACGAGCGCGACTACATCACGACCTTCGCGATCTGCACCGGCGACAGCGACTTCACCCCGCTCGTGCACAAGCTGCGCGAGCTCAACAAGCGGGTCATCGGGTTCGGCGTGCGCGACTCGACCTCGACCATGCTGCCGCCGGCGTGCGACGAGTTCCTCTACTACGACGACCTCGACGGTGTCGTGCCGGCCGGCGCCGAGGACACGCCCGCACGCGGGTCGGGGCGCAAGGGGCAAGGACAGAGGCGCAACGGCTCGGGCAAGAGCGGCGGGAGCAGCGCTGGGCGCGCGCAGGAGCCGGAGCCCAGCACCGAGACCGCCGACGAGGGGGGCGAGGACACGGTCGAGGACACCGCCCCGGACCTCGCCTCGCTGGTCGCGCAGACCGTCTCGGGGTTGCAGCGCAGCAGCGGGGGAGCGGTGACCGCGTCGGTCCTCAAGCGGACCCTGGTGCGCAAGGACTCGACGTTCTCTGAGGCGGCCTACGGCTTCCGCGCCTTCGGCGAGCTCCTGGAGCACCTCGCCGGCCGGGGCATCATCGACCTGAGCGCCGGGCCCGCCAAGGGTGACCCGGAGGTCACGCTGCCCGAGGAGGGCGGCCGGCAGGAGGCCTTCGCGCTGTTGCGACAGACCGTGAGCGAGCTCGACGAGGGCGAGGGCGTGGCGCTCTCCGGCCTCAAGGACCAGCTGCGCGCGCGCCGTGAGGGCTTCTCGGAGAAGCCGCTCGGCTACGGCTCGTTCCTCCAGTTCGCCAAGGGGGCCGACGCGGCCGGGCTCGTGCAATTGCAGCGCCAGGGCTCGGCGTATGTCGTGAGCGTCACCTGAGCGCTCCCGGAGGCCGCTGCGACACGCCCGACACCCCTTCGCGGAGTCGTACAGAGTTTCGACTATCGTCGTCCACACGGTGTCGCCGTCGGCACGGTCGTCCACAGATTCGTCGTGGTGGCCGGGGTATGTCGGCGGGGGCGCCTAGCGTCTGACGCAGACGCAGGATCACCCATCTGGATGACCCTGACCGTCGGTCGAAGGTAGGCGCGCCCGCCACGAGACGAAGGAGCTGGCAGATGCCGCAGGCAAGCAAGACCACCGGTGCGACCGGGATCAACAACGACAGGCTCAGGGCCCTCGACACGGTCATGGCCCAGATCGAGAAGCAGCACGGCAAGGGCTCGGTGATGCGCCTCGGCGACGAGGACCGCCCGCCGGTGCAGATCATCCCGACGGGGGCCATCGCGCTGGACGTCGCGCTCGGCGTGGGCGGTCTGCCGCGCGGTCGCGTGGTGGAGATCTACGGCCCGGAGAGCAGCGGCAAGACCACGGTCGCGCTGCACGCCGTGGCCAACGCGCAGAAGGGCGGCGGGATCGCCGCCTTCATCGACGCCGAGCACGCGCTCGACCCGGAGTATGCCAAGAAGCTCGGTGTCGACACCGACGCGCTGCTCGTGAGCCAGCCGGACACCGGTGAGCAGGCCCTGGAGATCGCGGACACGCTGATCCGCTCCGGCGCGCTCGACATCATCGTCATCGACTCGGTCGCGGCGCTCGTGCCCCGGGCCGAGATCGAGGGCGAGATGGGCGACAGCCACGTCGGTCTGCAGGCGCGCCTCATGAGCCAGGCGCTGCGCAAGATCACCGGCGCGCTCAACTCGACCGGCACCACGGCGATCTTCATCAACCAGCTGCGCGAGAAGATCGGCGTGATGTTCGGCTCCCCGGAGACCACGACCGGTGGCAAGGCGCTGAAGTTCTACGCCTCGGTCCGGATCGACGTGCGCCGTATCGAGACCCTCAAGGACGGCACCGACGCGGTCGGCAACCGCACCCGCGCCAAGATCGTCAAGAACAAGGTGTCACCGCCGTTCAAGCAGGCCGAGTTCGACATCCTCTACGGGCAGGGCATCTCCCGCGAGGGCGGTCTCATCGACATGGGGGTGGAGCACGGCTTCGTCCGCAAGTCAGGCGCCTGGTACACCTACGAGGGCGAGCAGATGGGTCAGGGCAAGGAGAACGCCCGGCAGTTCCTCAAGGACAACCCGGACATCGCCGACACCATCGACCGCAACATCAAGACCAAGCTCGGCATCGGCGCCCCCGCGCCGACGGAGGACCTCCCGGACGGGGTGGACCCGGTCACGGGTGAGGTCTCGGTCGACTTCTGATGGCCGGCGCAGACAGGATGTCTGCGGCCCGGGAGGCGCTGGCGGCGGCGGAGGCCTCCGCCAGCGCCTACGGGCTCCGCTCCGCCGGGCCCGGTTCCGGGCCGCCGGACCCGGAAAGGCGCGAGGAGCAGTCGGCGGCGCCTGACCCGCACGCGGTGGCCCGCAAGATCGTGCTGCGCCAGCTCGCCATGGGCCCGCGCACCCGGCGCCAGCTCGAGGACAAGCTGCGTGACCGCGACTGCGACCCGCAGGTCGCGGCCCGTGTGCTGGACCGCATGAGTGAGGTCGGCCTGGTCGACGACGAGGCCTACGCCGAGATGTATGTCCGCTCCAAGCAGGAGACCAAGGGGCTGGCCGCGACCGCCCTGCGTCAGGAGCTGCGGCAGAAGGGCGTCGCCGACGAGCTCGTGGACGCGACGCTGCAGGACATCGACCCCGAGCAGGAGAAGGAGCAGGCACGGGCCCTCGTCTCCCGCCGACTGCGCACGATGCGCGGGCTGGACCGCGAGGTCCAGACCCGCCGGCTGGCCGCCTTCCTCGGGCGCAAGGGCTACGGCGCCGGGGTGTCCTACCAGGTCATCCGGGAGGCGCTGGACGACCTGCCCGAGCACGGTCGGGACTGAACCCGACCGGCTCAGCGCACCTTGGGCTCGGGCAGCTCCGGCGGCGCCGCCGCCGGAGTCTTCGCCAGCAGACTCAGCGCCTCCTCGATCGCGCGGTCCAGCTGCAGGTCGCGGCCCTCGGCCACGTCGGCGGGGGAGTGGACCACCTCGATGTCCGGGTCGACGCCGTGGTTCTCGACGCCGAAGCCCTTGCCCTCGAGCCAGAAGGCATACCGCGGCTGGGTGATCGAGGTCCCGTCGACCAGGTCGAAGCGGCCGTCGATCCCGACGACGCCGCCCCACGTGCGCACGCCGACGACCGGCCCCAGGCCCATGGCCTGCGCCCCGGCGTTGACGATGTCGCCGTCCGAGCCCGAGTGCTGGTTGGCCACGAGGACGACGGGGCCGCGCGGCGCCTGCTCCGGATAGCTGCCGACCGCCTCGTAGTAGCGCGCCGGCGCCCATCCCACGACCCGGCCCGCGAGCCGGGCGAGCACCAGCTGGCTGGTGTGCCCGCCCCGGTTGTAACGGACGTCGACGACCAGACCCTCCGCGCGGGTGGCCTGGTGCAGGTCGCGGTGCAGCTGCGCCCACCCGAGGCTCATCATGTCCGGGATGTGCAGGTAGCCCAGGCGCCCGCCGGCCTGCTCGGCGACGTAGGCGCGCCGCGAGGCCACCCAGTCCTGGTAGCGCAGCACCTCCTCGTCGGCGACCGGGACGACGACGACCCGACGGTCCGCACCCTCGCGGCGCAGCGTGAGCTGCACCGGCTTGTCGGCGGCGCCCACGAGCAGCGGGCCGGGCCCCACCGCGGGGTCGACCGGGCGGCCGTCCACGGCGACGACGACATCACCCACCCGCGCGCCGACACCGGCCGCCTGCAGCGGGGACCGGGCGTTCGGGTCGCTGGACTCGCCGGGCAGGATCCGGTCGATGCGCCAGCCGTCGGCCGCGGGCGACAGGTCCGCGCCCAGCAGCCCCAGCTTGCGGTCCGGGTCGCCCGGCGGGTGCGGCGGCGTGATGTAGGCGTGCGAGGTGTTGAGCTCTCCCACGGTCTCCCAGAGCACGTCCTGGAGGTCGTCGTGGGTCGCCACCCGGTCCACGAGCGGGGCCCACCGCTGCGTCGTCGCGGCCCAGTCCACCCCGTCCATGTCCTCCCGCCAAAAGTGGTCGCGCATGATGCGGGCGTTCTCGTCGAACATCTGCCGCCACCGGACCCGGGGCTCCACCTCGACGCGCACCCGCTCCAGGTCGACCGACACCTTGTCGGCGCTGCTCTCGTCGGCGTCGTCCGGCTTGCGGTCGGCCGGCTGCACGTGCACCGACTCCTTGTGGTGCACCACGACCCGCTCCCCGTCGCCGGAGACCCGGTAGTCGTCCACGGCGTCGGAGATCGTCGTCAGCGTCCGCTTCGCGAAGGAGTAGAACTCCAGGCTGTCGCTCGCCGCCTCGCCCTCGACGCCGGAGCGACGCGTGCCGAGCACACCGGCGTCACCGGCGACCCGCACCCACAGCACCCCGTCCTTGGCGGCCCGCAGGTCGCGGTAGTCGGCCGACGGCACCGGGAAGGGCGTGATCCGCTGCTCGGCACCGTCAGCGTCGAGGTCCGGACTGGCCGGCGCCGCCTCGTCCGCAGGCTTCTCCCCGGCCTCACCCGCATCACCTCCAGCACGCTTGTCCTCCTGCGCCTCGCTGATCCGCCACCCGTCCACGCTCGGTCCGAAGGGGGCCGGCCGGTCGGCGGCGAGCGGGATGAGCCACGGCCGGGTCGCGCCGGCGAAGCTCAGCGCGAACTCGTGCGCGTCGTAGGTCGGGTCGAAGGTGCGGTCGGACAGGAAGACCACCGCGGCACCGTCGTGGGTGAAGTCGGGGTCGCGGTCGTGGTAGCGACCGCTGGTCAGTGCGACCGGCGCCGCGTCGTCTCCGGCGCGCACGTCGAGCAGCACCACCTGGTGGTGCTCGCCCTCTCCCGAGGTGGGCTGGCTCCACACGAGGTAGCGGCTGTTCGGGGAGAAGCGCGGCGTGAGCGCCTCGCCCTGCCGGGACCGCGCGACCTCGCGCACCGCACTGCCCTCGACGTCGAGCACCCGGATCGCGCCGTCGTGGCTGATCGTCGCCACGCGCGCGCCGTCCGGGGAGGCGGCCAGGTGCAGCACGCGGCCGAGCTCGCCGCCGGCCAGCCGGCGCGGTTCGGCCGAGCCGTCCACGGTGTGGATCTCGAGGGCGTCCTCGCCGTCGGCGTCGGTGACCAGCACGGCGCGCGCCCCGTCGTGGCCGAGGAAGACCGGCTCGCGGGTGCGCACCGAGGAGTCCGCGACCAGGGCACGGGCCGGGCCGGAGCGGTGGCTCACCCAGAACGTCGCCCCCTGCGTCCCGACCAGGCTGGCGTCACCGCCGCGGTCGACGTCGAGGTGGTCGAGCCGCTCCGCGGCCGCCACGGTATGCCTGGCCGGCGGCCCCACCGGCAGGTCCACCTCGATCCGGCGCGGGGTGGCGGTGAGCGAGTCGAGCAGCCACAGGTCGCCGCGGGAGTGCCAGACCACCCGGGTGCCGTCGGTGCTGGCGTCCCGCACGTAGCCCTCCTGCTCGCCCTGGGTGGTGAGCTGCCGCGGCTCGGTGGGGGACTTGCGGACCCGCCCGGTGGTGCCGCCGGGCCGCTCCCACGCCCACAGGTTGGCCTGCTCGTGCGCCCGGTCGGGGAAGCGCGCGGCGCGGTCGGAGACGAAGAGCAGGGTGTCGCCGACCCACATCGGGTCCACCAGCGAGGCCGGCTCGTCGACAAGCAGCTGGCTCCAGTCGCCGCGCCCCTTGTCGTCCAGCCACAGCCGCGGGGCGGTGCCGCCGCGGTACCTCTTCCACTGCGCCGGCACCCGGCTGCCGACGGTGCTCAGCGCGACGGTCCCGTCGGGTCGGACGGAGACGCCCCAGGCGCTGCCCCACGGCATACGCTGCATCGAGCCGTCCAGCGCGACCGCCTTGACCACGGCGTGCCGCATGTTGCTCTCCCCGGCGTTGCTCGCGACGAGCACCCGACCGTCCGCGGTCCACCCCAGGACGATCGCGACCGACCCGGCCCACCAGGTCAGCCGGCGGGCGGCGGCGGTCGCGACCTCGACGACCATCACCTCGGGGTGGCCGTCGCGGTGGCTGACGTAGGCGATGTGCGCGCCGTCGGGGGAGAAGCGGGGGCTGCGCGCCGGCTCGTGGTCGGTGGTCAGCCGCCAGGCGCGGCCGCCGTCGACCGGGGCGATCCAGAGGTCGTCGTCGGCGACGAAGGTGACGAGGTCGTCGTGCAGGTGCGGGTAGCGCAGGTATCCGGTGCTCACCCGGCCGACCCTACGTCGCCGCGCGGCGCGGCGCATGGGAGTTGGGGGGGCTACTCGTCCTCGCCGCGCTGCTGCTCGTCCGAGGGCTCCCACTCCACCTCGGTCAGCTCGTCCTGACTCGCATCGGGGTCGTGGTAGTGCATCGCGGACTCCTCCGGGGAGTCCCAGCTGGTCGTCCGGCACTCGCGCGCGATCTCTCGGGCCTCGCCGTCGGGGCGGTGCCGGTCGGCATACCGCTGCGACTCCTCCTGCCGCTCCCGCTGCGCGATGCCCTCCTCGTGCGACTGCTCGTCGGCGGTGACCCCGAAGGCGCTGGACCCGACGTAGTGCTCGCCGGTCTCATAGCCGCGGTCGAGCACGTCGCCCTCGCCGTCGAGCGTGTCCTCCGGCTGCAGCTGGTCCTCCGCGTCGACGCTCCACACCCCGAGGTCGTCACCGATGGTCTCGCGGTCGGCCTGGTCGCTCATGACGGTGCTCCTTCGCTCGCGCCTGTGGGGCACACAGTAGCGCCGAGACGCCTTCACCGGGAGGGGGAGCATCCCGACCCATGGGTGAGACTGTGCCCATGACCCTCGCCCTCGTGCTCGCGCTGACCGTGGCGCTCGGGGCGGCGCTCCAGCGGATCTCCGGCATGGGCCTGGGGATAGCGGTCGCGCCCGTCATGTCGGTCCTGCTCGGCCCGGTGGCGGGGGTGACGCTGAGCAACGTCGCCGCGGTCGTCGGGGCGGTGCTGCTGGCGGTCGTCATGCGCGCCGACATCGACTGGCGTCGCTTCCGGGCGCTGGCCCCGCTGCTCGTCGTCGGCTCGGTGCTCGGGGCGTATGTCGTCCGCGTGGTCTCGCCGGACGTGCTCAACCTGGTCCTCGGCGGGTGCGTCCTGCTCGCCATCGGGGCCGCGCTCGGGCTGCAGCGCTTCCTCGTGGTGCGCGGTCGGGCGGCGGTCCTGGCCACCGGCACCATCGCCGGGTTCATGAACACCACGGCCGGGGTCGCGGGGCCGGCGATGACGGCCTACGGTGTCGCCTCGCGCTGGGGGCACCGCTCGCTGGCCGCGACGCTGCAACCGATCTTCCTCACCGCCAACCTCGCCTCGATCCTCACCAAGGCGGTCATGGGCGCGACCCCCGAGCCCGGTGTGCTCCCGTGGTGGTCGTGGCTGCTCGCCTGCGCCGCGGTGCCGGTCGGTATCGCGGTGGCCGCACCGCTGGCCCGGGTGGTGCCGCTCGGGGTCGCGCGGGCGCTGGCCATCAGCATCGCCAGCGCCGGTGCGGCGCTCGCGCTCGCCCGCGGGCTGGTCGGCGTGATCGGCTGAACGCCGTACCCTGGGTGCTGCCATGAGCAGCACCAAGACCTATGACGTGCGCACCCACGGGTGCCAGATGAACGTGCACGACTCCGAGCGGCTCGCCGGGCTGCTCGAGACGGCCGGGTATACCGATCTCGCCGCCGTGCCGGAGCCCGAGCGCCCGGACGTCGCCGACGTCGTGGTCTTCAACACCTGCGCGGTGCGCGAGAACGCCGCCAACAAGCTCTACGGCAACCTCGGCCAGCTGCGCCCGGCCAAGCAGGCCAACCCCGACATGCAGATCGCGGTCGGCGGCTGCCTGGCGCAGAAGGACCGCTCCACCATCGTCGACCGCGCGCCCTGGGTCGACGTCGTCTTCGGCACCCACAACGTCGGCTCGCTGCCGGCGCTGCTGGACCGGGCCCGGCACAACAAGGCCGCCGAGGTCGAGATCCTGGAGTCGCTGGAGACCTTCCCCTCGACGCTGCCGACCCGGCGCGACTCGGCCTACTCCGGCTGGGTGTCGATCTCCGTCGGCTGCAACAACACCTGCACCTTCTGCATCGTCCCCGCGCTGCGCGGCAAGGAGAAGGACCGCCGCCCCGGCGAGATCCTCGCCGAGATCGAGGCGCTCGTGGCGCAGGGCGTCGTCGAGATCACGCTGCTGGGGCAGAACGTCAACACCTACGGCGTCGAGTTCGGCGACCGGCTCGCCTTCGGCAAGCTGCTGCGCTCGTGCGGTCAGATCGAGGGCCTGGAGCGGGTGCGCTTCACCAGCCCGCACCCGGCGGCCTTCACCGACGACGTCATCACCGCGATGGCACAGACCCCGAACGTCATGCCGAGCCTGCACATGCCGCTGCAGTCCGGCTCGGACCGCGTGCTCAAGGCGATGCGGCGGTCCTACCGCTCCACGAAGTTCCTCGGGATCCTCGACCGGGTGCGCGCGCAGATCCCGGACGCCGCGATCACGACCGACCTCATCGTCGGCTTCCCCGGAGAGACCGAGGAGGACTTCCAGGACACGCTCGACGTCGTGCGCGCCTCGCGCTTCTCCAGCGCTTTCACCTTCCAGTACTCCATCCGTCCCGGCACGCCGGCGGCCGAGATGGACGGGCAGGTGCCCAAGGAGGTCGTGCAGGAGCGCTTCGACCGGCTCATCGCGCTGCAGGAGGAGGTCTCCTGGGCCGGCAACCGCGAGCTCGAGGGGCGCGAGGTCGAGGTGCTCGTCGCGCCCGGCGAGGGCCGCAAGGACGCCGAGACCCACCGGCTCTCCGGCCGGGGCCGCGACAACCGCCTCGTCCACTTCGCGGTCCCGGAGGGCGCCGAGGTGCCCCGGCCGGGGGACGCGGTGACCGTCGCGGTCACCTACGGGGCGCCGCACCACCTCGTCGCAGACTCCGGCGTCCAGGGCGGGCGGTATGCCGTCCGCCGCACCGCGGGCGGGGACGCCTGGGCGGCGCTGCAGGAGGGCGGGACGCCCGGCGCGGTGAAGAAGCCGGCGGTGAGCCTGGGCATACCGACGATCGGTGCTCCGCCGCTGCCGGACGTGCCCGCGGGTGCCTGCTGCCCCACCGACTGACCGCGCGAGCCCGCGGCGGCGTGGCTAGGGAGCCTCGCTGCGGGCGGTGCGCTCGCTGAGGTCGGCCCGGCGGTCGGCCTCGCGCGCCTGCTCGGTCGCCTCGCGCGCCTCGGCGGTCTCCTCGCGCGCCTCCCGGCGCTCGTGCTGGGCGACCGAGGCGCGGTAGTCGGCCTCCACCCGGTCGATCCAGGCGCGTGCCTCGGGCTTGCCGTGGAAGCGCACGATGCTCCAGACGATGAGCCCGATCGCGATCGCGCTGGAGGCGAGCATGGTGATCGCCACCGGGCGCCCGCCGAAGAGCCACCAGGCGTCCTCCAGCGGCCACCACCCGGGCGGCGGGGGAGAGATCAGCCACACCACCCCGACGGCGATGAGGCCGGCGGTGATGAGCAGGGTCAGGGCGATGCGGGGGATGGTCTCGACGCTCTCGGCGGCGCCGCGCAGCGCCCGGATCTTGACCGGCATGGTCCACCGGCGGGCCCATTCGTACTGCGTCGACAGGATCGCCAGCCCGGCGAAGGTGCCGAGCAGGCCAGGGCCGGGGAGCAGCAGCATGAGGACGCCCGCGACCAGGACGACCCACCCCAGGGTCTCCAGGACGATGCGCTTGGCCGCCGCGTTCACCCGGACAGCGTAGGTCAGCGCCCTGACAGGCGCGAGGGGCGAGCACCGCCCCGCTCCGACCGGGCGCGCGACCCCGTGTGACGGATGTGGCAGGCTACGCGCCGTGACATGGAGCCAGGTCGACCGTGACGAGCTGCTCATCCGCTCCGGCAAGGACCCCTTCGTCCGCTTCGCGACCAGCCACGAGCTGGTGGCGGTCGCGGGCCCGCACGGCTGGGCGTGTGCCAGTCCGTGGCGCCCGGGCTCGCGGCACTGGGGCGGTGCCGCCGTCGTCGGGCCGGACGCGCCGGCGGACGCCGAGACCGCGGCGCTGCGGGCGATCGTGGCAGCCGCTCCTGATCTCGCGCTGGAGTGGTTCTCCACCGAGGACGGGCGAGAGCTGGCGCTGCCCCCGGCCTACCTCGGCACGGGCTCGGGTCGGTGGTCCCTCATGTGGTGCGAGCGCACCGCCGCCGCGGTCGAGCCCGCCGGTCTCTCGGCCCAGGGCCTGGAGCTCGTCGAGCTGGCCGACGACGCGGACGCCGACCTGCTCGACGCCTTCGGTCGCACCCATGGCGAGGATCCCTACATGGGCTTCCCCGGGCACGGCTTCGCCTCGCTGTGGCTCGCCGCCCGCGACGAGGTGGGGCAGATCGTCGCCGTCGGGGCCCTGCACGAGCTCGGCTCCGGTATGCCCCACCTCGCCGGCCTCGTCGTGCGCCCAGAGCTGCGCGGCCAGGGGATCGGCGCGCTGCTGACCGAGGCGCTCACCGCGCGGGCGGTGCAGGAGGCTGGCGTCTCGACCCTGTCGGTCTTCACGTCCAACGCGGGCGCCGTCCGGCTCTACGAGCGCCTGGGGTATGCCACCGCCCACCGCTTCCACACCCGTGAGCTGGCCCCGACCGGTCACCCGGCCTGAGGCGGACTCGACCTACGATGGTCCGGTGAGCGAGCGGCATACCCCAGCGACGCCGGCCCCGATGCCGCCGGCGACGGAGCGCCAGCGCACCGCCGGGCAGGTCGCCGCCTCACTCGTCGCGCTGGAGGCGGTGATCCTCGCCGGGTTCGCGGTGTTCTACCTCGTGGAGCTGGTGCTGGGCCAGGGGCAGGACCTCATGATCGTCATCATGTCGGTGGTGACGATGGTCGTCTTCATCATCGGCCTGAGCTACACCGCGCTCGGCCTGTCGCGCCGCCACCCGCGCTCGCAGGCTCCCGCGATCGCCTTCAACTTCTTGCTGGTGCCCCTCGGCATCGCGTTGCTCCCGCTCGCACCCTGGTGGGTCGGCGTCGGCACGCTCGCCCTCGGGGTGGTCACCGTGGCCGCGACCTTCCTCATGGGTCGGCTGGAGGATCGCGACCAGACCGCCTGAGCCGCGGCCGTGAGTGGACCACTGAGAGCCGGTTCGTCCACTGGGCGCCTCGATGTCACCTGAGAGCCTCCTCGTGCAGGCTGTCGAGTGACGAACCGGCTCGCAGTGCAGGAGCGCGCGACCCAGACGAGGAGCACGCGTGACCCCGTCTCACTCGTCCGGGGCCGCGACCTGGACCCGCGTGCAGCGCCCGCGGTGCACCAGCACGCCCCGGCCGGGCAGCGGGAGGTCGCCGACGGGGACGCTGACGCCCAGCACGGCACCGTGCTGGCGCTGCCCGGCTGCAGCACCACGCCGGTGCGGGCGCGGGCGGCCTGCGGGACGAGCCCGCGGAAGGCGCCCGACGCGGTCTCGGCGTCCGCCGCGACCAGCAGCTCCATGCGGTATGCCGTCGCCACCTCGACCAGGGCGTCCTCCAGCGGGGACCCCGCCATGAGGTGGGCGTCGTCGACCACGAGCAGGCCACCGGTGCCGAGCCCGGCGCAGGCGCGACTCACCTCATCGACCTCCGGCGGGGAGGCGGGGTCCACGACGACCGCGGGCCGGCCGTCGCGCAGCCGGGCGAGGGCGTGCGTGCGTCCGGAGCCGGGCGGCCCGATCACCAGCACGGAGCCTGCGGGGCGCGGCACCGGTGCCGCCTCGTCCCCGCCGACCGCCCACTGCCCGCTCCCGGCCGACCACCGGCGGGGCAGGGCACGGCATACCAGCGGCGGGTGACCCGCGGGGCTCACCGGCTGGCCAGCGGAGGGGAGGACGACGTGCGCCTCGGTGCCGTCGCGCATGCTCACCAGTCGCCCCGGCGGTTGTGTCGAGGGGAGCTGGTGCGGCCGCAACCCGGTCATGAGCAGGTCGCTCGGGTCGTTGAGCCGCAGCGCCCAGGTGCTCGGCAGGGTCGAGGCGACCTTGCCGAGCAGCAGGCTACGGTCGCCGCTGAGCAGGGCGACGACCCCGACCGCCGGGCCCTCGCGCAGGACGCGCAGGGCGACGTCGACCGCACGGCCTCGCTCGACCGGCTCGAAGAGGTCGACGAACCGGTCCCAGCCGTCGAGCACCAGCACCACAGGGACGTGCTCGGCCCCGGCACCGGCCGACTGACGTGCGCGTACGACTCCCTCGAGCCGGTCCAGGACGCGGATGCCGTGGGCCAGGTCGTCCGGCTGGACCCACCCGACGAGACCTGGGTGCTCGGCGGCCTCCGTGCCCTCCAGCCCGCGCCCGAGGTCGAGCACGACGACCCACGCGCCGTCGGCCCGGCTCAGCAGGGACCGCAGCGCCGTCGTACGCCCCGAGCGCGCCGCGCCGACGAGACCCACGTGATGGTCCCCGTCCCAGGTCAGCGCCTCCCGCGCCTGCCGGGACGGGACGTCGGCCAGCGCCCACGCACGAGGCTCCCCGGAGAGCGTCCCCAGCTCCTCCGGCAGCGGCGGGTGCCAGACCACCGGCGGGTGCAGGTGCGCCTGCTCGGCCGCCTCCCGCAGCGTGGTCGCGAGCGCGCCGAGGTCGTCCGCCTCCGCCTCAGCCTCCGCGGGCCGGTCCAGCACCCGTCGAGCCGACCAGATGTCCGGCACGACCCGGACGTCCCACCCGGACGACGACCGGCGGCGGGGTGGGCCGACGCGGGCGACCTGGACGGCGCGGGGGAGGTCGGCGCCGGTGCGCCAGAGCGCGAGGCCCGGTCTGCCCTCGGGGAGCAGCGCCGCCTGGGCGGTCTCGATGACGTCGTGCGAGTCCGCGGAGTCCCGCAGTCGCAGGGCGATGCGCAGGTTGACGTTGGCCCGCAGGTCGGGTCCGACGACACCGGCCGGCCGCTGGGTGGCGAGCACCAGGTGGACCCCGAGGCTGCGCCCGACGGCGGCCAGCCGGATGAGGCCGCCCATCACCTCGGGGACCTCCTCGGCCAGCACCCGGAACTCGTCGATCACCACCACGAGTCGTGGCAGGCCGGGCACCTCGGCGGCGTCCTTGACCCCCGCGGCGGCGACCACGCCCTCCCGTCGGGTCAGCTCGGCCCGGAGCGAGGCGAGCACCCGGCCGGCGAGGTGCGGGTCGAGGTCCGTCACCATGCCCGTGACGTGCGGGAGCAGCGCGCAGTCGCCGAGCGAGGAGCCGCCCTTGAAGTCGACGAGCAGCAGCGCGAGGTCGCCCGGCGAGCGGCGCAGCGCCAGCCCCACCACGAGGGAGCGCAGCAGCTCCGACTTGCCGGCGCCGGTCGTCCCGGCGACGAGGGCGTGCGGTCCGTCCCGGACCAGGTCGATCGTCACGGGGCGTCCCGCGGCGTCATGACCGAGGTCGACCGCGAGGCCCGGGGTATGCCCCGCCCACGTGGCGAGCGCGTCCTCGACACTGTCGGGCCACCCCACCAGCTCGCCCAGGGGCGGGGAGCCGCCCGGCAGGGCCGGTGCGTCGGGATCGCCGTCCACCGCGTCCCGGGCGCGCAACGGAGCGAGCGCGTGCCCGAGCGCCCGGGCGCGGGCCAGGCCCAGCGTCGTCGGGGTGAAGGTCACCTCGTCCTGCCCAGGGACCTGGAGGACGGCTCGGGTGCCGGAAGTGAGCACGATGCGGGTGGCGCCCGCCGGCGCCTGCGTGACGTCGTCGACCAGGAGGAGGTCCTCCCCCCACCGGAGTGTTCTCCCGTCGGGAGTCGACCCGCTCGTGCTGGTCTGCGGTAGCCACCCCAGCAGGTCCCAGGCCGCACCGGGCGCACGCGCAGGGTCGAGCAGCAGCGTCCACTGCGTCGGAGGGTGACGGGTCGCGAGCTGCAGGACCAGGGACCGGGCGAAGGCCTCCCGGAGCGCCCGTTCTCCGCAGACCACCAGCGGGCCTGCCAGGGTGAGCGGCAGCGGAGCCGCGTCGTGCCACAGCGCCTCGTCCTCGAGCCGCACCGACGACGGACACGCGTACTCGCCCAGGCATACCTCCAGGTCCTCCGCCGAGCACTCCCAGAGCGACGTCGAGGGGTGCGGCACGAGGCTGGTGGTCACGCCGACCAGGCACGGATGCCTGTCGCGCAGCAGCATCAGCTCCTCCGCGAGGTAGCGCCGCGCACGGTGTTCATTCTTGCGGCGTACCCGTGCGTGCTCCACGAGGGCCTCCTCGTGCTCCAGCCGCGCGGCCCGGCGGTCGCCCAGGAAGTGACCCAGGACCATCGCCGGGCCGAGCAGCCCGAAGAGCAGCAGCCAGGGCATCCGCAGGAGCAGCGCGACGGCCAGCGCCACGACGAGCGGCAGGCTCCACGTCCAGGCGCTCGGCGGCCGGACCCGACGACGCGCCGCCGCGGCCGGCGTGGCGAGCTCGCGGGTCGGGACAGCACGCGCCGAGCGCGGCCACGGGACCACCTCGCGGACCCCGCCGCCGCTCACCTGACGCGCCGGAGCCGGGGGGCGCGGCACGAGCACGACACCGGATCCGCCGATGAGCAGCCGGTCACCCACCGGCCACGTGCCGGACGGCTGCCGCGTGCCGCTCTCCCAGGCCAGGCCGTTCGTCGACGCGAGATCCTCGACGCGCACGCCGTCGCGGTCCTGGCGCACGCGCAGGTGGCGTCGCGACAGCCCGGGGTCGGCGATGGTCAGGTCGCAGCGCGGGTCCCTGCCTACGGTGACCCATCGCCCAGGAGGCAGGGCCGCGGTGCCACCCGCGTCCGGTCCGGTGGTCACGACCAGCCGGGGCAGCCCTGCCGCCTCCTCCGGAGACGTCCCGCCGTCGTCGAGGTCGCTGCCGTGCTCCAGGGGCAGGGAGCCCCGCTCCTCGGGTTCTCCTGCGAAGGCAGGGCCGTCGACATGCCGGCGCAGGTCGCCGACGGTCGCGCCGCTGGGAGCGGTGACCGCGAGATGCTCCACCCGGTCCCGGCGTGCCCGCGTGACGATAACTCGCATACCCCGATCTTGCGCAGGTCGATCTGCGGCCCACCCGAGTTATCCACAGGTGGGGATCGTGGCGGGCGTCGATGCCGCTCGGCCACCTACAGTCGTGGGCAGAGGGCGCGACCCTTGGCAAAGGACGGGTGTCGGTGTCAGGATCGGCCGGAGCATCGGGTGCGGGTATGCCGGGAGGCGCAGCTCGCAGGAGAGTGACGGGGAGGCGGGGCAGATGTCGGCGACGGCGTTGCAACTGCTCGAGGACGACGTCCGCGAGCTCATCCGGCGACGGCGCCTGGACCCCACCCGCGACGACGCGGCCGTGCACGACCTGGTCGGCGAGGTGCTCGACGACTACGACGACCGCTCCCTGGTGGGCGGGCTCGTGCCGATCACCGACCGCAAGGAGGCGCACCGCGCCCTCGTGGAGTCGGTGGCGGGCTTCGGGCCGCTTCAGCCCTACCTCGACGACCCGGCGGTCGAGGAGATCTGGATCAACGAACCGACCAGGGTCTTCGTCGCCCGCAACGGTCGCTCCGAGCTCACCCCGACCCTGCTCAGCGAGCAGCAGGTGCACGACCTGGTGGAGCGCATGCTGCGCAGCTCCGGCCGTCGGGTCGACCTGAGCAGCCCTTTCGTGGACGCGAGCCTGCCCGACGGCAGCCGTCTGCACGTGGCGATCCCGGATATCACCCGACGGCACTGGGCGGTCAACATCCGCAAGTTCGTCGTCGCCGCCGACGAGCTCGCCGACCTGGTGCGGCTGGGCACGCTCTCGGCCCAGGCGGCACGTTTCCTCGAGGCCGCTGTGGCCAGCGGGCTCAACATCCTCGTGGCCGGAGGCACGCAGGCGGGCAAGACGACGATGCTCAACTGCCTCACGACGGCCATCCCTCCCGGCGAGCGCGTCGTGACCTGCGAGGAGGTCTTCGAGCTCAAGGTCAACCTCCGGGACGTCGCCGCGATGCAGTGCCGGCAGCCGAGCCTGGAAGGGACCGGGGAGATCCCGTTGCGACGGCTGGTCAAGGAGGCGCTGCGGATGCGCCCCGGGCGGATCATCGTCGGAGAGGTCCGGCAGGAGGAGAGCCTGGACCTGCTCATCGCCCTCAACAGCGGGTTGCCCGGGATGTGCACGATCCACGCCAACTCGGCCCGCGAGGCCGTGACGAAGATGTGCACCCTGCCGCTGCTGGCCGGCTCCAACGTGAGCAGCAGCTTCGTGGTGCCCACGGTCGCCAGCTCGGTCGACATCGTGGTCCACCTCGCCCTCGAGGCCGACGGCAGCCGCCAGGTGCGCGAGATCGCCGCGCTCCCGGGACGCACCGAGGGGGAAGTCGTCGAGATCGCCGACCTCTTCGTGCGGTCCGGCACCGACCTGGTGCGCGCCGACGGCTTCCCACCGCACCG
The DNA here is from genome assembly GCF_001942435.1 of Serinicoccus sp. CNJ-927. Lineage (NCBI taxonomy): Bacteria > Bacillati > Actinomycetota > Actinomycetes > Micrococcales > Ornithinimicrobiaceae > Serinicoccus > Serinicoccus sp. CNJ-927. The sequence goes on along the minus strand of NZ_MKKF01000001.1, from coordinate 24,751 downwards.
CGAGCGCTTCGCCCGCGCGGGCTTCGACCTCGGGCAGCTGCTGGGGCAGGGCGCATGATCGCGGGCGCGGGGTGGGGGCTGCTGCTCGGTCTCGGGCTCGCCAGCATCTGGTGGTCGTTCTGGCCGCGGCAGGAGCGCCTGGGGCGCCGTCCCGGCGCACGTCGCCTGGAGCGGTTGCAGGACCAGATCGTGCTCGCCGGCGTCCGCGGTCTGGGCGCGCGCACCTTGCTCATCCTCTGCCTGACCGCGGCCCTCGTCGTGCTGCTGCTCGGGTATGCCGTGACCCGCGTCTGGACCATCAGCGTCTGCTTCGCGGTGATGGCGGCATGGTTGCCGCTGGCGGTCGTCCTGGCGCGCGCTCGACGCCGGCGGTCACGGCTGCGCGACGTCTGGCCCGACGCCGTCGACCACGTCCAGTCGGCGGTTCGGGCCGGGCTGGCGCTCCCCGAGGCGCTCGTGCAGCTCGCGGACCGCGGGCCGGAGGCGCTCCGACCCGCCTTCGAGGAGTTCGCCCACGACTACCGGGCGACAGGCCGGTTCTCGGAGAGCCTGGACCTGCTCAAGGAGCGCCTGGCGGACCCGGTGGCCGACCGCCTGATCGAGGCACTCCGGATCGCCCGTGACGTCGGCGGCACCGACCTGGGGCGGGTGCTGCGCACGCTCTCCACCTTCTTGCGTGACGACGCACGGGCTCGTGCCGAGCTCGAGGCGCGCCAGTCCTGGACCGTCAACGCCGCCCGGTTGGCGATGGCTGCCCCGTGGGCGGTGCTGCTTCTGCTGGCCACGCGAGGGAGCACGTTGCAGGCCTACGGCACGCCCGCCGGAGCGCTGGTGCTGGCCATCGGTGCGGCGCTGTCCCTGGTGGCCTACCGGGTCATGGTCGCCGTCGGGCGACTGCCGGAGGAAGCACGGGTGCTGCGATGAACCCGGCCTGGTGGGGTGCGGTCCTCGGCCTGATGCTGGGTGCGGGCCTGGTGCTCGTCTGGGCCGGCTTGCCGGTGGCCCGTCGTGTCGACCTGGCCGACCGCATCGAGCCCTACCTTGACCGCCCGCCCCGCAAGTCCCGGCTCCTCGCGCTCCACGACCCGCAGCCCTGGGAGGTCAGCGACCTGCTGACCCCGCTGGCACGTCGGGCCGCGCACCTGCTGGACCGGCTGCTGGGAGGGGCTGACTCGGTGCGCAGCCGCCTCCACCGTGCCGGCCTTGCCGGTGACGTGGAGGGCTTCCGGGTGCAGCAGGTGGTCTGGGGGGTGCTGGCCGCAGCGGCCGCGGTGGCGCTGGGAGCGCTGCTCTGGTTCGCCCGGGGGACCAGCCCCGCCATCGTCCTGCTCCTGGTGGGGGCTGCCTTCCTGGCCGGGGTCGTGGCCCGCGACTGGATGCTCAGTCGGGCGGCGACCCGTCGCGAGCACCAGATCATGGCCGAGTTCCCGGCTGTCGCGGAGCTGCTCGCTCTGTCGATCACGGCGGGTGAGGGCACGGCCCAGGCGTTGGAACGGGTGGCCCGACTCTCCCGGGGAGAGCTGGCGGCCGAGCTCGACCTGTGCCTGGCCCAGGCCCGGACCGGCGCCAGCCTCCCCGAGGCCCTCGAGGGTCTCGGGCACCGGACCGGTGTCGCGCCGATCGTCCGCTTCGTGGACGGCCTGGTCGTCGCCCTGCAGCGAGGGACCCCGCTGGGCGAGGTGCTGCGGGCCCAGGCCGCCGACGCCCGCGAGTCGGCACGTCAGCAGCTCATCGAGGAGGGCGGCAAGCGCGAGATCACCATGATGATCCCGGTCGTCTTCCTCATCCTGCCCGTGACGGTGCTCTTCGCCGTCTTCCCCGGCGTGACCCTGCTGCGCCTCAGTCTCTAGAGATCCACCACCAGAAGGAGAACGACCATGATCCGACGCTTCCGCGTGAACCCCGCCGGCCTGCGGCACCGTGTCCGACTGTGGCTGTCCGAGCCGGAGCGCGGTGACGTGCCCGGGTGGGTGCTCATCACCATCATGACCGCCGCGCTCGTGACCGCCCTGCTGCTGGTCGCCGAGCCCCTCCTCACCAGCCTGTTCTCCGAGGCCGTCAACTCCGTCGGCGGCTGACATGCGCCTCGCCGCGACCGATCGGGGCGCGGCTCCTGCGGAGTTCGCGATGCTGGCCGGACTGGTCAGCGTCCTCATGCTCGGCGTCATGCAGCTCGCCTTCGGGCTGCACCTGCACAACACCGCGACCGCCCACGTCGTCGAGGGGGCGCGGGTGGGCGCCCGGGTCGACAGCACCCCCGCGGACGGCGCCCGCCGGGCCCAGGAGCTGATGGCCTCGAGCCTCCCCGGTGGGGCAGCCGGAGTGACCGTCACGTCCGGTCGCACCACCGTGGGCGGAGTGGAGGTGGTCGAGGTGAGCGCGACGATGCGGCTGCCGCTCGTCGGGCCGCTCGGCCCCGACCGGCAGATGACCGTGGTCGGGCAGGCCTTCGCGGAGGACCAGTGAGCGGCACGGCCACGGCAGCGAGCTCGTCGCGGATCGCGTCGGACCGTGGGTCGATGACCGTCGAGGTCGCCTTCCTCCTGGTGCTGCTCGTCGTCCCGCTCTTCTACCTCGTCGGCACGGTCGGGCGGGTCCAGGCCGGCGCGTATGCCGTGACCGCCGCGGCCCGGGAGGCGGGTCGCGCCTTCGTCACGGCCGACGGTGTCGAGGCTGCCTCGTCCCGGGCCCAGGTGGCGGCTGCCCTGGTCTACCGGTCGCACGGCTTCGAGGACGGTGAAGGTGGGGTGCAGGTCTCCTGTCCCGACGGCGGGTGCCTGGCTCCCGGCACCACGGTGCTCGTCGACTCGCAGATCAGCGTCGAGCTGCCGCTCGTCCCGGACTTCATGCGCGACCGGGTGCCCACCTCCGTCACTCTCACGTCCACCCACCACGAGCCCGTGGACGAGTTCCGGGGAGGCGGACGATGACGGGGACTCTCACGCAGGAGCGCGACGGCGGGCAGATCAGCATCCTGCTCATCGGCATGGTTGCGCTGACGCTCACCATCATCTTCGCCGTCATCGGGGTGACCTCGGTGCAGCTGACCCGGATCCAGCTGCTGGACGCGGCGGACGCCGCGGCCCTCGACGCCAGCGACGCACTGGCCCGCGAGCAAATCTACGAGGGTGGGCTCGGCACGGGCCCCCCGGTGACCGACGAGACGGTCATCGACGCCGCCTCCGAGCATCTGGCGCGACGCGTGCAGCCCTCGCGCATCGAGGAGTGGGGTCTGGGCAGCGGCACCGGCACCACCGACGGCCGCACGGCGGTCGTCACCGTCACCGGCAGGGCCAGCATCCCGGTGGTCAGCTCGGTGCTGGAGGCCTTCGGGGGCGGCGTGACCATCACCGTGACATCGTCCGCGCGCTCGGAGGTGGCGGGGTGAGGCATACAGGGCAGGCGCCTGACACGATGACTTGGTGCGAGACATCACGACCGAGATCTTCGAGGCCGTCCTCTTCGACAACGACGGGACCCTGACCGACTCCCGCGGGCCGGTCGAGCGCTCGTGGCGTTCCTGGGCGGCCGACCACGGTGTCGACTTCGAGCGGTTCGGCCACTTCCACGGGGTGACGAGCCGGGGGATCGTCGAGCGGGTCGCGCCGCACCTCGACGCGGACGCCGCCACCGCCGACATCGACCGGCGCGAGATGGAGGACGTCGAGGGCATCGTGGCCCTGCCCGGCGCGGTCGACGCGCTGGCCGCCGTGGGGGAGCGGGGCGCCATCGTGACCTCTGCCGGCCGGGAGCTGGCCCAGGTGCGGATCCGTGCCGCCGGGCTGACCCAGACCTCGGTCGTCGTCACCGCCGACGACATCAGCGCCGGTAAGCCGGACCCGGAGCCCTACCTCACCGGGGCACGTCTGCTCGGGGCCGACCCGGCGCGCTGCCTGGTCGTCGAGGACGCTCCCGCGGGGCTGCTGGCCGGCCGGGCGGCTGGTGCGGCCACCCTCGCGCTGCTGACGACGACCGAGCAGGACGCGCTCGTGCCCGACGCCGACCTGGTGGTCGAGTCGCTGGCCGACATCCGCTTCGAGCAGGTCGACGGGGGAGTGCGGGTCCACCTGCCGGTGCGCTGACGGCGCCCGCCCGGCGCTCAGTGCCGGTTGGCGACCCCCAACGCTCCGGGTTCGGGTATGCCCGACACACCCCCAGGCACGCCGCTGACCTGCTAGGCCTGACAAGAGCGGTTACCTACGTTACCGTAACCTACGCAAGCGAAACCTACGTCTGCGTAGGTTTCGGGCCCTCGACCAGACAGGTGACCCCTCGTATGGCCGCACCCGTGACGATCGACCTGCCGACCGATCTCCCGCCCGCCGACCGGACGCAGACCAGCCGTCCCCGCCCGACGATCATCCAGGGCGGTATGGGCGTGGCCGTCTCCGGTTGGCGCCTGGCCCGTGAGGTCTCGCGCGCCGGGCACCTGGGGGTCGTCTCCGGCACCGCCATGGACGCGGTCCTCAGCCGGGTGCTGCAGGACGGCGACCCTGGCGGGCACTACCGTCGCGCACTCGCCGCCTTCCCGAGCCAGGCCATCGCCGAGCGGGTGCTCGACAAGTACTTCATCGAGGGTGGCAAGGCCCCCGGTACGCCCTACAAGCCGATCCCCAAGCTCACCCTGGAGACCGCCCGCGCCGGGCAGGAGCTCGGGGTGGCCGGCAACTTCGCCGAGGTGTGGCTGGCCAAGGAGGACCTGGCCCAGCACTCCGCCGAGGGCGCCGTCGGCATCAACTGCCTCGAGAAGGTCCAGATGGCCAACCCCACGGCGATCCTGGGCGCCATGATCGCCGGGGTCGACTACGTGCTCATGGGCGCCGGCATACCCCGGGAGATCCCGCAGTTGCTGCGCTCCCTCGCCGCGGGTGAGCCAGGCAGCATCTCCGCGGACGTGCTCGGGGGCAAGATGCGCCGGACCGTCACCGTCGACCCTGTCGACCTGCTCGGCGACGACCTGCCCACGCTGACCCGCCCCGACTTCCTCGCGATCATCTCGGTCGACCAGCTGGCGAACTACCTGCACCGCGACCCCGAGATCCGCCCCGACGGCTTCGTGGTCGAGCGGCCCCCGGCAGGCGGCCACTCCGCCCCGCCGCGCGGCAAGATGCAGCTCGACGAGGCGGGGGAGCCGGTCTACGGGGCTCGCGACGAGGCCAACTTGGCCAAGATGGTCGACATCGGGCTGCCGTTCTGGATGGCGGGGGCCTACTCCACCCCCGACAAGGTCGCCGAGGCGCTGGCCGCCGGCGCGGTCGGGGTGCAGGTCGGCACCCTCTTCGCGCTCTCCCAGGACTCCGGCCTGGCCGACGGCCCGCGCGGCCAGCTCATCGGACGGCTGCGCACCGGCGAGCTCGCCGTCCGCAACGACCCGCGCGCCAGCCCGACCGGCTTCCCGTTCAAGGTCGCGACCCTGGAGGGCACCGCGAGCCAGGTCGAGGTCTACGAGGCCCGTCCCCGGCTGTGCGACCTGTCCTACCTGCGCCAGCCCTATGAGCGCGAGGACGGCGAGATCGGCTACCGCTGCGCCTCCGAGCCGGTGCACATGTATCTCAAGAAGGGCGGCGACGAGGCCGACACCGTCGGCCGCAAGTGCCTGTGCAACGGGCTCATGGCCAACATCGGCCTGGGGCAGGAGCGCAAGGACGGGTATGCCGAGGACACCCTCGTCACGCTCGGCCAGGACCTGGCCGGTGCCAGCGCGCTCATCGAGCGGCACCCCGAGGGCTGGACCGCCGTGCAGGCGCTGGACTACCTGCAGGAGCAGGTGCCCGCCGCGGTCGGCCTGCGGCACACCGCCTGACAGCAGGCTCTGCCCCGCCGGCCCGGCGCGTGCTTATCATCGGGTGACGCACCGCCGCGCCGGCCCGCCCCTCGCAGGGACCGCTCCGTGGCGCACCACGCACCGTCAGTAGGGTCGACGATGACCGGCAGTGAAGCACGCACCGACCGGGCGCGGGAGGAGCGCAAGGTCCTCGCCGGCACCCTGGTCGGCACCACCATCGAGTGGTACGACTTCTTCATCTACGCCCAGGCGGCCGCGCTCGTCCTCGGCCAGCTCTTCTTCGCGCCCATGGGCGAGGGCGGCGCGCAGCTCGCGGCGTGGGCCTCCCTCGGCATCAGCTTCCTCGTGCGCCCGCTCGGCGCCGTCGTCGCCGGGCACCTCGGTGACCGCTTCGGCCGCAAGGTCGTCCTCGTCTTCACCCTGGTCGGCATGGGCGGCGCCACCGCGATCATCGGGCTGCTGCCGACGTATGCCCAGATCGGCGTCGCGGCCCCGGTCCTGCTCATCTTCCTGCGGCTGCTCCAGGGCTTCTCCGCCGGCGGGGAGTGGGGCGGCGCCGCGCTCATGTCGGTCGAGCACGCGCCGCTGGGCAAGCGGGGCCTGTTCGGGGCCTACCCGCAGATCGGCGTGCCCATCGGCATGATCGTCGCGACGCTGTTCATGTTCGGCCTCAGCACCTTCATGACCGACGAGCAGTTCCTCACCTGGGGCTGGCGCATCCCGTTCCTCTTCTCCATCGTGCTCATCGGCGTCGGGTACTGGATCCGCCGCCAGGTCGAGGAGTCGCCGGTCTTCGCCGAGATGGCCCGGCTGCGGCAGAAGGAGTCGGCCCCGCTCGGCGAGCTCTTCCGGCACCACCGCAAGAACGTCATCCTCGCCGCGCTCATCTTCGCCGCCAACAACGCGGCGGGCTACCTCGTCATCGCCTACTTCAACGGCTACGGCGTCAACACGCTCGGCATGGAGCGCACCCACACGCTCATCGCCTCGCTGCTCGGTGGCGTGGGATGGCTGGTCTTCACGCTCTACGGCGGCTACCTCTCCGACAAGATCGGCCGCGTCCTGACGTTCCAGATCGGTTACGGCATCATCATCCTCTGGGCGATCCCCATGTGGTTCCTGCTCGACACCGCGTCGTTGCCGCTCTTCACCCTCGCGATCCTCGTGCTCACCGTCGGGCTCGGCCCGTCCTACGGCCCGCAGTCGGCGCTCTACGCCGAGATGTTCCCCGCGCGGGTGCGCTACTCCGGCGTCTCGATCGGGTATGCCCTCGGCTCGATCGTCGGCGGCGCCTTCGCCCCGCTCATCGCCGAGCTGCTGCTGCAGCGCACCGGCCAGTCCTGGACCATCGGCGTCTACATCGCCGTGCTGGGCCTGATCTCCTTCGTCGCCGTGTCGATGGTGCCGAAGTCGCTGCAGGACTCCGACCTGCACCAGCACGAGCCCGCCCAGACCTGAGCCGCGTCACTCCCGGGGCCGAAATGCGGTCGCCCGCTGTCCGCAGCAAGCCCTAGTGTGCCGGGCATGAGCGACATCACGATCGACGAGGTGGGCCGCCCCGAGCCGCCGCTGGCGGCCGGGGAGGCGGCCACGCTGGTCGGCTTCCTCGACTACCAGCGCGCGACACTGGAGTGGAAGACCCGTGACCTGGAGGCCGACGGGTTGCGGGTGCGGCTGTCCGGTCACGCCAGCACCATGACGCTGGCCGGGCTCCTCAAGCACCTCGCCTGGGTCGAGGACTACTGGTTCACCGAGGTGCTCTCCGAGGCCACCATGCCGGCGCCCTGGGACACCGTGGACTGGGAGGCGGACGAGGACTGGGAATGGTCCAGCGCCGCGACCGACGACCCTGCGGCGGTGCGCGAGACCTGGGCCACGTCGGTGCAGCGGTCCCGCGCCGCGCTCACCGAGGCGCTCGTCGCCGACGGCGAGGACCCGCTCGGGGTGACGCACCCGGCGTGGGGCGGCCGGGGCCACGTCTCGGTGCGGTGGACCCTCACCCACATGGTCGAGGAGTATGCCCGGCACAACGGCCACGCCGACCTGCTGCGCGAGCTCGCCGACGGGCAGACGGGGGAGTGACCGTCCTCGCCGTCAGGAGAGCCGGAAGTGGTGCACCTCAAGGGCGGCGGGGTCGATGCGGCCGGGTGACATCGTCGTGACGTCGAAGCCGAAGAGCGCAGTGCTGACCCCAGAGGCGTAGGTCTCGGTGTCACCGTGGTCAGGCTCCTCCGGCAGCGCGTCGCCCGTCTCCTCCTCGACGGCTCCCTCGGCGTGAACCACCTGCCGCGCGAGGTCGCCCGGAGGCTCTCGGACCAGCAGCACGGCCGTGTCCGCGGGGGAGGACCAGAGGACGGACCACCAGGTGCCCTCCTCCTGCGGAGGCCAGCCCATCGTCGCGTCCATCGGCACCGGCCCGGCGACGAAGGGGATCCCGTCGTAGATTCCTGCCGCCGCCCGGTCGGGATCCGCCACTAGCTCGGACAGCGGGCCCGTGCCCTCGTAGGTGGCGGGCGACCCGCCGAGGACCTGGACCCAGTGCTGGGCCACTGCCGGGTCGGGGTTGAGCGAGGCCGTCGCGAGCGTGTCGACCGGGCGACCCAGGCTGACGGCATTGAGAGCGAGGTGCATTCAGTCCTCCAGGAGTCCGTCGATGGTGAGGTGCTGGGCTTCGAGCGCGAGAGCGGCCACGTCCTCGACGGACGCTACCGTCCGGAGTCGTGGTGGTAGTGGTGACAGAGGGGTCCAGTCCTCGCGACCAGTCTGGTCGATCTCTGCCGGACCGTCGGGCGGGATGAACAGACTTGTCGAATCAGACGGGTCGCGTCGGGGGACCCACAAGGGGGGACGGAGCTGGACCGAGTCGCCCCAGCGCGTCTCCTCGATCCACGACACGCGTGCCTCCTGCGCGGTCCGGTCGAAGGCGATCCCCCTGACCGAGTGCTGGCCGTGCCTCAGGTGGACGAAGATCTTGTCCCCCGTCACGTCGACCGTGATCCGCGGATCGCTCGCGGTGCCAGGCCACGTTGGCTGAAGGTCCATGCACCAGGGTTCGCCGGACAGGAGTCGCCGCTCGGCTTCGCGAGCCGTGATGAAGCCTCGCAGCGCGTTGCTCTCGCTGACACGTCGGGGGCCGTAGGTGCGGACCGCCGGGGCCGTCACCGTGTCAGGGGGCCACGCGGTCGGCAAAGGGCCGAACTGCGCCGCGGGGAGGGACTCGAGACGTTCGGCGATCTCCAGCCGGGCAGGCTCCACCAGTGGCCCCACGTCGAGTGGGTCGATCGGGCCGGGGACCGAAAGCAGGTCGAGCTCGGTCCGGGTGAGCGCGTGCCAGGTGCGATCCTCGTGCTCACCGGAGGGATAGTGATGCTCCTGACGGGATGCCACTCCGTAGGACGGGAAGGTTTCCCACTGCACCACCCGCTCTCCGTCGTCATGGGGGACGCTCAGGCTGTGTGTGTAGAGCTCTCCAGAGTCGTGGGCCGAGCGGCGCAGCGCATGCTCTTGCTGCAGCACGCCGCTTCTCCACCAGGAGACGGTGCCGGCATGCCCCGTGATGGCGTAGATGATGATGGTCTGGTCGTGGTCAGTGACCTCGATGTGGACGGTCTCACGCGAGTCCATGAGTGCAACAGCCTGGTCTCGCGTGATCTCTGGCCCTTCGAACCTTTGAGTCTTGGGCCACCAGTCATGTCCGTAACGCACCTGCATGAACTCATCCTGCCTCGTCCGGGTCATCACGGATTCCACCACGGTTGGTCCGGCAGCTCGTAGTCCTGGAGGATGCGCACCCCTCTCTCCTCGGCGTACTCGATCATCTCCTCAGGGATTCTCTTGCTCTGTCGCGGGACGACGATGTAGAGGTCACCATCGATCTTGGTGAATCCCTTGTCGAGGGCGCCCGTGGACGTCGGGACGTCGGCGATCCGTGCGCCGCTGGGGTATTGGTCGGCTATCTGATCCACATATCGACTCCAGGTCGACTCCTTGATGTCTCTGAGCTGGCTGCCCTTGAACTCCAGAATCGCGCCCGGGTGCACCTGCTCACCCGCACGGTTGACCCTCGGCGGGATCCACCCGTCGGCCACGACGTACTTCCCGCGACCGCCGTAGCCGGCGGGTGCGTTCAGGTAGACGTGGCCGAACCCTCCCTGTTCTCGCGTCGCGGCCGTCAAGGCGGCGTCGTGCGCCTGCCCGTTGAAGATGCGTCCGAGGTGCCGAAGGCCGGGTGGAAGCTTGGCGATCCGCTCGGCGGAGATGAGGAACCGTCCGCGGAAGAAGTCGCCAGCCGTGGGCAGGCGACCATGAGCGGCGAGGAAGTCGTCGAGTTGCTGAGGGTTGACGAGGTCGGTCAGCCGTATCCCGCGGATACTGACGTTGTCGGCGTTGCGGGCCAGGTTGCGCAGGCCGGTCAGACCGTCGCCCACGACCGGCGCGATGCCAAGCACGGACCAGCCAGCGTTGCCCCAGTCGCCCTCGGAGGCATACCAGAGCGCATTGCCGACGTCGACGGGTGTGCCGATCACGGGGACGACTGAGGCCCAGTCGGCCGCGACGTGCCGGTCCAGGCGCTCCGCTTCCTTGTTGTCCGCGGCGATGTCGGCCTGCAGGTCCTCAAGCTCCCTGCCCAGAACCCCGGCGATCTCCTTCCCGGCCGCCGGATCGCCGAGGTTGGTGGCGACGGCGAACGTTCCGACCACCGTCTGGCCCTCGTCCATCGGCCAGCCGCGGCGCACCAGGTGCCGGGTGAGACCGTCCAGGCCGATCTCCTCGCCGTCGACCGACCTGGTCTGAGGCCGGTCGTCGTCGAGCAGCGCCTGGACGGTCCCCGGGTGGTTGCGCACCCCGAGGAGCAGCTGCGTCATCGGGTCCATCGGACCGTCCTCGAAGCCGGGGAGCATGGGTGGACCGGTGCCGGTCCACCACATCTCGTGGCCGCCCTCGTGGTGGCGCTCCTGCACATACACCCGCTCGACCGCGGACTGCAGGAACTGCGGATCCCAGTTGCCCGTGGTCGTGAGGAAGGTGAGGATCGCTGCATCGTCGCCCGGTGTCGCCAGCTCCCCGGGCTCGGCGGCAAACGTCGGGGTCGTCATTGCCGTGAGCCAGCGCTCCCGGACGTCGTCGTCGAGGGCCAGGTCGCCGGTGTTGCTCGTGGCCTGACCCAGGGACGTACCCAGGCCCTGCACGATGGTGTCGTAGTCGGCGGCGTAGGAGTCGGGCGGATCCTCCTCCATCTGGAGGAAGCGGTTGTTGGCCTTCGCGAGGTTCTCCAGGAAGGAGGCGACGACCGCGGGGTCGGTCTGCTCCGCGAGCTCCGCCGCGAAGTAGGGGTCGTGGGCGTTCTCCTTGAGCAGGTCGACGATCTCCTGCGGGAGCTCACCCTCCTCGTTGATGGTGTCCTCATACATGGGCGAGCCGTAGATCGTCATGAGCTCGGCCGCCCGCCGCGCGTCCGCCTCCGCCTCGTGCGGCGACTGCGTGGGCAGCTGTGACTCGTCGATCGTCACCACGTCCATGCCCTGCGGCAGCATGGAGTTGATAAGCTCGGCCAGCGCGAGGCGACGCCGCAGACCCGGAAGCTCGTCGATCACCCAGTCCAGCGCCCTGCCCGGGGTGTATAGCCCCTCCGAGGAGAGGTCGACCGACTGGATCACCCGCTGCATGCGACCGACCTGGGTGGGTATGCCCGTGTCGGCGGTCTCCATGCCCTTGATGAGGTCGTGGAAGAACTCGAGGTGGATCTTGACCTCGCTCATCGGCCCCACCCGTAGTCCCGGTGCTCCTTCTCGATCTGGTGCGGGTGCGCCGGGCCCTGCTCCCCGCGGATCTCGCTCAGCGAGAGGTCCGGTCCGGTGCGGAGCCGGCGCTGGTTGTCGCTCAGGGCTGCCGCGAAGTCGTCCGCGCTGCTGCTCACCCAAGCTCCGTTGTCGAGGGCACGCCGCACGCCGTCGAGCAGCGCCGCCATCTCGGAGGCGATCTCTCCCATGTCTCGTTCGGCGTCGTCGATGTCCTGGCGGTAGAAGTTGGTGAACGTCTCCGGCTCGTCGTCCTCTGCCACGGCGCTACCCCTCCTGTGCGCGTCCCGGCAGCGAGGGTCGCAAGGCACCGCTCGTCCTCGTCGAGGCCCGCTGGGCGTAGGCTTGTCGCTCGTGGCAGTCGACTTCGAGACCGAGATCAAGCAGCTCCGCGCGACGATGGCGTCGGTGCGTGAGGTCACCGACCTGGAGCGGCTGGGGGCGCAGATCGCCGACCTCGAGGAGCAGGCCAGCAAGCCCGACCTGTGGGACGACGTCGAGAACGCGCAGAAGGTCACCTCGGCGATGTCGCGGGCCAAGGCCGAGCACGACAAGGTCACCGGCATGGACTCCCGCATCGACGACCTCGAGGCGCTGGTCGAGCTCGGTCGCGAGGAAGGTGGCGCGGATGGCGACCAGGTCTTGGAGGAGGCCGAGAAGGAGCTGGCCTCGCTGCGCAGGGCGGTGGAGCAGCTCGAGGTCCGCACGCTGCTCAACGGGGAGTACGACATCCGCGAGGCGGTCGTCACCATCCGCTCCGGCGCCGGGGGAGTGGACGCCGCGGACTTCGCCGAGATGCTCATGCGGATGTACCTCCGCTGGGCCGAGCGGCACGACTACCCGACCGCGGTGCTGGACACCTCCTACGCCGAGGAGGCCGGCCTCAAGTCGGCCACCTTCGAGGTGAAGGTGCCGTACGCCTTCGGCACGCTCGCGGTCGAGGCCGGCACCCACCGCCTGGTCCGGATCAGCCCGTTCGACAACCAGGGCCGTCGCCAGACCAGCTTCGCCGCGGTCGAGGTGGTCCCGCTCATCGAGAGCACCGACACCATCGACATCCCCGAGGCCGACCTCAAGGTCGACGTCTTCCGCTCCAGCGGGCCGGGCGGGCAGTCGGTCAACACCACCGACTCGGCCGTCCGGATGACCCACATCCCGACCGGCACCGTCGTCTCGATGCAGAACGAGAAGAGCCAGATCCAGAACCGTGCGGCCGCGCTGCGCGTGCTCCAGTCGCGCCTGCTCCTGCTGAAGAAGCAGGAGGAGGACGCCGCCCGCAAGGAGATGGCCGGCGACATCAAGGCCTCCTGGGGCGACCAGATGCGGTCCTACGTCCTGCACCCCTACCAGATGGTCAAGGACCTGCGCACCAATCACGAGGTCGGCTCCACCGCGGCCGTGCTCGACGGCGACATCGACGACTTCATCGACGCCGGCATCCGGTGGAAGCGCTCCGCCGACCGCGAGCAGGACTGACCGGACCCTCCTGACGCCAGGGCCCTGCGACGGCATACCCGAAACGTCCGCGGGCGACTCTTGACGCCGCCGAAGTCTCGGGTCTGATCTCCCTATACGGAATCGAACTTCCACTGAAGGGAAATTGCCGTCGGGGAGATCGTCCGCACAAGGTCGCCTCGCGGCGCATCGCCAACGGCCTGCGCGCCGACATGCTCTCCACCATGGCCGCGCCGGTCTTCAACTCCTTCCCCCAGTCCGGCTTCGCGCAGAACGTCGGGCTCGTCGCGGTGAACGGCATCCGCTCGCGCTGGGTCGTCACCGCGGGCGGCGGCCTCCTCGTGCTCCTCGGCCTGCTGACGCCGAGGGCGTGCTCTTCGTCGTCGACAGCGCCCTCACCCTCACCCTCGAGGGCACCGAGCACGCGCTGGAGCCGGGCAGCTACGCCTTCCTCCCGCCCGGGGCGGCTTGGACCCTGCACAACCGGAGCGAGGAGACCGCGACCTTCCACTGGGTCCGCAAGGCCTAGCAGCGGGTGCCGGCGCTGGACCTGCCCGAGGCCTTCGTCACGCACGAGCGCGACGTCGAGGCCGGTGCGATGCCGGACACCGACGGGGTGTGGCGCACCCAGCACTTCGCCGACCCCACCGACGTGCGGCACGACATGCACGTCAACATCGTGACCTTCGAGCCCGGCGGGGCCATCCCGTTCCCCGAGACGCACGTCATGGAGCACGGGCTCTACGTCCTGGAGGGCAAGGCGATGTACCTGCTCAACAGCGACTGGGTCGAGGTGCAGGCTGGGGACTTCATGTGGCTGCGCGCGTTCTGCCCGCAGGCCCGCTACGCCGGCGGCCCCGGCCGGTTCCGCTACCTGCTCTACAAGGACGTCAACCGGCACGCGGCCCTGACCCTCTGAGCACCTCCTGACGAACGCCGGCGGGCGGCATACCTCCAGGTATGCCGCCCGCCGCGTCGTGTCAGGCCGGTGACCGGCCGCCTCCCGTCAGGGCGCCTGGTCGCCGTTGAGGGCGGCGACGACGGTGTCGAAGACGTTGTCCGTCAGGGCGGTGGTGCCACCCAGCAGGAACGCCTGGGCCGGGTCGAGGGCGACGATCGCGTCCAGCGTGTCCGCCGGGATGTCGTCCGTGCGGCTCAGCATGACGGGGACCTGCTGGACCCCGGCCAGGGCCGAGCCGGCCAGCGCGTCCGGGTAGTCCAGGCCGGTGGCGACGTGGACCGCCGGGGCGGGGTTGGTCTCGTCGTAGCCGAACCGTTCGGCCACGGCCACCGAGGTGCCGTAGCGGTCGGTCCCGGCGAGACGCTCGGTCGCGCCCAGGGCGGTGAAGACGTCTCCGCTGACAGCACCCTCGCCGCCCAGGACGATCACCTCGGGGTCGCCGAGCGCCTCCAGGGCGGTGGTGAGCGAGCCGGGCACCGTGGCGGTGCGGGTCAGCAGGACCGGCACCCCCTCGGTGGCGGCCAGCGACGACGCGGACAGGGCGTCGGCGAAGGCACCGTTCTGACCGGTCGCCACGTAGACGTGGTCGACGTCGCCGTACTGCGTCGCGAGCAGCGCGGAGGTCTCGTAGCGGTCCTCGCCCGAGATCCGGCTGACCTCGCCGTAACCCTCCAGCGCCTCCTCGACGTCCTCGGAGACCGCGACCTCGCCACCGAGGATGACGATGTTGTCCGGCTCGAGGTCCTCCAGCGCACCGATGGTGGCCTGGGGCAGCCCGGCGGTCCGCGTCAGCAGGATCGGGGCGGGCGAGCCGTCGGGGGCGACGGCGACCTCGCCGCTCGTCGTCGGCAGCAGGCCGCGGGCGGCGGGTGCTGCGCCGGAGAGCGCGTCGGCGAAGCTCTCGCCGGTGGCGATGTAGACCGTGCTCACGTCCTCGGGGTAGGCAGCCGCGATCCGGGCCGCGGTGTCGTAGCGGTTGGTGCCCGCGATGCGCTCCACCGGCACGGTCTCGTCGGTGTCGGCGGTGAGGCCGACGAGGACGGGGTCGTGGTCGGAGCTGGCGAACTGGTCGTCGCTGTGGAAGTCGACGAGGTTGTAGTTGCGCCGGCTGTACTGGAACGCGATCGACTCATCGCCGTTGATGTCCCACACGCCCGCACCGGACACCAGCTCAGTGGCCGCCTCGTTGGCGAACACGTGGTCCAGCGAGCCCAGGCGTCCGCTGAACTGGTAGGTCATGGAGTCCGGCTCGAAGGCGCTGGCGACGTTGGTGTAGCCGGCGTCCTCGATGACCCGGACCGGGTCCTCGCGGCTGTAGGCGTTGAAGTCGCCCATGAGGAAGACGGCCTCGTCCGCGAACATCTCCTCCGACCAGGCGCTGAGCGCCTCGGCCTGCGCGATGCGCGCCGGGTTGGCCCGGCCCTGACCGGTGCCGTCGTCCTCGCCGGACCCCTTCGACTTGAAGTGGTTGGCGATCGCCACGAAGGACGTGCCGTCGGTCGTGGTGAACTCCTGCGCCAGCGGGTAGCGGGCGTTGGCGAAGGCGTCGTCGAGCTGGATCAGCGAGGGACCCTCGAGCGACACCTCGGACGGGTCGTAGATGAAGGCGGTGCGGATGACGTCCTCGCCCGGCGGGGTCACCGTCGGCGACGGGGCGTAGGCCCAGCGCTCCTCGCCCGCCTCGGCGTTGAGCGCCGCCACGAGGTCGGCCAGCGCCTTGTCGCGCGGGTGGTCGATGTAGGACAGCGCCGCGGAGTTCTCGATCTCCATCAGCGCGAGGACCTCGGCATCGGTGCCGTTGATGGCGGTGACGAGCTTGGCCTGTTGGTCCAGGAAGGCCTGCTCGGACCAGGCGCCCCGGACCTCGCAGAAGTCGGTGCCGACCGGGTTGCCGAAGCGGTCGGCGTAGTAGTCGCAGCCCTCTTCGTCCCGGCCGAGGTCGGAGAAGTAGTTGAGCACGTTGAACGCACCGATCTGGACGTCGCCACCGACCGCGGGCGGGTCGACCTCGCGGTCGTTCTCGCTGGTGATCGGGTCGACCGCGCTCTCCGAGCCGACGACCTGGCCGACCGGCTGGTAGTTCCACTGGAAGCGGTAGTCCAGGATCACCGGCGAGGCGAAGGTGACCTGCGAGCCGGTGCGGTGCGGCTCCTCGGCGGACAGGTAGGGCAGCGCCGAGGACTGGGCCGTGCTGTTGCGCAGGTAGTCCCAGCTCGAGCCGTCGTCCAGGGTGATGTAGCGCTCCTGGTTGGCCGCCTCGTAGGCCTCGGCCTCCTCGCCCGGCAGCACGCGGTCCGTGGCCTGGTAGAGCGGCTCCTCACCCAGCGCCAGACCGATCTGGCCGTACTGGTTGAGCTGGTAGTTGTTGGTGATGGTGTAAGTCCCCTCGGGCTGCACGAGCATGCCCTCGTAGACCTCCTTCTCGGCGTCCGTCACCGGCAGCGTCGAGAGCGCGGTGGGCGTGACCGCCTCGCAGCCCTCGACGACGTCGACGAAGCCGCCGGAGATCTCGGTGAGGCCGTTGTACTCGACCACCTCGGCCCCCTCGACCTGGAGGCAGTCGCCGATCTCGGCGTTGTCCGCCGCCCACGAGCTGTAGAGGAAGATGCCGTCCGAGGCGTCGCCCGGCACCTTCTCCACCCCGCCGGTGCCGGCCGTCTGCAGGTAGACCCCGCTGAAGCCGCCGGTGGGGTAGGCCGCGGTCACCACTCCGCTGGTGTTGACGCTCTGGCCGACGAGCTCGGAGGCCTCGCCGGTGCCCTGGATCTCGGCGATGCTCGCCTCGACCGGGTCCGGGTCGGGCTCCGGCTCCGGGTCGGTGCCGCCTCCACCGCTGTTGGTGGGGGTGGGCTCGCCGCGGGTGAAGTCGGCGGCGTTGTCGTCGGTGTCGACCGCGTCGGTCCGGCTCGCCGAGGTCGTGTTGCTCAGCCTCTCCGCCGCGGCGCTGCCCTCGTAGAGCGAGGCCGAGCCGTAGCCGACCAGGTCGACGACCTCCTCGCCGGAGGTGAGCTCGACGCTGCCGCTGGAGCCGCTCATCGAGGCGCCACACTCCGCGTCCGGGTCGGGCAACGGGGTGGTGCCGCCCGCGCCCGGGTTCTGCTGGATCAGGAAGTGGGTGCCCGGGGCGACGGTGCCCGACAGTGCGCACGTGCCGCCGCCGGGGTTGCCGGAGGAGGAGTAGTAGGTGACGGCATACCCGTCGAGGTCGATCGGCTCGTCCGTGGAGTTGAACAGCTCGACGAAGTCGTGGGTGTAGTCGGCGCCGGAGTTGCCGCCGCCGCCGTAGACCTCGTTGATCACGAGACCGGGCCCGGCCGCGAGGCTGCTGGGGGCGAGGGCGACCAGGCCGGTGACGGCCAGCGCGGAGGTCGAGGCGGCCGCGACGGCGCGCCGGAGGGGGATCTGCATCTGTTGCACTCCAATGGGCCAGGGACAGGTATGCCGGGACGCCACGGACCCGGTGCCAGTGAAGGTAGCCGCTGGCACCGACAACCGCGACCAGGACCCGCTGCGTGAGGGGAGGTTTCACCCCCCGTTCGCCGGCTGGTGCCGCTCCGGGCGTGGTCGGCGTGGGAACCCTGGACCCTAGGACCTCATCGGTTAGCGTGTGTCCCGGTCGACACTCCCTGCCCTCTCGTCACATCTGTCACACGAACCTCTGGAGTCCCGCCCGGATGATCACGATGGAGCGCGTCAGTCTGCGTTACGCCAAGGGTGACCCCTGGGCGTTGCGCCAGGTCGACCTCGACGTCACCCGGGGCGAGTTCTGCTTCGTCGTGGGGGAGTCGGGCTCCGGCAAGTCCTCGCTCCTGCGCCTGGTGATCCTCGAGCAGCGGCCCTCCTCCGGGCGGGTGCTCGTCGCCGGGCACGACCTCGGCGCGCTCGCGGCCCGCCGCGTGCACCTGCTCCGGCGCCAGATCGGCACCGTCTTCCAGGACTTCCGGCTGCTCTCGGGCAAGACCGTCGACCAGAACGTCGCCTACGTGCTGCACGTGCTCGGCGCGAGCCGGCACGAGATCCGGCAGCGAGTCCCCGAGACCCTGGCCCTCGTCGGCCTGGAAGGCAAGGGCAGGAGGCTGCCGCACGAGCTGTCCGGCGGGGAGCAGCAGCGGGTCGCGATCGCGCGCGCGATGGTCAACAAGCCGCCGATCCTGCTGGCCGACGAGCCGACCGGCAACCTCGACCCGGACACCAGCCAGGAGATCGTGGCGATCCTGGACCGGATCAACCGGGCGGGGACCACGGTGCTCATGGCCACGCACGACACCACGATCGTCGACCAGTTCCGCAAGCGCGTCGTCCAGCTGCGTGATGGCGAGGTCGTGCGCGACCAGGCCGAGGGCGGCTACCGGCAGGTGGTCGTGTCGTGAGGCCGGGCTTCCTGCTGGGCGAGGTCGGCAACGGCCTGCGCCGCAACTTCTCGATGTTCGTCTCCGTCGTCCTCGTGACGATGGTCTCGCTCTTCTTCCTCGGCGTCGGGCTACTCGCGCAGGCGCAGGTCAACACGGCCAAGGGGGAGTGGTACGACCGGGTCCAGGTCTCGATCTTCCTGTGCACCCCTGACTCGACCGACGCCCCGGG
Source organism: Serinicoccus sp. CNJ-927 (assembly GCF_001942435.1). Classification (NCBI taxonomy): domain Bacteria; kingdom Bacillati; phylum Actinomycetota; class Actinomycetes; order Micrococcales; family Ornithinimicrobiaceae; genus Serinicoccus; species Serinicoccus sp. CNJ-927. Next base: position 6,171 of record NZ_MKKF01000001.1, on the reverse strand, counting down.
CTGCGCCGGCGGCGCGGTCACCCCGGAGCAGCGTGACCAGGTCGAGGCCGACCTGCAGGGGCTGGAGCCGCTGGTCACCGAGTACTTCTACGAGTCCAACGAGGAGGCATACGAGCGCTTCACCGAGCAGTTCCGCAACAGCTCGGCGCTGGACTCGGTGCCGCAGGAGTCGATCCCCGCCTCCTTCCGCGTCAACCTGTCCGACCCCTCGAAGTACGACGTCATCCGCGCCGCCTTCGAGCAGGCGCCCGGCGTGGACAGCGTCGAGGACCAGCGCGAGGTGGTCGACAAGCTCTTCGCCTTCCTCGGTGCCCTGAGCTGGGGCGCGCTGGCGCTCGCCGTGGCGATGGTCGTCTGCGCCGTGCTGCTCATCTCGACGACGATCCGGCTCACCGCCTGGACCCGGCGACGGGAGACCGCGATCCAGCGCATGGTGGGGGCCTCCGCCTTCTCCATCCACCTGCCGTTCGTCCTCGAGACCGTCGTCGCGGCGCTGCTCGGCGCCGCGCTGGCGGTGGGTCTGCTCTGGGCGACCGTGCGCTTCGGCATCAGCGGCTTCCTGTCCGAGCTGCTCGCCGGTGAGAGCGGCCTCGTGAGCCTCGTCGGCGAGCGCGACCTCTGGTTCCTCACACCGTTCCTCGTCGGCGGCGCCGTCCTGCTCGCCGTCGTGACCTCCTGGATGGCGCTGCTGCGCCACGTCAGGGTCTGAGAAGGAGACACCGCATGGCACCCACGTCCCGCACCCCGCGCGAGAGCGGCGCGACCCGGCGACCGACATACCGACCGCGGGTCCGGCGTGCCCTCGCCGTCGCGCTCGTCGGCGCACTCGGGGTCGCGACCCCGGCCCTGGCCTCCGACGAGCTGGAGGACATCCGCGAGCGGCTCGCCAAGGTCGAGCAGGAGCGGCGGTCGGCCGCGGACGAGCGGGAGGCGGGGGAGCAGCGGGTCGAGGACCTGCACGAGGAGCACGAGCACTTCAGCGCGGAGCTCGAGACCGCGCAGGCCCGGCTGGCCGAGACCGAGGGCAAGGTCGAGCAGGCGCGGGTCGTGCTCGACGAGGCCGAGCTGGACCTCGCCGACGCCGAGGCCGAGACCGAGCGGATCGAGGGCGAGCTCGCGGTCGCGCGGGAGAACGAGGCGCAGATCGAGGACTCGATCGAGCAGGTCGCCTCCGACCAGGAGCAGACGCGCTCCACGGTCGGCGCGATCGCGCGGGAGAGCTACAAGGAAGGGGGTATGGGCTCGCTCGCCACCACCCTGGAGCTGCTCTCCGGCGAGGTGGACGCGGTGGACCAGATGTCGATGGCGCGGACCGTGCTGCGGGTGCAGGACCAGCAGATCCAGCAGCTCGCGACCCAGGAGGCCGAGCAGGTCGCCGAGCAGGACCGGCTCACCGGGATCCGGTCCGACATCGACTACCTGCTGGCCAAGGCCGAGGCCAACGTCATCGCCAAGGAGCAGGCGCGGGCGGCGGCGGACGCCGCGAAGGTCGAGCTCGAGGAGCTGGAGGCCCAGCAGGAGCAGGCCAAGGCCGACCTGGAGACCGAGAGGACCAAGGTCGAGGAGTCCCTCGCGGCTGAGGAGCAGCGCGCCCAGGACCTGGAGAGCGAGCTGGCGGCGCTGGCCGAGACCAAGCACGGGCTGCAGACCGAGGAGGAGGCCGAGCTCCAGCGGATCGCCGAGGAGGAGGCCCGGCGCAAGGCCGAGGAGGAGGCGCGTCGTCAGGCGGCCGCCGAGGCCGCGGCGAAGAAGGCCGCCGAGGAGGAGGCGGCGCGCCAGCGGGCCGCCGAGCGGGAGGCCGAGCGTCAGCGCGCCGCGCAGGCCGAGGCGCAGCGGCTCCGGGACGAGGCCGCCGCTGCGGAGGCGGCGCGCCGTGCCGAGGCTGCGGAGGCCGAGGCCGCTGCTGCCGCGCAGGCGGCGCAGGAGGCTGCCCAGCGGGAGGCAGCGGACCGTGCCGCCGAGCAGGAGCGGGCCTCGCGGGCGGCCGAGGAGGAGCGCAGCGCGGCGGAGGCCGGCTCATCCGGGGTGCTGTCGTCGCCGGTCAACGCCCCGATCACCAGCGAGTTCGGCAACCGCTTCCACCCCGTCTACCAGATGTGGCGGCTGCACGCGGGCATGGACTTCGGCGCCGGCTGCGGCACCCCCGTGGTCGCCGCCGCGGACGGCGTCGTCTACAGCTCCTACTTCGACGCCGGCGGCGGCAACATGGTGATCGTCGACCACGGGGTGCAGCGGGGGGTGAACCTCACCACGAGCTATCTGCACTTCCAGAGCGCGGCGGTGGTCTCCGCCGGTCAGTCCGTCAGCCGCGGGCAGCTGCTCGGGTATGTCGGCACGACCGGCTCCTCGACCGGCTGCCACCTGCACTTCGAGACGCGGGAGAACGGCGCGCCGGCCAACCCGCGCGGCTGGCTCTGAGTCAGCTGCGGCCGTAGACCCGCTGGACGAAGTCGACGATCTTGTCCTCGTCCACGCTCCGGGCGAGGTCGGACTCGCTGATCATCCCCACCACGTCGTGACCGTCGACGACGACGAGCCGCTTGATCTGCTGGTCGCCCATGACGCCGACCACCCGGTCGACGTCCTCGTCGGGCGAGACCGTCGAGACGATCCCCTGCGTGACCGTGCCCACGGCGACCGCGCCCACGTCGTGCGAGGCGGCGACGCCGTTCACGACGATGTCGCGGTCGGTGATGATGCCGGCCAGGGCTCCGTCGTCCGAGGTGACCGGCAGCGCCCCCACGCCGTGGTCGCGCATGAGGGTGGCGGCCTCGACCAGCGACGCGCTATCGCCGACGGTATGGGCCTGCGGGGTCATGATGTCGCGTGCGGTGGTCATGCTCACTCCTCGTGGTCGGGCGGTCCTGCTCGTGCCGCCCCACCCTGCCTGGACCCCGGCACGGCGGCAACCGGAGCACCATCGGTCTACGTGCCCTGCGTGGACGACAGAAGGTCGGCGGGATCGGTGATCTGGATCTCGGCTATCTCGCGGGAGAAGTCCTCGGTGTTGTTGGTGATGAAACGCGTCGCACCGGCGACCACGGCCGTCGCCAGGTGGGCCGCGTCGGCAGGCCGTAGACCGTAGGTACTTCCGATCGACACCGAGAGGCGAGCGGTGCTCACGTCCAGAGGCAGGAGCGTCAGGCGCGAGAGGAGGCCGAGCAGGGCCGACACCTCCTCGTCCCGGCCGGCTCGTCGAGGTTTGGTGAGCACCTCGGGCAGGAGCAGGACCGAACCAACTCCCACAGTGCCGTCGGTCGTCGCCGCGTCGAACAGCTGACGGACCGGACGCCCGAGAGGATCGTCCGGGGCGGCAGCGTAGATGAGGACGTCGGCATCGAAGGCATCCATGCGGATCAGCTGTCAGCGAGGATCACGGTCGCGAGCGAGGTCGGCGACCAACTGCCGCGCCCGATCAGGGGAGATCGTTCCCGCGGCTGACAGTGGCGCATGACGCGCCGCCTCCAGCATGTCCCGCAACTCGTCGGCGTCCGCGATGAGGGCCTCCGCCCTCCGGATGCGCAGGACATCGGGCCGGACGACCACGGCGACGGGTCTCCCGTGCCTCGTGATCGTCACCTCCTCGCCCTCCGCGACCCGATCCAGGATCTCGGGTAGACCGGCGCGAGCGGCGCTGCTCGTCATCGTGGTCATGACCGTCATCGTACGACCACGTACAACAAGGGACAAGGATTGTTCGCTCAGCCTCGACGCCAGAAACCGGCGGACGGCATACCGGTGGTTCACCTAGACTTGACCGGCCATGCCCAAGGACTCCGGACGCAAGCTGATCGCCAGCAACAAGAAGGCCCGCTACGAGTACCTCATCGAGGACACCGTCGAGGCCGGCCTCGTGCTGACCGGGACGGAGGTGAAGTCGCTGCGGCACGGGCGCGCGAGCCTGGTCGACGGGTATGCCACGCAGTACCAGGGCGAGCTGTGGCTGGAGGGGGTGCACATCCCGGAGTACACCCAGGGCACGTGGACCAACCACTCCGCGCGCCGGCGTCGCAAGCTGCTGCTGCACCGCGACCAGATCGACAAGTTGGTCGCCAAGGCCGAGCAGGCCGGGCACACGATCGTGCCGCTCTCGCTCTACTTCGTCGACGGCCGCGCGAAGGTCGAGATCGCGCTGGCCAAGGGCAAGAAGTTGCACGACAAGCGGCAGACGCTGCGCGAGCGGCAGGACCGGCGCGAGGCCGAGCGGGCGATGTCAGCCCACCTCAAGCGGCACGGCTGAGGCGCCGCGCCACCACCGACGGGCGGGCGAAGAGCACCATCCCCGCGATCGCGAAGATTGCCGGCAGGGCGTAGATCAGCAGCGAGGGCCCGTCGATGAAGAACAGCATCAGCCCGATGATCGCCGGAGCCTCCAGGACCGCGGCGCGGAAGACCACGACGGGGGACACGGCGGCGGCCAGGGACGCGCCCTGAGGGGCTCGCGGAGGCGGCATGACCAGCACGAGCGCCCAGGCTCCGAGGGTGGCGGCAGCGACCACGAGCAGCACCCACGTCGAGGGCACCGCCATCTCGGCCCCGAGGAAGGTCAGGACGACACCGATGACGACCAGCGCACCGGCCATCGCGCCGACCATGATCGTCAACGGCCTCAGGTCGGTCGGGGCGCCGCTCGTGCCCGTGGGGGTGGTCATGGCAGCGACCCTCTCACGGCGTGCGGAATCTGCGTGGCCCGCCGCGCGTTGACCCACTAGAATGATCGTCTGCCCGGCTACGGCCGCGCAGTTTGACAACTGCACAGCGTGAGACCCCCCATGGGGGTGATCGGTTTCGACGTTGCTCGACACTTCAGGGGAAGCGGGTCGAGGATGCAAGGTCATCTCGTCAAACGCTCCTTGCGAAACCAATAGCTGCCAATTCCAAGCGCAGCGACTTCGCCCTCGCCGCCTGAGCGAGCCCGAAGTCTGTCAGCCTGAGCTCGTCATCGGCTCAGATCCTGGCATCATCTAGATGACTTGCTGCGTGATCTGCGCTCGAGGGATCACGCGGGACTCCCACTCGACTGGGCCTGTCAGGGAACGTGTGCGCGCGAGCCCTGGGGCCGAGAAAATCCACAGCGCACTGCACCCGGAGAAGCCCTGATTTCTCGGTAACGGACGCGGGTTCGATTCCCGCCACCTCCACCCACGTGTCTCACGCTGTGCGGCTTGTCGCACGTCGCCCCCAGATTCCGCATGAGGATGCGGATCTGGGGGCTTCGTGCTGGGGGACGCAGATGGCCGCGTCGAGACACGAAACGCCAAGATCTCCGTCACGTCGAGGGTCGCACCCACTCCCTCAGCATGTTCGAGATCCTCACGGACGCCGAGGCGGCCCCTGCACATCGCCGAGGCCGACGCGGCCGGAGGCACGTTCGTGCCCCCGGCCCAACGTCGCGCGGCGTAGCAGTCACAGGCGGCCAGGAATCCTCTGGCCCCCAGGGTCCACTTATACGGTCTTGAAGTGTGAGTGCCCTTGTCGGGGCGACTGACCTGCGGTTACGCTCCGGTTGCGATGCTCAGTGTGTGTCCCATGTGGGCAAGTCCCGCTTCCGATGCTCCGCCTGCGACACACGGCCTGTCGACGGCGCTCGAAAACTGGACAGTTTCGGCGGTCGAAGAGTGGACGGTCTCAGTCTAGGGATTCTTGTTCGGCCTTGATGCTGGGCAGGGTCTCGACGCCGCGGTCGCGTAGCCGGTAGGAGGCGCCTTTGAGGGCGATGACGTCGGCGTGGTGGACGATGCGGTCGATCATCGCGGCCGCGACAACCTGGTCACCGAAGACGCCTGCCCAGGAGCTGAACGGCAGGTTCCACGTCAGGATCAGCGAGGCGTGCTCGTAGCGGGATGAGACGAGTTGGAAGAAGAGGTTCGCGGCGTCCTGTTCGAAGGGCAGGTAGCGACCTCGTCGATGATGATCAGCCCGTAGCGGCGTAGCCGGGTCAGCTCGGCGGCGAGCCGGCCGCGGTCGTGGGCCTCGGTCAGGCGGGTGACCCAGTCGGTGGCGGTCGCGAACAGGACCCGGTGCCCTTGCCGGGCGGCGGCGACGCCCAGGGCGGTGGCCAGGTGGGTCTTGCCGGTGCCCGGTGGGCCGAGGAGGACGACGTTGCGGTGCTCGGCCAGGTAGGCCCCGGACGCCAACGCCTGGACGGGGGTGCGGGCGCCGGGTTGGTGG